>NZ_CATKQM010000013.1:0-438723 GCF_949768225.1 Pseudomonas sp. IT-P44 | reverse complement strand
CTTGATTTGATTCTTGGCGGCACCCTCGGTGGGCGCAAGAATCCGAGCGTGATTCGCGATCTGGCGACCGGGAACGTCATTCGCCCGGGTTGAGACCGCGTCATCGTTCTTCGCGGGCAAGCCTCGCTCCTACAGGATTTACGCATAACCTGTAGGAGCGAGGCTTGCCCGCGAAGCTTTTAGACTTTTTCCCACACCTCGAAGCTGTACGCTGGCTTGTCACCCTCTGCCGGATTCGGCACATTCGACACCAGCTTCCACTGCTTCAAATCAAACTCCGGAAACCACGCATCCCCTTCCGGGCTCAGCGCCACGCGCGTCAAATACAACCGATCAGCCTGCGCCAACCCCTGCGCATACAACTGCGCCCCGCCAATCAGCATCAACTCATCGACGCCCTGCTCTTTCGCCCATTCCTCTGCGCGAATCACGGCAGCCTCCAGCGACGGATAAACCTCCGCGCCTTCCAGCACCAGATCCACCTGACGGCTGACCACGATGTTCAACCGGCCCGGCAGCGGGCGACCGAGGGAATCCCAGGTCTTGCGACCCATGATGATCGGCTTGCCCAAGGTGGTGGCCTTGAAGTATTTGAAGTCCCCCGGCAAGTGCCAGGGCATGCTGTTGTCGACGCCGATCACACGGTTTTCACCGAGGGCTGCGATCAGGCTGAGGGGGAGTGATTTAGTCATGCCGGCGAGGATACCAGAGGCTCGGCTTCTCGCAACGTAGCCCCCCGACAAGCGCGACAGCGGTTATGCTCACAACTCAATTGAGCGACGGGATGCCGCGTGACTGAACTGAATACCCTCTGGCTGACGGAAACCATTCGCCTGCGCGAAGAACACGCCGGCCCTCTGGATGATCTGGAAGCCAACCGAGTGGCTCGCACGGCGGGCGGCGATCTGCCGACACGGATTTCGCGCCGCGCCTTATGGCTGGCCCAACGCGATGGACTGACCGAAGCCCTCAGGCATTGGCTGCAAGGTGCACGACTGGCGCTGTTGGTGTTGGCCGTGCTGGCCGTGGTCAGCGGCGCCGGCCTGGCGTTTGCCGCGCTGGGCGACGGACAAACGCCGGTCAATGTGTTCTGGGCCTTGGGCAGCTTGCTCGGGCTGAACCTGATTCTGCTGTTGAGCTGGGCGCTGGGCCTGGTGTTTGCCGGTGAGCACGGCGCGACGCTGGGACGCTTGTGGTTGTGGCTCAGCGAAAAACTCGCCCGCGACGCCAAAGCCGCGCAACTGGCGCCCGCCCTGCTGTTGCTGCTGCAACGACAGAAGCTCAATCGCTGGGCGCTCGGTGTGCTGGTCAATGGCTTGTGGTTGCTGGCGATGCTCAGCGCGTTGGTGATTGTGCTGATGCTGATGGCGACCCGGCGCTACGGCTTCGTCTGGGAAACCACCATCCTTGGCGGCGATACGTTCGTGGTCATGACCCAGGCTCTGGGCGCCCTGCCGGCTCTGCTGGGTTTCAGCGTGCCCACCGTGGAAATGATCCGCGCCAGTGGCGATGCCGCACTGAACATTGAAAGCGCTCGTCAGGCCTGGGCCGCGTGGCTGGTGGGCGTGTTGCTGGTCTACGGGGTTTTGCCGAGGTTGTTGTTGGCGCTGTTGTGCCTGTGGCGCTGGAAAAGGGGTCGCGCAAGATTACGTCTGGACCTGAACCTGCCCGGTTACGCGCAACTGCGCGAACGCCTGATGCCCACCAGCGAACGCCTGGGCATCAGCGATGCGGCACCTGCGCAACTTCATCACGTGGAAAGCGGCGTCAGCGAACTGCAAAGCGACGGCGCGTTGCTGGTGGCCATCGAGCTGGACGATCAACGGCCATGGCCGCCACCGCTGCCGAAAACCGTGAACGACGCGGGCGTCCTCGACAGTCGCGAATCGCGCCACAAACTCTTGGAACAGCTCAGCCGTTTCCCCCCGGCCCGCCTGCTCATCGCCTGCGATCCACGGCGTTCGCCGGACCGCGGCAGCCTCGCGCTGATCGCCGAACTGGCCCGCAACGCCAGCGCCACCCGCGTCTGGTTGCTGCAAGCGCCGCCGGGCGAAGCGCTGGATGCCGAGCGTCTCGGCGACTGGCACGTGGCGCTGCAACAGTTGGAGCTGCCCTTCGCCGATTGCGCGCCGCTGAACTGGCTGGAGACCGGTCATGACTAATCCGTGGAAAGCGCCGTTGAAGCTTGCCGTGGTCGGCCACACCAACGTCGGCAAAACCTCGTTGCTGCGCACGTTGACCCGTGATGTCGGTTTCGGCGAAGTCTCCCATCGCCCCAGCACCACGCGGCACGTCGAAGGCGCGCGGTTGTCGGTGGACGGCGAGCCCTTGCTCGACCTGTTCGACACGCCGGGCCTGGAAGACGCCATCGCCCTGCTCGACTACCTCGAACGCCTGGAGCGTCCAGGTGAACGCCTCGACGGTCCGGCGCGACTGGCGCGCTTTCTTGAAGGCAGCGAGGCGCGGCAGCGGTTCGAACAGGAAGCCAAGGTGCTGCGGCAACTGCTCACCTGCGACGCCGGCCTCTATGTGATCGACGCCCGCGAACCGGTGCTTTCCAAGTACCGCGACGAACTGGAAGTGCTGGCCAGCTGCGGCAAACCGCTGCTGCCGGTGCTGAATTTCGTCAGTAGCGCCAACCACCGCGAACCGGATTGGCGTGAAGCGTTGGCGCGTCTGGGTTTGCATGCCCTGGTGCGTTTCGACAGCGTGGCGCCGCCGGAAGATGGCGAGCGGCGCCTGTATGAAAGCCTCGCGCTGCTGCTGGAAAATTCTCGCGAGCAACTGGAACGTTTGATCGCCGATCAGCAGGCCCAGCGTCTGGCCCGGCAACAAAGCGCGGCGCGGTTGATTGCCGAATTGTTGATCGATTGTGCGGCGTGTCGGCGCAGCGTGGTCAGCGACGCCGAGCAGGAACAACAGGCGATCAGCGAACTGCGCAAAGCCGTTCGCCAACGGGAACAGCGTTGTGTCGAAGCGCTGCTCACGCTCTATGCCTTCCGCCCGCAGGACGCGGCGGCCAGTGATCTGCCGCTGCTCGATGGCCGTTGGGGCGATGACCTGTTCAACCCGGAAACCCTCAAGCAACTGGGCGTGCGCGTCGGCGGCGGCATCGCGGCGGGTGCGGCCGCCGGGGCCGGGGTGGATTTGCTGGTCGGCGGCTTGACCCTCGGCGCAGCGGCGCTGGCCGGCGCGATTGCCGGCGGCGCCCTGCAAACCGCGCGTAGCTACGGCAGCCGGTTGCTGGGCAAGATCAAAGGTCAGCGTGAATTGACGGTCGATGACAGCGTGTTGCGGTTGTTGGCATTGCGGCAGCGGCAGTTGCTTCAGGCGCTGAATGCGCGTGGACATGCGGCGATGGACAGCATCCAGGTCGCCACGCCACAGGACAAGAGCTGGCGCGAAGGCAAACTGCCCGAAGCCTTGAACAAGGCTCGGGCACATCCGCAGTGGTCGTCGCTGAATCCGCACGCGAAGTTGAATCAGGCGGAGCGGCAGGAGCAGATCGAGGTGTTGGCGCAGCAGCTTTGATACGGTTGATCAGCGCCAGTTGAACCTCAGATAAGTGGATCTCAATGCCCAGGCAAGCTGTTTGTCCACTTTATCCAAATCGCCATCACCATCCAGATCGTGACCGAACACCATGTCAACCATGTAGCCCTCAGGGGAGTCTAAAACAGCGGCGGTGGAAACGAGGCTTCGGCCTGGTCTGTAGGAACGATCATGAAAGTGCAGATGCACGGGGTCTCGACTACCGTTGTGCGCAATATCCTCTACATATATCTTGACATAGCGATCCCAAGTATCTCCATTATTGAACCAGCTAAGCTGCAGGAACGCTTCTGCAAACAAGTTGAGTAGCTCCTCGTCCTTAATGTTTTCCTTACCGTCGTTGTTCACGTCGCCATACTGAAAATCAGCTTTGCCATCGGCAGTGGTATCCAGTGCATAGGCTTCGTGAACGAGCCGATCTTCGGCACCGTCAATCTCTTCGAAAAAATGCAGGATCAGGTTGTCAGCCCTGCCGTACGCACTTCGGTCCTGGGCTGTAACTTTCAAATAACGCATGTGGATAGCTCAAATCAATTTAGGGTCGATCAAGCTATCCCATGCTGGTAAAACGCTCTGCGCGAATACTCTCTTCATCCTGTAGGAGGTCTCACCAGTAGTTGTGGTTCAAGCCGACTTGGGCAGAAGGCCCAAAGCCTTGCGCTTCAGAACGCCGAGATCCAGCAGCGGCACGTTCATCTCCTTCGCCAACTCATCCCACTGGCGCATGCGCAAACTCACCGCGCACAACGGGTCCTGCTCGAAGGCTTCAGCCTCGGCCGGGGTCATCACTCCGCCCTGATACTCCAGGGTCCGACGGCTGGCCTCGCTCAATCGTTCGTAATACCCGGGCTCCTTGAGTGTCAGGTAGCGCTTGGCCTGAACGTGATATTCCACCAGCCGCGCCATGCGTTCACTGAAACCTGCGCGACGCAGGTAATCGGCGCCCAGCCGCTCGTGGCTGACCACGCCGAAGCCGCCCATGTTTTCGGCGCTGTCAGCACAGATGTGCCCGATGTCGTGGAAGAATGCCGCCAGCACCACTTCATCATCGAAGCCTTCCGCCATGGCCAGTTGTGCGGCTTGGGACATGTGCTCGATCTGCGACACCGGCTCGCCGATGTAATCGCTGTCGCCAAAGCGCTCATACAGCCCAAACACCTCGTCGATCACTTGCGCCTTGCGGTCCATCAACGCTCTCCCAATAACGTCGCGACATTACGTTCTGCCATTGCCGGCCCGACACTCATGCCGACGCCTGTGTGCATCAGTGCAACGCTCACACCCGGCATCGGCCGCAGGAACGAAAACGGTCCTGGCCCTCGGGAACCATAGACCCCCTGCCAGCGCTCGACCACTTGCACTTTGCAGCCCAGCGTCTGCTCGGCCAGTTCGATCATCCAGTTATCCACCTGCTCGGCGTTGAAGGGTGAAGGATCACTGCCGTAGTGGTGGGAATCGCCGATGATCAGCTCGCCGTGAGGTGTCGGGCTGATCAGCAGGTGAATGCCGTTTTCATGCAAGTGCGGTTGCTCGTGCAGGATTTGCGCCTGCACTGCCGCCGCTTCCGGCAGATCGGCGAAAGCGCCGTAATGCACGCAACTCAAACCGGTGAGCAGCGCGTGTTGCAGGTTGAGGTTGATCTGCGGGCGGGCGCGGAGCATTTGCAGGCGGCAGATTTGCGGGTTGAGCGCGGCAATCGGCTCGGCCAGCAAGGTCTGATAATCGTGACCGGAGCAGACGATGATGTGCTCGGCGCTGAAGGTGCCGGCAGTGCTGTGCAGACGGCCCGGTTCGATGTCGCGCACGAGGGTGGAGAAGTGAAACTCGACGTTCATTTCGCGGCGCAGGTAATCGATCAACGCCGGGATCGCTTCGCGGGAATACAGTTGCTGATCGTCCATGCCGTGCAGCGCAGCGCGGTGATGGCGGAACTTGCCGCCGTACAGGTCGCGCAATGCGGCGCCGCGCAGCAGGTCGACGCGGTAACCGTGTTCCACGGCGCGGCCGGCGCAAAATACTTCCAGCAGGTGTTCTTCGGCTTCGGTGCGGGCAAACAGGTATGAGCCGTTGCGCTTGAGTTGCAGGCCAGCCAGTTGCGCCCACTGGCCCCAGATTTCGCGGCTGGCTTTGGCCAGTTCGAGCATCGGGCCTGGTGGTTGGCCGGTGACGAGGGCTTGGCCAAAGTTGCGCACCGAGGCGCCCAAGGGCGTTTCGCTGCGTTCGAAAACCGTGACTTTCAGGCCGCGCCTGGCGGCGGCGTAGGCGTGAGACAGACCGAGGATGCCGGCGCCTACGATCAGCAGGTCGTTGGGGTGTGTCATGGAGTTTTGTCCAAAGTTCGAAGCCGCCTTCGCGGGCAAGCCTCGCTCCTACAGGGGTACGCATTTCTCTGTAGGAGCGAGGCTTGCCCACGATGGGGCCCGTCAGCCGATGAAAATCTTACTTGGCAGCCACTTTCTCGGACTTGCCGTCATAGCGCTTGCGCCACTCGGTCAGGATTTCGTCGCGATTCTTCGACGCCCAGGCGAAGTCGTTCTTGATCAGGCGCTGCTCGTAATCCGCCGGCAATTCGGTCTGCGGCTTGGCGATACCCGGCTGAGCGAGGACGGCGAAGTTCTCTTTGTACAGTTCCATCGCTGCAGGGCTGGCCGAGAAGTCAGCCAGTTTCTTCGCCGCGTCTTCATGCGGTGTGCCCTTGATCACCGCCGTCGCTTCGATCTCCCAACCCAGGCCTTCTTTCGGCAGGATGATGTCCAGCGGTGCACCCTGACGTTTCAACTGAACAGCCGGGTATTCAAAGGAAATACCAATCGGGAACTCACCCGCCGCCGCCAGTTTGCAAGGCTTGGAACCGGAGTGAACGTACTGGCCGATGTTCTGGTGCAGGTCGTCCATGTACTGCCAGCCTTGCTTCTCGCCGAAGGTTTGCAGCCAGGCGCTGACGTCGAGGAAACCGGTGCCGGACGAGGCCGGGTTCGGCATCACGATCTTGCCTTTGTACTCAGGCTTGGTCAGGTCCTGCCAGCTCACGGGCTTGGTCAAACCCTGCTTCTCGGCTTCGACGGTGTTGAAGCAAATGGTCGCGGCCCAGACGTCCATGCCGACCCACGCCGGCGGGTTGGCGGCGTCGCGGTAGTTGCCGCCGATCTTGCCGAGGTCCTTCGGCGCGTAGCTTTGCAGCATGCCTTGCTGATCGAGAATCGCCAGGCTCGACGCCGCCAGGCCCCAGACGGCATCAGCCTGCGGGCGGGCTTTTTCGGCCAGCAGTTTCGCGGTGATGATGCCGGTGGAATCGCGCACCCACTTGATCTCGACGTCCGGGTTGGCTTTTTCGAAGGCTTCTTTGTAGGTCTTCAGTTGTTCGGCTTCGAGGGCGGTGTACACCGTCAACTCGGTTTTCGCCGCGAAGGCGTTCAGGCTGAAAGCGGTGAGGACAGCAGCGGCCAGGGCCAGGGGCTTGAACATGATCTTTTCCTGTTTTGAGTTGAGGTTGCGGGAGTGGAAATCAGTGACCGGGCGCGGTCTGCCGCCAGGCTTGGGAGCGGCGCAGCAAACCGCGCGAGGCCCAGGCCAGCAGCAGGGACACGCCCGCCGAGGTGAACAGAATCAGGGTCGACATCGCCGCCGCGCCGCCGACGTTGCCAGCGTCATCCATGTTCAGCACCGCCACCGCCGCGAGGATGGTGTCGGGGCTGTAGAGGAAGATCGCCGCCGAAACGGTGGTCATGGCCGAGACGAACAGGTAGCGCACGATGTCCAGCAGCGCCGGCAGGCAGATCGGCACGGTGACCCGCAGGTAATGCCGGTACAGCGGCGCCTTGAGCGACAGCGCGGCGGCTTCGAACTCGGCGTCGAGTTGGCGCAGCGCCGTGGTCGCGGTCATTTGCGCGGTGGTCAGATAGTGAGCAATGGTGCAGACCACCAGCAGGGTCATGGTCCCGTAGAGCACATGCAGCGGGTTGTCGCTGAGGTTGAAGAAGAAGACATAACCCAGGCCCAGCACCAGACCCGGCACGGCCATCGGTACGAAACTGAGCATGCGCAATGTCAGGTTCAGTCCGCGCTGGCCCTTGGTTTTTTCCATCAGGTAGGCGCCGGTGAAGATCAGCACGCTGCCGATCAACGCCGTGCACAGGGCCATCTTCACGCTGTTGCCGTAGGCCAGCCAACCGCCGCCCGCCGTGTCGTTGAACTGGTAATGGTTGAGCGACAGCGACAGGTTGTACGGCCAGAATTTCACCAGCGACGAGAACACCGCCATGCCAAACACCAGCAGCAACACCGCGCAGATCAGCAGCACGATGGCCAGGTAGCAGCCGTCGCGCTGTTTCGACGGTGCCGGTTGAAAGACCTGCGCCCGACCGCTCATGGAATCGCCGTGACGCCGACGCAACCACGCATCGACCCCGAAGCTGAACAGCGCCGGCAGCAGCAGGACCATGCCGATCAATGCACCGCGACCGAATTGTTGCTGACCAACCACGGCTTTGTAGGCTTCCAGCGCCAACACCTGATAGTCGCCGCCGACCACCACGGGCACGCCGAAGTCAGTGATGGTCAGGGTGAAAACAAGACAGAACGCGGCGAACACCGCCTGACGCGTCGCCGGCCAGGTGATGCTGCGGAAGGCTTTCGCCGGACTGGCGCCCATGCTGGAGGCGGCATCGAACAGTCGCGCATCCGCCAGGGACAGCGCCGACAGCAGAATCATCAAGGCGTGAGGGAAGGTGTAGATGACCTCGCCCAGAACAATGCCCCAGAAGCCGTAGATATTGTCCGAGAGCAAACCGCGCAACATGCCTTGGTTACCGAACAGATAAACCAGCGCAATGCCCGGCAACATCGACGGCGCCATCAACGGCAACAGCGACATGCCGCGCCAGATAGCTTTGCCCGGTATCAGGGTGCGTTGCAGCGCGTAGGCAAACAGGTAGGCCAGCGGTACGACAATCGCCGCGACGCTGAGGGACACTTTCAGGCTATTGCCGAGCAACCAGTGGAAATTCGCACTGGTGACCAGTTCACGCGCAGCCACCAGACCACCGCCCTGCCCGGCCTCCGAACTGAAGCCACGCCAGAAGATCGCCAGCAACGGCATCAGCACCGCGACGCCGAGCAACACCAGCAAAAGAACTTTGCCGCCGACCACAAACACCCGGTCGCCGATCTCGGCACGGGAGGTCTGTCGAACCTGCTTGTGCGGTATCGGCAGCGCGATGTTCGCGCTCATCAGGCAAACACCTGCAGGCTGCGCGGCGGCAAGGCGACCATGATCTGCTGCGCACCGAGGCGCGGCATGGCTTCCGGCGCCAGTTCTGCCAGCAACGCGTGGCCTGGCAATTGATCGAGTTCGAAGCTCATGCGGCAGCGGTTGCCGAGGAAGGTGATTTCGCGAACCTTGGCCGGGAACAGGTTTTCTTCATGCACCAGCGGGTTGACGTTGATCGCCTCGGGCCGGCAGAACAAACGACCCGACGCGGTTTTCGCGCTGCCATCCGCCAGGCGCATGTTCATCCCGCCGACCTGGGCATGACTGTCGCTGCTGCGCTGGAAGGGCAGCCAGTTGCCCTGGCCGACAAACTCCGCCACGAACGGCGTGGCCGGGCGGTCGTAGATTTCCTGCGGCGTGGCGTATTGCTCGACCTTGCCGTTGTTCATCACGGCGATGCGGTCGGCCATCAGCATGGCCTCGTCCTGATTGTGGGTGACCATCAGCGTGGTGATGCCGAGGCTGCGCTGCAGTTGGCGCAGCTCGGTGCACAGGTGCTCGCGGACCCGGGCATCGAGGGCGGACATCGGCTCGTCCAGCAACAACAACGAAGGCGCCGGCGCCAGGGCGCGGGCCAGTGCGACACGTTGCTGCTGACCGCCGGACAATTGGCCGGGGTACTTTTTCTCACTGCCGGTCAGGCCGACCAGTTCCAGCATCTGACCCACACGCTTGCGCACTTCATCACGACCGCTACCGGCGAGGCCGTAGGCAATGTTCGCTTCGACGGTGAGATTGGGGAACAACGCGTAGGACTGAAACAGAATGCCGTAGTCCCGCGCCTGAGGTGCCAGGTGCGAAACGTCGCGATCACCGAGGTACAACTCGCCGCTGTCCTGTTTCTCCAGACCGGCGATGCAACGCAGCAAGGTAGTCTTGCCACAGCCCGACGGCCCCAGCAGGCACACCAGTTCACCGGCCGCCACGTCGAGGGAAACGTTATCCAGCGCAGTGAAAGCGCCGAAGCGTTTCTGCACGCCGCGCACCTTCATCGGGGCGCCGGGGTTGGTCAGGGCAGTTGCGATCGAGTGGTTCATGGACGGGCCTCATCAAGCAGATGAAGGCCATCCTAGGGATGTAATGCGTCCGTCATGTGGCAGTGAGGCCAAAACGGCTGATAGTGGTATTCGTAAATTTTGGAGCTGCCCTCTGAAATAAGGCCAGAACGGCTTTTTCAACTCGAACAAAACTTACTATAAAAACAATCAGCACTCTGCGAGCCGTTAGCCAATCAACTTTCAACCGAAATAAAAACTAACGATACCGAGCATTTCATCACTACAAAATTTCAATTACTACAAATACACTTCAAACCAACCTCAACCAACCACACTATTTATCGAGATACATCATGAGTCCAAACGAGCAACTTCATTCATTTACCGGAACATTAACCTTCGACGGCAAACCCATCACTACCAACTACAACAGATTGACTCAATTAATTCTGAATAAAGAAACAACCCCAACGAAACGTGAAGAATACAGAAAACAGCTGGAACGAATTCCTGAACACATAACAACTGCTGACAATGTAGAAGCCGAACTGCTTTACTTCCAAAAGGATGGTGATCGTTATCTGATCCACACACGCAGCCCTGGCCGTTACACAAACCATTTACTGAGCATGGAAGGCCCTCATCGAACCTGGTCGGCCTATTCCGGCACTGATGCGACAGGCTATGCTGTTACTCTTTTTGGAAGGGGCCGAGACAACATCACATTAGATGATTTAATTACCGACCAACTGGATATTATTATACTTGCCGGCGGAAGGCGCTCCATCCGCAACTACGGTATTCCCGGCGCGCCTGCTGCTTTTACCGACAACAATGGCGACTATGAAGCCGGTGATTTTCAGCTAACCGTAGTTGATCGAAACGTCGCACCGTAAGTTAGCAACAAGGTTGTTCTCAACAACCAGCCATTTCCTGCGCCAACCCCAGGAACGCCGCCGGCAACCGCGCGCCTTTGCGTTCCTTGAGGCAGTACAAATACTCGGGAATCTGTGGCGCATTCTCGATGGTCAGCACGCGCAATTGCGGATCGTGCGGCACTTCCTGCCGGGCAATGATGCTGATCCCGATGTTGCGCAGCACCGCCTCGCGGATCGATTCACGGCTGCCGATCTCCAGCAACGGCCCGAAACTCACCCCGGCGCTGGCCAGCAATTCTTCGGTCAGGCGCCGAGTGGTCGAGCCTGACTCGCGCATCAACAAGGTATGACCGGCCAACGCGCTGAGCGGCACATGATCGTGCACCGCCAGCGGATGATTGCGATGCACCGCCAACACCAGCGGATCGCTGCCGAGCACCCGCCGAATCAGTCGCGCATCGTCGAGCAGTTGCGAGGACGCGGCGACATCCACTCGGTAATCCTCCAACGCTTCCAGCACCTGCTGCGAGTTGCCGATCTCCACCGACACTTCCACCTGCGGCAAGCGCTCGCGGAAGGTCTTCACCAGATCGAGGATGTAATACGGCGCCGTGGCGGCGATGCGCAAAGTGCCCTGGACCTGGCCGCTGTTACGCAGGAAAAACTCGATGTCGGCTTCCTGCTGCAACAGCGTCTTGACCATCGGCAGCAGCCGCGCACCTTCATCACTGACGCTGAGGCGGCGACCGCCACGGTAGAACAGTTCAACCGAGTACTGGCTTTCCAGATTGCGGATTTGCGTGGTCACGGTGGGCTGGCTCAGGCCGAGCTTTTTCGCCGCCAGGGTAATGCTGCCCAGACGGGCCACCATGTAAAACGCCTTCAGCTCGGCACTCAGCACACCCGCTCCTCATCACTTACTTGCGCAACAGGCGCAAACCGTTGAACACCACCAACAGGCTCACGCCCATGTCGGCGAACACCGCCATCCACATGGTGGCGATCCCGGCGAAGGTTACCCCAAGAAAGATAGCCTTGATGACCAAAGCGAGGGCGATGTTCTGTTTGAGGATGCTCGACGTCTGCCGCGACAGGCGGATGAACGTGGGGATTTTGCGCAGATCGTCGTCCATCAGGGCGACATCGGCGGTTTCAATGGCGGTATCGGTGCCGGCGGCGGCCATCGCAAAACCGATTTCTGCCCGGGCCAATGCCGGGGCATCGTTGATGCCATCACCGACCATGCCGACGCTATGGCCCTGTGCATAAAGGGCTTCGATGGCTTGCAGTTTATCGGTCGGCAGCAGATCGCCCTTGGCTTCGTCGATGCCGACCTGTGCGGCAATCGCCTGGGCGGTGTGGACGTTGTCGCCAGTGAGCATCAGGGTTTTGATGCCCAAATCGTGCAGTTGCTGGATCGCTTCGCGGCTGGATTCCTTGACCGTATCGGCCACGGCGAACAGCGCCAGCGGGCCGGATTTGTCGAGCAGCAGCACCACCGACTTGCCCTGTTTTTCCAGTGCAAAAAGCTTTTCTTCCAGGGCGGGTGAACACAGGTTCAGCTCTTCGACCAAACGGTGGTTGCCCAAGTGGTAGACCTGACCGTTGATTTCACCGCGCACCCCGCGACCGGCCAGGGCTTCGAAGTTATCCACAACGAGCGGTGCAAAGGTTTTATCCACAGCTGCGTTGGCGATGGCCAGCGACACCGGGTGGTCCGAGCGCCCGGCCAATGCCGCCGCAATTCCCGGGGCCGAGGCATCAGCGGTTGGGTCAAGCGACAGGTAATCGGTCTGCACCGGTTTGCCGTGGGTGATCGTGCCGGTTTTATCCAGCGCCAGATAATCGAGCTTGTAACCGCCCTCCAGATAAACGCCGCCCTTGACCAGAATCCCTTTGCGCGCCGCCGCCGCGAGGCCGCTGACGATGGTCACCGGCGTCGAGATCACCAGCGCACACGGGCACGCGACCACCAGCAATACCAACGCGCGATAGATCCAGTCGAACCAGACCGCGCCCATGAACAGCGGCGGAATCACTGCGACGGCCAGGGCTAAGGCGAATACGGCCGGAGTGTAGATTTTTGAAAACTGATCAACGAAACGCTGAGTCGGTGCCCGTGCGCCTTGCGCCTGTTCGACGGCGTGGATGATCCGCGCCAGGGTCGAATTGTTGGCGGCGGCGATGACGGAATACTCCAGAGAACCGGCCTGATTGATCGTGCCAGCAAACACTTTGTCGCCAAGCGTCTTCTCGACCGGCAGGCTTTCACCCGTGATCGGTGCCTGATCGATGGTTGAACTGCCCACCACCACTTCACCGTCCAGGCCAATCCGCTCGCCGGGGCGCACCCGCACCCGCGCGCCCAGCTCGATGGTTTTGACGTCCTGCAAAACCCAACTGCCATCGGCCTGCAATACCGTGGCCTGCTCCGGGGTCATCTGCATCAAACCGCTGATGGCATTGCGCGCGCGGTCCAGGGACTTGGCCTCGATCAACTCGGCCACGGTGAACAGGAACATCACCATCGCCGCTTCCGGCCACTGCCCGATCAGGATCGCGCCGGTCACCGCGATGCTCATCAGCGCGTTGATGTTGAGGTTGAGGTTTTTCAGGGCGATCCAGCCCTTCTTGTAGGTGCCGAGGCCGCCGCTGAGGATCGAGACCAGCGCGATAACCGCCACGACCCAGTTGGGCGCTGCGTCGGTGAAGTGGATCACTTCGGCGGCGAGCGCGGTCACGCCGGACAGCGCCAGTGGCCACCACGGTTTTTTCTCAGGTGCCGGGGCGGGTGCTTCGACGCCCTGCTCCAACGGCTCGGCAACCATGCCCAGCGACTTGATCGCGTCGATGATCGGCGCGGTGCTCGGCAAGTCATGAGTGACGCCCAACACGCGGTTGATCAGGTTGAACTCCAGCTGCTGCACACCGGCGAGCTTGCCCAGTTTGTTCTGGATCAGCGTCTGCTCGGTCGGGCAGTCCATCGCGTCGATGCGGAAACTGCTCAGCCGCGCGTTGGCGGTGGACGTTTCGCTGAGCTTGATCAGCGACGACGCCGCTGCTTTGGAAGAACAGCAGGAATCCCCCTGACCGCCATGGTCATGTTTCTGTACAGGCTGCAGTTTGTGGCTGTGACCAGCCTCGTGTGTGTGATCGTGTCGGGAATCGCTCATCGGGTCGCGTCCATAAGGTGCCTGTTGCCAAGTAAAGACCCTGTAGCCACTATAGGGTCAAGCACCCTTTTGGAGATTGCCGTCATGAAGATCGGAGAACTGGCCAGGCTCACGGACTGCGCCGTGGAAACCATTCGCTACTACGAACGCGAAAACCTGCTGCCGGAACCGGCCCGCAGCGACGGCAACTACCGCGTCTACACCCAGGCCCATGCCGAGCGCCTGACCTTCATCCGCAACTGCCGCACCCTCGACATGACGCTCGAGGAAATCCGCAGCCTGCTGGCCTTGCGCGACAGTCCGCAGGATCAGTGTGAAAGCGTGAATGCGCTGATCGACGAGCACATTCATCACGTGAAGGCGCGGATCGACGGCTTGCTGGCGTTACAGGCACAACTGCTCGACCTGCGCCAACGCTGTGGCGAAGGGCCGGATATCGATCAATGCGGGATTTTGCAGCGGTTGGAAGTGAGTGGCGGGGTTGTGGCGACGGAGGTTGAGCATTCGCATGTGGGCCGCAGTCATGGGCATTGAGGGCCTCTTCGCGGGCAAGCCTCACTCCTACAGATTTACACTGACCTGTAGGAGCGAGGCTTGCCCGCGAACACCGCGAAGCGGTGCCCGTCTCAGACAGCCATCGGCGCCGTCATCGGCGCATGGTGCTGATAACCCTCAAGCGAAAAATCACCCGGCTCGATCAACTCCAGCCACTCCGGCTGATACACGCCCGTCTTGGCAAATTCCGGAACACGATCACTGATCACCAGTTTCGGCATCGGGAACGGCTCGCGCTTGAGCTGTTCGTTCAGCATGTCCAGATGGTTTTCGTAAACGTGCGCGTCACCGATGAAATAGGTGAACCAGCGCGGCGTGTAACCGGTCAGTCGACCGATCAGGCTCAGCAGCGCGGCGCCTTCGGTGAGGTTGAACGGCGTGCCCAGGCCCAGGTCGTTGGAGCGGATGTAGAGGGTCAGGGAAATTTCCTTGGTCTCGACATTCGGGTGAAACTGGTACAGCAGGTGGCACGGCGGCAGGGCCATTTCATCAAGCTGAGCAACGTTCCAGCCGTGGAACAGGATGCGGCGGCTGCCCGGGTCCTTGATGATGGTGTCGACGCACTGGCGGATCTGGTCGATCGCCTTGTACAACACCACGTAGGCCTGGCCGTCTTCTTCGCCTTCAGCGATCTGGCGGTAGCCTTGCTTCAGGGTCTGCTCGATGGCGGCCTGATTGCTGACCGGGATCTGTTTGTACGCAGGCCATTTGCGCCATTGCACACCGTAGATCTCGCCGAGGTCGTCTTCGCCCTGGCGGAACGGGTTGGCCAGCCATTGCGCGTTTTCGTTGGCGTTCTGGTCCCAGACCTTGCAGCCCAGCGCACGGAATTCGGCGGCGTTGTTCACCCCACGCAGAAAACCGCACATCTCGCCGATGGCCGATTTGAAGGCCATCTTGCGCGTGGTGATCGCCGGGAAACCTTCTTGCAGGTCGTAACGCAGCATCGCGCCCGGAAAGCTGATGGTGTTCACGCCGGTGCGGTTGGCCTGTTTGGTGCCGTTCTTGATGACGTGGGCGACCAGTTCGAGATATTGCTTCATGAGTTACCTGTGTCCTTGAACCCGGGACCAAAGCCCCGGGGTTCGAATTTATACGGCTGCCGCTGGAGTCGCCGGGGCGCGGTGATACGCCAGCCAGATCAGGAACAGTCCGCCGACGATCATCGGCACGCAGAGCACCTGGCCCATGGTCAGCCAGTTCCAGGCCAGATAGCCCAGTTGCGCGTCCGGTACGCGGACGAATTCGACGATGAAACGGAAGATGCCATAGAACAGCGCGAACATCCCGGACACCGCCATGGTCGGCCGTGGCTTGCGCGAGAACAGCCACAGGATCAGGAACAGCGCTACGCCTTCCAGCGCGAACTGATACAGCTGCGACGGGTGACGCGGCAACTGCGCCGGATCGCTGAACGGCGGGAAGATCATCGCCCACGGCACGTCGGTCGCCTTGCCCCACAATTCGGCGTTGATGAAGTTGCCGATACGCCCGGCGCCCAGGCCGATCGGCACCATCGGCGCGACGAAGTCCATCAGCTGGAAGAACGACTTGTTGTTCTTTTTACCAAACCACAACGCCGCCAGCATCACGCCGATGAAGCCGCCGTGGAACGACATGCCACCCTTCCACACTTCGAAAATCAGCGTCGGGTTGGCCAGGTAAGCACTCAGATCGTAGAACAGCACGTAGCCCAGGCGACCGCCGACGATAACGCCCATCGACATCCAGAAGACCATGTCGGAGAGTTTCTCCTTGGTCCAGGTCGGGTCGAAACGGTTGAGCCGGCGCGACGCCAGCAGCCACGCACCGCCGATGCCGATCAGGTACATCAAGCCGTACCAGTGGATTTTCAGCGGACCGATGGCCAGGGCCACCGGGTCGATCTGCGGGTAAGGCAGCATTGCGACTCCTCGTTAGAGTTGAAAGCTTCAAAATTCCCGGGCGACGCTGCCACCTCAGGATTAAGCCAGGATTGTGCGGTGCGTCAGATCAGAAAATTCAAACCCACGCAGAACAGCAAAGCGGCGAACAGTCTTTTCAGCAACTTCGGCGACAGGCTGTGGGCCAGTCGCGCACCGAGGCGGGCGAAGACCATGCTGGTCAGGGCGATCCCCAGCAGCGCCGGCAAATAAATAAAACCGAGACTATGAGCCGGCAGCAACGGATCGTGCCAGCCCAGAATCATGAAACTTAATGCACTGGCCAGCGCGATGGGCAGACCGCACGCCGAGGACGTGGCCACGGCTTGCTGCATCGGCACGCTGCGCCAGGTCAGGAACGGCACGGTCAGCGAACCACCGCCAATCCCGAAAATCGCCGACGCCCAGCCAATCACACTGCCGGCCACGGTCAGACCGACTTTACCCGGCACCGTTCGGCTGGCCTTGGGCTTGACGTCCAGCATCAACTGCACGGCGATGACCAGGGCAAATACGCCGATGATTTTCTGCAGGTTTGGCCCGGAGATCGCTTCGGCTGTCAGCGCGCCGAACCCGGCGCCGAGCAGGATGCCGACGGTCATCCAGGCAAAAATCGGCCAACGCACGGCGCCGCGGCGATGATGCTCGCGCACAGCATTGACCGAGGTAAAGATGATCGTAGCCAGGGATGTGCCGACCGCCAGATGCGTCAGGATCGAGGCGTCGAAACCCTGCAAGGTGAAACTGAACACCAGCACCGGCACGATGATAATTCCGCCGCCGACGCCGAACAGGCCGGCCAGCACGCCTGCACAGGCGCCGAGCGCCAGATAGAGCAGAAATTCCATGTACGACCCCCAAAGAAGAGCGGCATGGTAACGGATGCATGGCCTTCGGCTCCACTGGATGGCGATGGATACCCGCACAATGACTGCGTAGAGTGGGCAAAAACACACAAGGACCACCTTATGTGCCTGATTGTCTTTGCCTGGCGCCCGGGCCACGCCCAGCCGCTGATCGTCGCCGCCAACCGCGACGAATTCTATGCCCGGCCCAGTCTGCCCTTGGCGCAATGGCCCGAAACACCGCACGTCTACGCCGGTCGCGATCTGGAAGCCGGCGGCACCTGGCTCGGTGTCGGCGCCAACGGGCGCTTTGCGGCGCTGACCAATATTCGCGATCCCCATCAACCGGCCGCTCGAAAATCCCGAGGCGAACTGGTTGCACGATTTCTCAGCGGCGACATGCCGATAGATGATTATTTGGACGACGTTGTCGGACGTTCACTCGAATATGCCGGTTTTAACCTGCTGATCGGCAATGCCAATGAACTGTGGCACTTCAATGCCCGGGAGCTTGAAGCGGTGCTGCTGCCGGCCGGGGTGTATGGGTTATCGAATGCTGGCCTGGATACGCCGTGGCCGAAGTTGCTCAAGGCGCGAGCGGCGCTGGAGGCTGTTCTGGAGGATCCGCAGCCTGAGGCGTTATTGGCGTTGCTCAGTGATTCGCAGACAGCGCCTTTTGCAGAGCTGCCGGATACCGGGGTGGGTCTGGCGACCGAGTCGTTGTTGTCGAGTGTGTTTATTGCCAGCCAGAGTTATGGGACGCGGGCGAGTACGGCGTTGATTGTGCAGGCGGATGGGACGCGGCTGATGGTCGAACGGAGTTTCGGGCCGTATGGCGGGCATTTGGGGGAAGTTGAGGTCAGAGTTTAGATTTTCGGCGTACTAGGGGACGCCTTCGCGGGCAAGCCTCGCTCCTACAGGATTTACGCGTTCCATGTAGGAGCGAGGCTTGCCCGCGAAGAGGCCAGCAGCCTTTAGAGAGCTTTGACCGCTGCTGGGCTGACCATCTTCGCCAACCCAAGATTCTTCAGCGCCAGTTGCAGCGAGCTGTGGATAACTTGCGGGTTGTCGATGGTCATCAGCTCCGCGAGCAATTCCTTGGCCTTGCTCAGGTTGATCTGACGCAGCATCCACTTCACCTTCGGCAGGTTGGTGGCGTTCATCGACAAACTGTCGAAGCCCATCGCCATCAGCAGCACCGCCGCCGCCGGATCCCCCGCCATCTCGCCGCAGATGCTCACAGGCTTGCCTTCGGCATGGGCGTCACGCACCACGGTCTGCAACGCCTGTAGCACCGCCGGGTGCAAGTAGTCGTAGAGGTCGGCCACTCGCGGGTTGTTGCGGTCAACGGCCAGCAGGTACTGGGTCAGGTCGTTGGAACCGACCGACAGGAAGTCCACTTGCCGCGCCAGTTCCTTGGTCTGATACACCGCCGCCGGAATCTCGATCATCACGCCAATCGGCGGCATCGGCACGTCGGTGCCTTCGTCGCGGACTTCGCCCCACGCCCGGTGAATCAGGTGCAAGGCTTCTTCCAGTTCATGGGTGCCGGAGATCATCGGCAGCAGAATCCGCAGGTTGTTCAAGCCTTCGCTGGCCTTGAGCATGGCGCGGGTCTGCACCAGGAAGATTTCCGGGTGGTCGAGGGTGACGCGAATGCCGCGCCAGCCGAGGAACGGGTTGTCTTCCTTGATCGGGAAGTACGACAGCGACTTGTCGCCGCCGATGTCCAGGCTGCGCATGGTCACCGGTTGCGGGTGGAACGCGGCGAGTTGCTCGCGATAGATCGCCAGCTGCTCTTTTTCGCTCGGGAAGCGCTGGTTGATCATGAACGGCACTTCGGTTCGGTACAGACCGACACCTTCGGCGCCGCGCTTTTGCGCCCGCGCCACGTCCGCCAGCAGGCCGGTGTTGACCCACAGCGGCATGCGGTGACCGTCGAGGGTCACGCACGGCAGGTCGCGCAGGGAATCGAGACCGAGCGCCAGTTGTTTCTCTTCTTCCACCACCTCGGCGAACTGCTTGCGCAGCACATCGCTGGGGTTGGTGTAGACCTCGCCGCGGTTGCCGTCGACGATCAATTCGATGCCGTCGACCTTGGCATAAGGCAGGTCGACCAGACCCATCACCGTCGGGATGCCCATCGCCCGGGCGAGGATCGCGACGTGGGAGTTACCTGAACCGAGGACCGAAACCAGACCGACCAGCGTGCCTTCCGGCACCTCGCCGAGCATCGCCGGCGTCAGTTCTTCGCTGACCAGAATGGTTTTTTCCGGGTAGACCAGGTTCTGCTGACGCTCTTCCTGCAAGTAGGCGAGCAGACGGCGACCAAGGTCCTTGACGTCCGATGCGCGCTCACGCAGGTAGGCATCGTCCATCAATTCGAAACGGTTGACGTGCTCAGTGACCACCTGGCGCAGCGCGCCCTGGGCCCACTGACCGGTCTTGATCACCGTGGTCACTTCGCTGCCGAGCGCCTCGTCGGCGAGCATCATCAGGTAGACGTCGAACAGGGCGCGCTCTTCGGGGCGCAACTGCGAGGCCAGTTTGGCCGACAACGCACGCATGTCGGCGCGCACGCCTTCGATGGCGGTCTTGAACAACGCCAGTTCGGCGTCGATGTCGCTGATGGTCTTGTCCGGCACCACGTCCAGATCAGCCGGTGGCAGCATGACCACCGCCGTACCGACCGCCGCACCCGGCGAACCCGGCACGCCGATGAACTTGGCTTCCTGGATGCCTTTGCCCTGACGGCCCAGGCCTCGGATCGAACCGGTGGCCTCGGCGTGGGCGATAACCCCGGCGAGTTGCGCGCTCATGGTCACGAGGAAGGCTTCTTCACCTTCATCGAACTGGCGGCGTTCTTTCTGCTGAATGACCAACACGCCGACAACGCGGCGGTGGTGGATGATCGGTGCCCCGAGGAATGAGGCGTAGCGCTCTTCACCGGTCTCGGCGAAGTAGCGGTAGCGCGGGTGATCCGCGGCGTTTTCGAGATTCAGGGGTTCTTCACGCGTGCCGACCAGGCCGACCAGACCTTCGTTGGGTGCCATGCTGACTTTGCCGATCGAGCGCTTGTTCAAGCCCTCGGTCGCCATCAGCACGAAGCGGTTGGTCTCGGGGTCAAGCAGGTAGACCGAGCAGACCTGGCTGCCCATGGCCTCTTTGACGCGCAACACAATAATCCCCAACGCCGCCTTGAGATCCTTGGCGGAGTTAACTTCCTGGACGATCTTGCGCAGCGTATTGAGCATGGCTCGGGGTCGAACTCCGTCGTCAGTCGCGCGCTAAAAGGCGCGGGGCAAGCTCTTTGAGAGCGCGTCGATACACCTCGCGCTTGAATGTCACCACCTGGCCCAACGGATACCAATAACTGACCCAGCGCCAGCCATCGAATTCCGGTTTACCGGTCAAATCCATCCGCACCCGCTGCTCGTTGGAGATCAGGCGCAGGAGAAACCATTTCTGTTTCTGGCCGATGCACAGCGGTTGGCTGTGGGTACGGACCAGACGTTGCGGCAAACGATAGCGCAACCAGCCCCGGGTGCAGGCGAGAATTTCAACATCTTCACGCTCCAGACCCACTTCTTCGTTCAACTCGCGGTACAAGGCGTCTTCCGGCGTCTCCTGGGGGTTGATACCACCCTGTGGAAACTGCCAGGCATCTTGATTGATACGGCGAGCCCATAGCACCTGTCCGGCATCATTCGTGAGAATGATCCCGACATTGGGGCGGAAACCATCGGGGTCGATCACGGCAACAACCTCGCAAACGCATGTCGCCGCATTGTTCCACAAAGGTTGTGAAGGCAGCAACGAGCCGGCCAACCTTATGTGCACTCTTGTGAAAAGTCCGTATTCTGGGCGCCTTTCTACAGACTTTTCAGCGAGTAACTGCAATGCGCCTGGCTTTATTCGACTTGGACAACACCCTTTTGGGCGGCGACAGTGACCACGCCTGGGGTGATTACCTGTGCGAACGCGGCTTCCTCGACGCCGTCGCCTACAAGACACGCAACGACGAGTTCTATCAGGATTACCTGGCCGGCAAGCTGGATAACGCCGCCTACCTGAACTTTTGCCTGGAAGTACTCGGCCGCACCGAAATGGCCACGCTGGATCAGTGGCACAGCGATTACATGCGCGACTGCATCGAACCGATCGTGCTGCCCAAGGGACTTGAGCTGCTGAAGAAGCACCGCGATGCCGGCGACAAACTGGTGATCATCACCGCGACCAACCGCTTCGTCACAGGTCCCATCGCCGAGCGCCTGGGCGTTGAAACCCTGATCGCCACCGAGTGCGAGATGGTCGATGGCCGCTACACCGGGCGCAGCACCGACGTGCCGTGCTTCCGCGAAGGCAAGGTGACGCGGCTTAATCGTTGGCTGGAAGAAAGCGGGCATTCGCTGGAAGACAGTTACTTCTACAGCGACTCGATGAATGATTTTCCGTTGCTGGAACAGGTGGCGAATCCGGTAGCGGTTGATCCGGACCCGAATTTGCGCGCCGAGGCCGAGAAGCGTGGCTGGCCGGTGATTTCGTTGCGTGACTGAAATCGCCTTCGCGGGCAAGCCTCGCTCCTACAGGTCATGCGTCAATTATGAAAATGACGCAAATCCCGTAGGAGCGAGGCTCGCCCGCGAAGGGGTCAACTCGGTTTCAAGCGTTAAACAGGCTTGGCACCCATCAACCCGGCAATGGCGATAAAGCAGACGAAGCTGAACAACGCCAGGGCGAAGGTAAACTTGCCGTTCCCCGCCGGCGCCTTGCGCAACTTGTTAAGCCGCACCAACAACCAGAACCACGCCAACGCCGCAACGGTGTAAAGCACACTCGACGCCAGCAACCACGTCTGCCCCAACGGCCAGCCCACCAGATGCACCATCCACCAGCCGGTGAACGGCATGCTCAGCAATGCCAGCCCCATCAACAGCCAGATGAATACCCGAGGCCTTTGCAAGGTTCGGCTGCCCGCCGTCGCGTCGCCATTACGCCGAGTTCGCCAGACCCAGATCCCCAGGCCCAGCGCACAGACCAGCAGCACAACCGTCGCCACCATGTGCGCCACTTTCAGGGCGGTTAACGTTTCCATTGTTCGACTTCCTTATGACCTGCCCATCAGCGTAGCCGCTCAGCCAAGAAACAGCTGATAGGCCGGATTGTCGCTTTCGTCCCAGTACGGGTAGCCGATTTCTTCCAGCGCCGCCGGCACCAGATGACGCTCTTCGTGAGGCACTTGCAGCCCTGCGACCACACGACCGTCCGCTGCGCCGTGGTTGCGGTAGTGGAACATCGAGATGTTCCAGCGCCCGCCGAGCTTGCTGAGGAAGTTGAACAGCGCGCCCGGTCGCTCCGGAAATTCGAAGCGCAGCACCACTTCATCCACCACCTGGGCCGCGCGGCCACCGACCATGTGCCGGATGTGCAACTTGGCCAGTTCATTGTCGGTCAGGTCCAGCACCGGGAAACCTTGCTCGGTCAGGCTGGCAAGCAGCGCGCTGCGTGGATCGTTTTCCGGGTGCGTCTGCACGCCAACGAAGATGTGCGCTTCGCTGCCGGTGTTGTAGCGGTAGTTGAATTCGGTGATCTGGCGCTTGCCGATGGCTTCGCAGAACGCCTTGAAGCTGCCCGGCTTCTCGGGGATGGTCACGGCGATGATGGCTTCGCGGCCCTCGCCCAGCTCGGCGCGTTCAGCCACATGGCGCAAGCGGTCGAAGTTGACGTTGGCGCCGGAATCGATGGCCACAAAGGTGTGCCCGGTGACAGCGTGCTGCTCGACGTATTTCTTGATCCCGGCCACGCCCAGGGCGCCGGCAGGTTCAGTGATCGAGCGGGTATCGTCGTAGATATCCTTGATCGCCGCGCAGATCTCGTCGGTGCTGACCGTGATCACTTCATCGACATAGTCTTTGCAGATGTCGAACGTGTACTGACCAATCTGAGCGACCGCGACGCCGTCGGCGAAGAGGCCCACGGTCGGCAGCACCACGCGCTCGCCGGCGGCCATGGCAGCTTGCAGGCAATTGGAGTCGTCCGGCTCGACGCCGATGATCTTGATTTCCGGGCGCAGGTATTTCACGTACGCCGCGATACCGGCAATCAGCCCGCCGCCGCCGACCGGAACGAAGATCGCATCCAGACGCCCAGGGTGCTGGCGCAGAATCTCCATGGCCACCGTGCCCTGCCCGGCAATGGTGTGGGGATCGTCGTACGGGTGAATGTAGACGTAGCCTTTTTCGTCGACCAGTTTCAGCGAGTAAGCCAGGGCTTCCGGGAACGAATCCCCGTGCAGCACCACTTTGCCACCACGGGAACGCACGCCTTCGACTTTGATTTCCGGGGTGGTCTTGGGCATGACGATGGTGGCTTTCACGCCGAGCACTTTCGCCGCCAGGGCCAGGCCCTGCGCGTGATTACCGGCCGAAGCCGTCACGACGCCGCGCGCGCGCTCTTCATCGCTCAACTGCGTGAGCTTGTTGTAGGCCCCGCGAATCTTGAACGAGAACACCGGCTGCAAGTCTTCACGCTTGAGCAAAATACTGTTGCCCAGCCGCTCGGAGAGCTGGCGGGCAGTCTGCAATGGGGTTTCTACGGCAACGTCATAAACGCGCGAGGTGAGGATCTTTTTGACGTACTGTTCGAGCATCGGAAAGCATCACTGAGCGGGTTGGGCAGGGCCAAGGAGTCTAACCCGGCTTTCGGGCGTGCGACCACACTAAACAGGTGGTTTTACCCTCCCCGGAAGGGATCATGAACCTGTAGGAGCGAGGCTTGCCCGCGAAGAGGCCGGCACATCCAGAATAAATGTTGGCAGTAAGAACGCTTTCGCGGGCAAGCCTCGCTCCTACAGGGATCGGTGGCGGTCTGCCAATCGGGCAATGACCTTCCCCGTCCCGGGGCCTATAATGCCGGGCTTTCGTTCCCCCTCTTCGGCACTTCGGAGCCCGCATGACCCAGGATCAACTCAAACAGGCAGTAGCCCAGGCCGCCGTCGACTTCATCCTCCCGAAACTCGACGACAAGAGCATCGTCGGGGTCGGCACCGGCTCCACCGCCAACTGCTTCATCGACGCACTGGCGCAACACAAAGGTGCCTTCGACGGCGCAGTCGCCAGTTCCGAAGCCACCGCCGCACGCCTCAAGGGCCACGGTATTCCGGTGTATGAGCTGAATACCGTCAGTGACCTGGAGTTCTACGTCGACGGCGCCGACGAAAGCGACGAACACCTGAACCTGATCAAGGGCGGCGGCGCAGCCCTGACCCGCGAGAAGATCGTTGCGGCCGTGGCCAAGACCTTCATCTGCATCGCCGATGGCAGCAAACTGGTGCCGGTGCTCGGCGCGTTCCCGCTGCCGGTCGAAGTGATCCCGATGGCCCGCAGCCACGTGGCCCGCGAGCTGGTGAAGCTCGGCGGCGACCCGGTTTACCGTGAAGGCGTGCTGACTGACAACGGCAACATCATTCTGGATGTGTTCAACATGCAGATCACCAACCCGGTCGAGCTGGAGACGCAGATCAATGCGATCGTCGGCGTGGTGACCAACGGTTTGTTCGCGGCGCGTCCTGCGGATCTGCTGTTGCTGGGCACCAGCGAAGGCGTGAAGACCCTGCGCGCTCAATAATCAGACACGCCGATAAACCTGTGGGAGCGAGCCTGCTCGCGATAGCGGTCTTTCAGTCAACATCTCTATCGACTGACACGACCTCATCGCGAGCAGGCTCGCTCCCACATTGGTTCCGGGGTGTTAGTTAGGGTTGCACTGGTTTCTTGAAGACGTAGAACAGGTTCGGCTCGCTCACCAGGTACATCGTGCCGTCGTCATCCATGGCGATCCCTTCCGCTTGCGGCACCGTCTTCTGCAACCCCTGACGCCCCTTGTTCAGTGACATGGTGCTCAGCGGACGCCCGTCCACATCCAGTTCCAGAATCAGTCGCGACTCGTCGGACAGCGCCAACAGGTGACCGCTGCGCTCGTCGTATTGCAGGCTCGACAGGTCTCGCACAAACATCCCGGCATCGCGCTTGGGGTTGTTGACCACGTGCACCGCATAGGATTTTTCCGGGTTGTAATGCGGAAAGCCCTGCACTTCATAGATCAGCATCGGGTCGCGCTCCTTGGCGACAAACAGCCGCTTACCCACCGAATCGTAGGCCAGGCCTTCAAAACCCTTGTTGCTGCTCATGTGCACGCCGAGGGTTATCTGCTCGGCATCCGCCGCGTCGAGGAACGTCGTGTCCTTCTCCAGATGAATCTTGATCAGCCGCTGCTGACGCTCGTCGGTGATGACGTAAGTGTCGGCGCTGATGAATTCCACCGCTTCCGGATCACCGAAGCCGACCAGCGCGATGCGCTGAAGGATCTGGCCTTCCAGCGACAGCTCGATCAGCTCGGAGTTTTTATTGGTGACGGTGAACAGGCTTTTGCGGACCGGATCGAAGGTCAGCGCTGACACATCGTCGTCCAGGCCTTCGATGACCCGGCCCTCAATGACAACCTGATAGTGATCCAGTCCGATCGACTGGGCGCTTTCTGCCTGCCAAAGCGTATGCAGATTGAACCAGGCCCGCTCAAACAGACGCAGGTGTTGGCCGAACGCAACCAGCACGGTCAGCGCGATCACCGAGAGAATCAGGATCAGGGGTTTGGGGCGGGCAAGTCGGCGCATTCAGGCAAGCTCGGAATCAGGACGGGCGGATGAAATACCACGGCAGTCTGAATTGAAGCTTAAAGGCCGTTGGGTTGGCCCTACAACTGAGCGTCGTGTTTCCTACACATTCGCAGATCAAGGTCGCGAATCAGCGCTGCTTTTCGAATCGGTAGAACAGGTTCGGCTCGCTCACCATATACAGCGTGCCCGCCTCGTCCATGGTCACGCCTTCGGCGCGGGGAATGGTCTTCTTCAGGCCATTGAAACCACCCAGCAAGGTCATGAAACTGACCTGCTCGCCCTTCTCGTCCAGCTCCAGCAGCAAGTGGGAATCGGCGGACAACACCAGCGTATGGCCAGTACGCGGGTCGATGGCCAAGGCCGACAGGTTGCGGATGTCCAGCGCGTCACTGGCCAGCTTCTGCTTGTCGCCGGTGAGTGTCAGGCCGTCGGCGCTTTTCCAGGTGAACAGCGCTGGTGGACGCTCCTCACCCAGCAGCATGTGTTGATTGTGCGCATCCCAGACGACCGCTTCGAACGCTTTGTTCTGGTCTTTCGACGGACCGAGGTCGTACTTGGGGAAGTTGGCGATGTTCAGCTCGCGGGTATCGGCGTCGACCTTGACGATGCTCAGCAAATGCTCACGCTCATCGACAATGGCCAGCAGACCGTTGCCCATGACCGTCACACCTTCCGGGTTGCTCCAGCCCACCAGTGGCATTTTGCGCAGCACTTCACCCTGCAGGTCCAGCTCGACCAGGAACGGGTTTTTGCCCATCACCGAGAACAGGGTTTTGGTTTGCGGGTTGTAGGCCAGGTCGGACGCTTCGTCCTTTTCCATCCCCGGCAGTGACTTGGCATCGATCACCGCCCGGTAATCCGGGAGCCAGATACTTTCCTGGCGTTCAGCCGGGCTTTCGAAACGCTCCAGCACCCAGAGCACACCGCGGTCATCCCAATGCATGGCAAAGGCGAGGCCATACGCGGCGGCCGCGACCAGCAAAAGCCAGGCATACCAACGCATGAAAAAGCGCGGGCGACGGGCAGTTTTAAGCGTGGGCAGCGATTGGATGGCCATCAGGGGATGCGTTCCAGAAATTCAGGCTAAGGGTAATAGCACAATTGGGACCGGCTCAGACGCCAGAAGCCCGGGAATTATCCAGACAAGATGTGAAAAAAACGGGAAATGGCGGGATTGCCCTGCATGAGCGCCGCTTTCTTCAGATCGGAACACAATCCCCTGTAGGAGCCGGCTTGCTGGCGATGGCGGCCTAACATTCAACATCTCTATCGATGTTACACCGCTATCGCCAGCAAGCCGGCTCCTACAAGGTTTTGCGGTGTGTCAGCGGACGCTGCTGGTGAAGCTGCTTGCGCCTGGCAGTTCCAGAACGATTTCGTCACCCACATTCAGCGGGCCGACACCGACCGGCGTGCCAGTCAGGATCACGTCGCCAGCCTGCAGCGAAAAGCAGCCGGCCATGTGCTGGATCATTGGCACGATCGGGTTGAGCATCGCGCTGCTGTTGCCATCCTGGCGCACTTCGCCGTTGATGGTCAGGCGGATGCCGATGTCGGTCAGGTCGGCAAATGTGCTGCCGGATACGAACGGGGCAATCACTGCCGCACCGTCGAAGGACTTGGCGATTTCCCACGGCAGGCCTTTGGACTTCAGCTCTGCCTGCTTGTCACGCAGGGTCAGGTCCAGCGCTGGAGCAAAACCGGAAATAGCATCAAGGACTTCTTCACGGCTTGGTTTGGTCGACAAAGGCTTGCCGATCAACACCGCGATTTCGGCCTCGTAGTGCACTGAACCGCGCTCGGTCGGAATGCTGAAACCGCCTTCCAGCGGCACGACACAGCTGCCTGGCTTGATAAACAGCAGGGGCTCCGTTGGCACCGGGTTGTCCAGTTCCTTGGCGTGTTCGGCATAGTTGCGGCCGATGCAAACCACTTTGCCCAATGGGAAGTGGATGCGTGTACCGTCGACATACTGGTGCTGATAGCTCATTGACCGACTCCTGGTTCGTAGCGCTTAAGTTCGAAAATCAAACAGCGAAAATCTTGCCCGGGTTCATGATGCCGTTCGGATCGAACACCGCCTTGACCGCTTTCATGTACTCGATCTCAACCGGGGAGCGGCTGTAGGTCAAGTAGTCACGCTTGGTCATGCCCACGCCGTGTTCGGCGGAAATCGAGCCGTTGTACTTCTCGACGGTTTCGAACACCCACTTGTTCACGGTCGCGCACTTGGCGAAAAACTCGTCCTTGCTCAGGTCATCCGGCTTGAGGATGTTCAAGTGCAGGTTGCCGTCGCCGATGTGGCCGAACCAGACGATTTCGAAGTCCGGATAGTGTTCGCCGACGATCGCATCGATTTCCTTAAGGAACGCCGGGACTTTCGACACAGTGACCGAAATGTCGTTCTTGTACGGCGTCCAGTGGGAGATGGTTTCGGAAATGTATTCGCGCAGTTTCCAGAGGTTTTGCAGCTGGGTTTCGCTCTGGCTCATCACGCCATCCAGCACCCAGCCCTGCTCCACGCAATGCTCGAAGGTTTCCAGCGCGTGGTTGGCCACTTCTTCAGTGGTCGCTTCGAATTCCAGCAGCGCGTAGAACGGGCAGTCGGTTTCAAATGGCGCCGGCACGTCACCGCGCCCCATGACCTTGGCCAGGGCTTTGTCAGAGAAGAATTCGAACGCGGTCAGGTCAAGTTTGCTCTGGAACGCGTGCAATACCGGCATGATCGAGTCGAAATCGGCAGTGCCAAGCACCATCGCGGTGAGGTTTTTCGGCGCCCGGTCCAGGCGCATGGTCGCTTCGACCACAAAACCGAGGGTGCCTTCAGCGCCGATGAACAGCTGACGCATGTCGTAGCCGGTGGCGTTCTTGATCAGGTCGCGGTTCAGTTCCAGCACGTCACCCTTGCCGGTGACGACTTTCATGCCGGCGACCCAGTTACGGGTCATGCCGTAGCGAATCACCTTGATCCCGCCGGCATTGGTGCCGATATTGCCGCCAATCTGGCTCGATCCTGCGGAAGCGAAGTCCACCGGGTAGTACAGGCCTTTTTCTTCGGCGACGTTCTGCAAATGCTCGGTCACGACGCCCGGCTGGCACACGGCGGTGCGGTCGGTGAGGTTCACGTCGAGGATCTGGTTCATATAGTCGAAGGACACGACCACTTCGCCATTGGCGGCCACCGCAGCGGCAGAAAGCCCGGTGCGCCCGCCGGACGGCACCAGCGCCACCTTGTGTTTATTGGCCCACAAGACGATGGCCTGGACCTGCTCGGTGGTCTTCGGGAACACGATGGCGGTCGGGGCCGGGGCGAAATGCTTGGTCCAATCCTTGCCGTAAGCGTTCAGGGAGTCGGCATCGGTCAGTACCTTGCCAGGCTCGACCAGGGTCTTCAGTTCATCAATCAGGGCAGGATTGGTCATCGACAGAACTCTCGAACAATTCATGGTCATCCTGAGAACGCTTCACGTCGCAGGAATGAGTGTTTGCGGGGCGCTTATGCTAGCATACCGACCCCGCAGGATAGTGCCCAACGGCTGTTCTGCGGCGACGGCTGTCGTGCCGTCGGGGTCAGCGTCTGTTGACCATTTCCTGCCATTTTTCTCCGGGATACAGGTTTACGCAGATGAGCAAGACTTCTCTCGATAAGAGCAAGATCAAGTTCCTTCTTCTCGAAGGCGTCCACCAATCGGCTGTCGACGTTCTCAAGTCGGCGGGCTACACCAGCATCGAGTACCTCACGGGTTCTCTGCCGGAAGCCCAGCTGAAGGAAAAGATCGCTGATGCTCACTTCATCGGCATTCGCTCCCGCACTCAACTGACCGAAGAGATCTTCGATCACGCGAAGAAGCTCGTCGCTGTAGGTTGTTTCTGCATCGGCACCAACCAGGTTGACCTGAACGCTGCCCGCGAGCGCGGCATCGCAGTGTTCAACGCTCCGTACTCCAACACTCGCTCCGTTGCCGAGCTGGTGCTGGCCGAAGCGATCCTGTTGCTGCGCGGCATCCCTGAGAAGAACGCTTCCTGCCACCGTGGCGGCTGGATCAAGAGCGCGGCCAACTCCTTCGAAATCCGTGGCAAGAAGCTCGGCATCGTCGGTTATGGCTCGATCGGTACGCAACTGTCGGTCCTGGCTGAAGGCCTGGGCATGCAGGTTTACTTCTACGACACCGTGACCAAGCTGCCTCTGGGTAACGCGACCCAGGTCGGCAACCTGCACGAGCTGCTGGGCATGTCCGACATCGTGACCCTGCACGTTCCGGAAACCGCTGCGACCCAGTGGATGATCGGCGAGCAGGAAATCCGCGCCATCAAGAAGGGCGGCATCCTGATCAACGCCGCTCGCGGCACCGTGGTCGAACTGCAAGCCCTGGCGGACGCGATCAAGGACAAGCACCTGATCGGCGCGGCCATCGACGTATTCCCGGTGGAGCCACGCTCCAACGACGAAGAGTTCGAAAGCCCGCTGCGCGGCCTGGACAACGTGATCCTGACCCCGCACATCGGTGGTTCCACCGCTGAAGCGCAAGCCAACATCGGTCTGGAAGTGGCCGAGAAACTGGTCAAGTACAGCGACAACGGTACGTCGGTATCGTCCGTGAACTTCCCGGAAGTGGCCCTGCCGGCTCACCCTGGCAAGCACCGTCTGCTGCACATCCACGAGAACATTCCGGGTGTGATGAGCGAGATCAACAAGGTCTTCGCCGAAAACGGCATCAACATCTCCGGTCAGTTCCTGCAGACCAACGAGAAAGTCGGCTACGTGGTGATCGACGTAGACGCCGAGTACTCGGACCTGGCGCAACAGAAGCTGCAACACGTCAACGGCACCATCCGTAGCCGCGTGTTGTTCTGATAGCGACTTGAGCGACAAAAAAGGAGACCTTCGGGTCTCCTTTTTCTTGGGCGCGACTAACGTTACTTAACGTTGACGGTGATTTTCTCGGAGAGGATCGGCGGATCGAACGGCATGTGGTTGCTATCGCCAAGCTCGAGTTGCAAGGTGTGCTTGCCGGGCGTCAGCGTTACTTCAGCCTGAGTCTGCGCGTTGCCGAAATGCTGGTGGTTGGCATCTTTGGGGATCGGCGCACCGGCGGCTGGCAACTCATCGACATCGATCAACAAGTGGTGATGACCGGTGTTCTTGGTGGGATCACCCGCCGGGGCCAGCGCAATGTTCTCGACAGCGAATTTGACGACGACAGTCTGCGGGACCGTCGCACCGTCTTCAGGAGAAACGATGGACACTTCAGCACCCTTGGGTGCCGGCGTAGCCGCACTGGCCAGCACCGAAACACCCATCAGCAGGCCAGCCAGCGCAGCACGTGACATAAAGGTTTTCATTCTCTTCTCCAGTTTTTTCGTAAAATCCATGTGACCATGACAACTTCATGGCCATTCGTTGTCGAAGGCACTCGACAACCATAGCAAAGCGAGCCTGAACCAGCGCATCGCGATAAATGTATTCAAAGGAGTGACCATGCGCTTTTTGCCTGGCCTGATCTGCCTGCTACCCCTTTTGAGCCCTTTGGCTCATGCCGAACTGATTGACGATGTAAACGACCGCGGTGAATTGCGAATTGCCCTTGAGGCTAATACACCACCTTTCAATTTCAAGGACGATGGCCAACTCTCGGGCTTCGAAGTCGAACTGGGCCAACTGCTGGCCAATGAACTGGATGTAAGGGCCGATTTCGTCGTCACCGACTCCAGCGATCTGTTGACCGGCGTTGAAAGCGGCAAGTACGACATCGCCATCAATCACATAACAGAGACTCCGGCGCTCAAGGATCGTTTCGACTTCAGCGAACCTTACATTCACACCGATGCGCATCTGATCGCGCAGAAAGAAGAGCCGCGTTCAATCCTGTTGGTGCAGTCGCTGACGCAAGAAAAGCCGAAAGCCGCCCCGGCCGAGAACCTGGCCATTCCGTTTCAGAAAGGGAACCCGGCGTTTCATGCCAGCCTGGAGAACGCGTTGCAGCGGATAAAGGCAGATGGGCGACTGGAGGCACTGGAGAAAAAATGGTTTGGGGCGGATGCCGCCGAGATACCGAAACCCTAAGGCCACGGACAATCACCGCAATCCCTTGTAGGAGCCGGCTTGCTGGCGATAGCGGTTTAACATTCGACAAATGTGCTGACTGATACACCGCTATCGCCAGCAAGCCGGCTCCTACAGGATGCGTGTACGGAATCAGATTTGCAGCGCGGCGGCGGCTTCAGCCAGTTCCAGCTCGCTGAAGACCTGCACGCCATGGCGCTTGAGCAACGCCGCCGTCACGCCTTCGCCGCTGACTTTCACGCCGCTGAACGTGCCGTCATAGGTCAACAGGTTGCCGCAGGATGGGCTGTTGGCCTTGAGCACAGCGATGCGGATGTTGTGTTTCTGTACCAGCTCCAGCGCCTGGTAGGCACCGCTCAGAAACTGCGCGCTGACATCCTCGCCCTCGGTGGTCATCACCGCCGCCTGCCCCTCCAGCACTTCACTGCCCTGCCCGCCCGGAATCTCCGCCGCCGCCCGTGGCGTCGGCAAGCCACCGGCAACTTCCGGACACAACGGCACGACGCGACCTTCGTCGACCCACTGTTGAAGCTGATCGAACGGCCCGCTGGCACCGCTGTCGTAACGCACGCGGTGGCCGAGCAGACAGCGACTTACCAGAATTTTCTGCATGATCAGAACAGCTCGTTGCCACGACGCCGGAACCAGCCGGTCAACGACAGGCGATCGCGGGTCGCGGGCAGGACTTCGTGGGGCACTTCGCCCGACAGGAACACCACCAGGCATCCGCCGGTGGGCACCACATCGTATTCGACGCCTTCCTTGAGGTACATGCGCAACTGACCGCCGTGCTCCGGCAGCCAGGCGTCGTTGAGGTAGACCACCGCCGAGACCATGCGCCGATCATCGTCGCGGAAGCGGTCGACATGCTTGAGGTAGAAAGCGCCGGGCGGGTACATCGCGAAATGGCTTTCAAAGTCTTCGAGGCCCAGATACAACCCGCGATTCAATGCCTCGCGCAGGCTGTCCATCAATTGCAGGTAACTGTCGCAAGCCAGCGCCTGACCCGGCTCGATCCACTGGATTCGGTCGCCGCGAATTCCCTCGCGAATCTCCGATGTCGGCCCGCGGCCCACGGCGGCCGGGGCCAATTCACCCTCGGCGGCACGTTTACGGCACTCAGCCGCCAGTTCTTGGGTCAGACCCAAAGGCAGGAAAATGTTCTGCTGCGACCAGCCGCGCTCGGCCAGGTCGTCGACGATACGTAACAGCAGCGGGTGATCAGAGGGTATTCGCATGGCGCGCATAGTATTCCTGTGCCGGAAAATCCGACAGAGCCGCGCGGCGGCTTGATACGAATTCTCGACAAGTCCCTATGCCACACGGAGAATAGTCGCCTGCTGACAGGAGTCCCTATGCGCCGTTTGCTTTTCTCACTGATGATGTTCTGCGTTTTGCCCGCTTGGGCAGACGGCCACGACCAGTTGTACAAGGTCGCCGGCTGGCCAGAACAACGCGCGCATTTCAGTGATGCCCTTTCAGCCGCTCAGCAGCGTTACCAGAACAGCCTGCCGCCCGCCGTGTTTCAGGCGCTGGTGAACAACAGCAATCAGCGCTTTGCCCCGCAGGCCGTGGACCAGCGCGCCGAAGCGCAATTGCGCAAAACCCTGGCCGATCCTAAACCTGCACTGGCTTTTTTCCAGTCGCCGCTGGGCAAGAAGATCGTCGCCGCCGAGTTGCTGGCGACCCGTCGCGATCAACTGGCGAAGAACGCCAAAGGCCTGCCGAAGATTCAGGCCAGCGACAGCCGCACGCTGATCATCGGTCACCTCGCCCAGGCCTTGCCCGCGCGGGAGGCCGGTGCGGAAGTCAGCCTGGCGATTGCCGGCGTCGCGGCCGACAGCCTGAGTTCGATGATCCCCGGCCTGCTCGGTGGCGGTCAGGCGCAGGGGCTGTTGAACGGTCAGCGTCAGCGCTTGATGGACCAGATCGGCAGCGACCTCAACAACACGCTGTTGTATGTCTATCGCGATCTGTCGGATGACGAGCTGGAAGAGTTCGCCACGTTTGCCGAGTCGGCGGAAGGCAAGGCGTATTACCAGGCGGCGTTGGCGGCGATTCGGGCAGGGTTGGCGGTGGGGCAAACCCCTTCGAACCTCAGTCAGTAATCTCGGCGCCTGCAAGGGCCTCTTCGCGAGCAAGCCCGCTCCCACAGTTGACCGTGTTTTCCCAAACAACTCGGTCAACTGTGGGAGCGGGCTTGCTCGCGAAGAGGCCCTGACAGGCACTACAAATTCCGGCCCTTGATCCGCTTCGTCAAAAACCCGAAATACTCCCCGCGCAACGCCACCGTCTCATTCGCCAAATGATGCCGCGCCTCAGGCAGCATCAACACCTGAGGCCGATCGAACTTGGCTTTCAACACCTCAAGATTGTGCTGCCAATCCACCGTCATGTCCGCCTGCCCCTGCACGATCAGCGGCCGTCGAGTGCTGTCCGGCGCAGCTTCGATGCGTTTGATCCAGCGCGCCAGCGCCCCAACCCAGGCCGTCGGCAAGCGCAGCGGTTGCAGCGGGTCGGCTTGCAGGAACGGCAGGAAATCCGGGTCGTTGGAGTTCTCGCTGAAGCGTCGGGCGATGGCTTTGACGAACGGCTTGAGCAGGTAATAACTGAGCTGCGACCAGCCCCAGGCGCGCGGCCTCACCAGCGGCGACAACAGGATCACCTGGCCCTGGGCCGGGCTGCCCGCCCCTTCGTTGAGCACATGGTCGATCACGATGGCGCCACCGGTGCTTTGACCGCACAGGTGCCACGGCTGCGGCAGATCGAGGGATTTCGCCTCGGCGAACAGCCCTTGCAGCGTGTCCTGATACTCGGCGAAATCGTTGATGCTCGCACGCTCGCCGCTGGACAGGCCATGCCCCGGCAAGTCGCAGGCAATCACCGCGAAATCCTGATTCAGCGCCCACTCGATCACATGCCGGTAGAGCCCGGTGTGATCATAGAAACCGTGGAACACAAACAGCGTCGCCTTCGCCCGCTCCGGCCACCACACCTGGCCGACCACGTCATAAGCGTCCACTTCAAAACGCCCAAGGCCCCTGCGCAACTGACGCCCCGGAAAATCCAGCCCGTAGAACCGCTGGTATGCCTGCGCCTCTTCGGACAGCGGCTGCCACTCGGCCAGGGGCCGCAGGCTGGCACGCAAATGATCGGGGGCGAAAGTGGCGGACATGGGCGATTCCAGAGCACGAAGCGGACTTTATAAGCCTGCGATATTCATCTGTCGCGGCAAGCATGGCAAGCTGGGCGACCTTCGAGGATCGACACTCATGCGTTCGCCCTACCGCACCCCACTGCTTGCCTGCCTGCTCGCCCTCGTGTGCGCCGGTGTTTTATGGGCGGCGTACGACTGGTTTCAAGGACGCTACCTGCGGGCGTTCAGCGAACACACGGCGGTGTTTTCCGGTGACCCGTTGCACCTGCCCGACAACCTCGCCGGCCCCGGCGCCATTCGCTTGGTGCACTTCTGGGACCCGGCCTGCCCGTGCAACGTCGGCAATCAACAACACCTGAGCGAACTGGTCGAGCAGTATGTGCCGCAAGGCGTCGAGTTTTATGCGGTACAAAAACCCGGCAGCCACGGCCAGTTGCCGAGCACGCTGAGCAGCCTGAAAACCATCACCGTCCTCCCTGGTTCCGAACAGATCCCGGCCAGCCCGGCCGTGGCGATCTGGGACCGCAGCGGCAAACTGGCCTACTTCGGCCCTTACAGCGAAGGCCTGACCTGTAATTCGAGCAACAGCTTCATTGAGCCGATCCTACAAGCGTTAAACGCGGGCCGCACCGTCAATGCCACGCACACGCTGGCCGTCGGGTGTTACTGCCCGTGGCCCGCCGACACAAAGCAGTAAGACCGCGCAGACGCGAATCCCTCCTAAGGGCGATGGGCCGATTCGGCAAGCCGTGTTAAACAGTGGCGCCAGGGAACTGCTGCCACTAATAACAACAAGGAGTCACCATGAAACGTAGCCTGACCGTTCTCGCACTGCTGATAGTCGCGCTCGCCGCAGGTGCCGGCGGGTACATCTACAGCAAGCAACCGACGCGCCAGGGCATGGTCGAGCTGCAACACTTGCAAGGCTCCGTCACCGTCCGTTACGACGAACGCGGCATCCCGCACATCCGCGCCGAAAACGAAACCGACCTGTACCGCGCCCTCGGCTATGTGCACGCCCAGGACCGGCTGTTTCAGATGGAAGTCCTGCGCCGCCTCGCCCGTGGTGAACTGGCCGAAGTGCTGGGCCCGAAACTGCTCGACACCGACAAGCTGATGCGCAGCCTGCGCATTCGCGAACGTGCCGAAACCTACCTGGCGAACATGGATCAGCAGTCGCCGGCCTTCATCGCCATGCAAGCCTATCTGGACGGCATCAACCAGTATCAGGACAGCCATGCAAAACCTGCGGAGTTCGATGTACTGGGCATTCCAAAACGCCCGTTCACCGCGCAGGACACCATCAGCATCGCCGGTTACATGGCCTACAGTTTTGCCGCGGCGTTTCGCACCGAACCCTTGCTGACCTATGTGCGTGATCAACTGGGCGCCGAGTACCTGAACGTCTTCGATCTCGACTGGCAGTCCAAAGGCGTGCTGGCGAACAACCACAGCAGCACCCCGCCGCCTCTCGCCAGCGCCGACTGGAAAGGCCTCAACGCCCTCGCCCGCCTGAGCGAGCAGGCGCTGGCCGACAACGGTTTGCCGCAGTTCGAGGGCAGCAACGCCTGGGTCGTCGCGGGCAATCGGACCAAAAGCGGCAAGCCGCTGCTGGCGGGTGATCCGCATATCCGCTTCTCCGCGCCGTCGGTGTGGTACGAAGCGCAGCTCTCGGCGCCGGGCTTCGAGCTCTACGGTCATTATCAGGCGTTGATGCCGTTCGCCTCGCTGGGGATGAACCGCGACTTCGGCTGGAGCATCACCATGTTCCAGAACGACGACCTCGATCTGATCGCCGAGAAGGTCAACCCGGACAACGCCAACCAGGTCTGGTATCGCGGCAAGTGGGTGGACATGGTCACCAGCGAACAGCAAATCGCGGTCAAGGGGCAGCCGCCGGTGAAGTTGCTGCTGCGCCAGTCGCCACACGGGCCGATCGTCAACGATGCGCTGGGCAACAGCGTCGGCAAAACGCCCATCGCCATGTGGTGGGGTTTTCTCGAAAGCCAGAACCCGATCCTCGAAGGTTTCTACCAGCTCAACCGTGCCGACACCCTGGCCAAGGCGCGCAGTGCCGCCGCCAAGGTCCAGGCGCCGGGCCTGAACATCGTCTGGGCCAACGCCAAGGGCGACATCGGCTGGTGGGCAGCGGCGCAACTGCCGAAGCGTCCGGCGGGTGTGCGGCCGTGGTTCATCCTCGACGGCAGCAGCGCCGAAGCGGACAAGGACGGCTTCTACCCGTTCAGCGCCAACCCGCAGGAAGAGAACCCGGCGCGGGGCTACATTGTCTCGGCCAACTTCCAGCCCGTTTCGCCGACCGGCATGGAGATTCCCGGTTACTACAACCTCGCCGATCGCGGGCAGCAGCTCAATCGCCAGCTCGGTGACAAGTCCGTGAAGTGGGATCTGGATGCCAGCCAGAAGCTGCAACTGGGCACCACCACCGCCTACGGCCCGCGTTTGCTCGCGCCGTTGTTACCAGTGCTGCGCGAGGTGGTGAGCGATCCCGCCGAACTGAAATTGGTGGAACAACTGGCCCAGTGGACAGGCGACTACCCGCTGGATTCCACCAGTGCCACGCTGTTCAACCAGTTTCTGTTCAACCTCGCTGACGCGACGATGCACGATGAGCTGGGCAACGACTTCTTCGAGACGCTGCTCTCGACCCGGGTGATCGACGCTGCGCTGCCGCGCCTGGCCGCGAACGCCGACTCGCCGTGGTGGGACAACCGCAACACCCTCGGCAAGGAAACCCGCGCCGACACGGTCAAGGTGGCGTGGCAAGCGAGCCTCGCGCACCTCAAGAGCACGCTGGGTGCGGATTTCACGCAATGGCAGTGGGGCAAGGCGCACACGCTGACCCATGGTCATCCGCTGGGGCAACAGAAGCCGCTGGACCGGATTTTCAATGTCGGGCCGTTCGCGGCACCGGGCACTCACGAGGTGCCGAACAACCTTTCGGCCAAGATCGGCCCGGCGCCGTGGCCGGTGACTTATGGGCCGTCGACCCGTCGCCTGATCGACTTCGCCGACCCGGCGCACAGCCTGACCGTCAACCCGGTGGGCCAGAGTGGCGTGCCGTTTGACCGGCATTTTGATGATCAGGCTGAGGCGTATGTCGAAGGGGTGTACTTCCAGGCGCATCTCAATGATGAAGAGGTGACGGCGAATACGCGGAGTACGTTGAAGCTGTTGCCGGCGCGGGCTGTGCCTTAGATTTTTGTTGGCCGGGCTGACGCCTTCGCGGGCAAGCCTCGCTCCTACAGGAATAGGTCACTTGTAGGAGCGAGGCTTGCCCGCGAAGAGGCCCTGACTGACCACACAAATGTCAGCTCAAACCATCGCCGCAAAATTCAACCTGAACTGCTGCGGCGTCACACCCAACCGGCGATTGAACACGCTGCGCATATGCTGGGCATCGCGAAACCCGCACTGATACGCCACCGTCTTCAACGGCGCGACGGTGCTTTCGAGCATCACCCGCGCCGCATCCACCCTCGCCCGTTCGACGAATTCCGCCGGGGTGACCTTCGCCTCTTTGGCAAACACCCTGGAAAAGTTGCGGGCGCTCATGTTGGCGGCGTTGGCCAGGTCAGCAATGGTCAGATCGCCGGTCAGGTTGGCCAGCACATAATGCTGAACCATCGCCACCGCCGACGTCGGCTCGGCGTGGGGCGTGAGGAATGGACTGAACTGCGATTGCCCGCCCGAGCGCTGCGTGAACACCACCAGTCGCTTGGCCACGCTGAGCGCCACTTCCGGCCCATGATCCCGGGCCAACAAGTACAACGACAGATCGATCCCCGCCGTGACCCCGGCCGAGGTATAGAGCTCGCCGTCCTGCACGTACAAGCGATCAGCCTCGACCTGCGTCGAAGGGCACAACGCTGCAAGTGCAGCGGCATCGCCCCAATGAGTCGTCACCGTCCGCCCTTCGAGCAAGCCTGCCCGGGCGAGCATGAATGCACCGTTGCAGATCGAGCCGAACCGTTGCGCCAGCGCGCTGGCATCGCGCAGCCAGGCATCGAAGGCCGCGCCGAAATCCATGAACGGCAACTGCGGCCCACCGGCCACCAGCAACAAGTCGTACGCCCCCAGCGCCTCGCTGAAATGCCGATGGGCATTAAGGGATAAACCGTTGGAGCACGGCATCACACCGCGCTCGACGCCAATCACCTCCAGTTGATAGTGATCCTGCGGCGCGAGGAAACGATTGGCCTCGGAAAACACATCCATGGGGCCGGTGACGTCCAGGGACTGAACGCCGGCGAACACCACGATGGCAACGGTTTTACTCATAACAAGGAACACCCTCAATGCACGCAGACTTTGTAGGAGCCGGCTTGCTGGCGATGGAGGGTCAGTCGACATCAATGTTGCTGACATACCATCGCCAGCAAGCCGGCTCCTACAAGGTGTGCGCATGACGTAAATCCATGCGCAGGACCTCAACCGTAGCCAATCCGCGCCCAACAAGCGAGGTTGGCGCGATATGCATGCTCATTGGCAAGGATCGCAGCCATGGATCGATTGTCCGGTTTTGGGGCCGGGAACAGACTTGTTCCATCAGCGCCGCCACGGCGTACCCCACGAGGACAGCACCATGAGCAGCACCATCGCCGGCATCAAAATCCCCGACAGTGCATTGGCCCGGGCCACCACGGAATACATTCGCGACGTCGAATCCGACCTGCTTTATCACCACTCGCGCCGGGTGTTTCTGTTCGGCGCTTTGAGCGGTGAACGCAAGCAACTGGCCTACAACCCGGAGCTGTTGTACGTCGGCGCGATGTTCCATGACTTGGGTCTGGTGGAAGGTCATCGCAGCGACGATGAACGCTTCGAAGTCGATAGCGCCAACGCCGCCAAAGCATTTCTCAAGCCTTATGGCCTGAGCGATGACGACATTGAGCAGGTGTGGTTGTCGATTGCCCTGCACACCACGCCGAACGTAGTGCATCACCTGCGCCCCAACGTGGCATTGGTGACGGCGGGCGTTGAAATGGATGTGCTGGGGATCGACTACGCGGCATTTCCCACGGCGCAGCGTGAGGCGGTGGTGCACGCGCATCCACGGGGCGAGGGGTTCAAGGAGTGCATCCTGTGTGCGTTCGCCAACGGCTTCAAGCACAAGCCGGACACCACGTTCGGTACGGTGAACGCGGATGTGCTGGTGGACAGCGAGCCAGGGTTCAAGCCGATGAACTTCGTCGAGATCATCCGCAAGTCTCCCTGGATTGCATAAAACCTGTAGGAGCCGGCTTGCTGGCGATGGAGGGTCAGCAACATTGATGTCGACTGACACACCATCGCCAGCAAGCCGGCTCCTACAGTGGGTTTGGGTTGGCCACGTAATTGTGGCCAACGCTTTAAGCCGCTTCCGGCGCCTGCTGCGCGCGACGCACGTCCGGTTGCTTCCACGAATCGGCAGCGCTTTCTTCGATGGCCTGCTGAATCGCACGCTTGCGGCTTTCTTCGGCACGGCGGCTGAAGAACCAGACCAGGAAGGTCATCAACGACACCGCCAGCAGAATCAGGCTGGCCACGGCGTTGATCTCAGGCTTCACGCCCAGACGCACCGCCGAGAACACTTCCATCGGCAAGGTCGTCGACCCCGGCCCCGACACGAAGCTGGCCAACACCAGGTCATCCAGCGACAGCGCGAACGACATCATGCCGCCCGCACCCAGGGATGGCGCGATCATCGGGATGGTGATCAGGAAGAACACCTTCCACGGCTTCGCCCCGAGATCCATGGCGGCCTCTTCGATGGACAGGTCCAGCTCACGCAAGCGCGCCGACACCACCACCGCCACATACGCCGCACAGAACGTGGTGTGGGCGATCCAGATGGTGACGATGCCACGCTCTTGCGGCCAACCGATCATCTGCGCCATGGCCACGAACAGCAGCAACAGCGACAGACCGGTGATCACTTCGGGCATCACCAGCGGCGCGGTGACCAGGCCACCGAACAGCGTGCGGCCCTTGAAGCGGGTAATGCGGGTCAGGACGAAGGCGGCCAACGTGCCCAGCGCCACAGCGGCAATCGCCGTGTAGCAGGCGATTTCCAGCGAACGCACCACCGAGCCCATCAGTTGGGTGTTGTCCATCAGGCCGACGTACCACTTGATCGACCAGCCGCCCCACACTGTCACCAGTTTCGAGGCGTTGAACGAGTAGATCACCAGGATCAGCATCGGCGCGTAGATAAACAGCAAACCCGCGATCAGCATGAAACTCGAGAAACGGAAGCGCTTCATTCTTTACCCTCCATTTCCTTGGCCTGACTGCGGTTGAACAGGATGATCGGCACAATCAGGATCAACAGCATCACCACCGCCAGGGCAGACGCCACCGGCCAGTCACGGTTGTTGAAGAACTCTTGCCAGAGCACTTTACCGATCATCAGGGTTTCCGGACCGCCCAGCAGTTCCGGGATCACGAACTCGCCCACCACTGGAATGAACACCAGCATGCAACCGGCGACGATACCGTTCTTGGACAGCGGAATGGTGATCTTCCAGAAGCTGTTGAACGTACTCGAACCGAGGTCGGACGCCGCTTCCAGCAGGCTGTTGTCGTGCTTCACCAGGTTGGCGTAGAGCGGCAGGATCATGAACGGCAGGTACGAATAAACCACGCCGATGTACACCGCCAGGTTGGTGTTGAGGATCTGCAGCGGTTCGTCGATCCAGCCCATGCTCATCAGGAAACCGTTGAGCAGACCGTTGTTGCTGAGAATGCCCATCCACGCGTAAACGCGGATCAGGATCGCGGTCCAGGTCGGCATCATGATCAGCAGCACCAGCACCGTTTGCAGCTCTTTGCGGGCACTGGCAATGGCGTAGGCCATCGGGTAACCGATCAGCAGGCAGAGGATGGTGCTGATCAGCGCCATCTTCAACGAACCGAGGTAAGCGGCGATGTACAACTCATCGTCGCCGAGCATCGCGTAGTTGCCGAGGTTGAGCAGCACCTGCAGCTTCTGGTCTACGAAGTTATAGATTTCGGTGTACGGCGGAATGGCCACGTCGGCTTCAGCGAAGCTGATCTTCAGGACGATGAAGAACGGCAGCATGAAGAACATGAACAGCCAGAGGAACGGAACCCCGATGACCAGCTGACGGCCACCGGGAATTATTCGATTGAGGCGGCGTTTGAATTTGCGCATGTTCATGAGCGAAGTACCACGCCGCTGTCGTCTTCCCACCACACGTAAACCTGGTCACCCCAGGTTGGGCGCTGACCACGGCGTTCGGCGTTGGCGACGAAGGACTGGACGATCTTGCCGCTCGGCAGCTCGACGTAGAACACCGAGTGGCCACCGAGGTAGGCGATGTCGTGCACCTTGCCGCTGGACCAGTTGTATTCGCAGGTCGGCATGTCCGGCGTCACCAGCAGTTTTTCCGGACGGATCGCGTAGGTCACGGATTTGTCCTGCACCGAGGTGCTGATGCCGTGGCCCACGTAGATCTGGCGATCCAGGTCTTTGCAGGTGATGGTCGCATGGCCTTCGGCGTCGTCGATCACTTCACCGTCGAAGATGTTGACGTTGCCGATGAACTCGCAGACCAGGCGGCTGGTCGGGGTTTCGTAGATGTCGATCGGGCTGCCGATCTGGGCGATCCAGCCCAGGTGCATGATCGCGATGCGCTCGGCCATGGTCATGGCCTCTTCCTGGTCGTGGGTCACCATGACGCAGGTTACGCCGACGCGCTCGATGATCTCGACCAGCTCAAGCTGCATTTGCGAACGCAGTTTTTTATCCAGCGCCCCCATCGGTTCGTCGAGCAGCAACAGCTTCGGTCGCTTGGCCAGCGAACGCGCCAGGGCCACCCGCTGACGCTGACCACCGGACAACTGATGCGGTTTGCGCTTGGCGTACTGGGTCATCTGAACCAGCTTGAGCATGTCGGCCACGCGGGCATCGATTTCAGCCGCAGGCAGTTTGTCCTGCTTGAGGCCGAAGGCGATGTTCTGCGCCACGGTCATGTGCGGGAACAGGGCGTACGACTGGAACATCATGTTGATCGGCCGCTCGTAGGGCGGCATGTCGGTGATGTCTACGCCATCGAGGAAAATGCGCCCCTCCGTGGGCCGTTCGAAGCCTGCGAGCATGCGCAGCAACGTGGACTTGCCCGATCCCGAACCGCCGAGCAGGGCGAAAATCTCGCCTTTCTTGATTTCCAGGGACACATCGTCCACGGCAATCGTCTCGTCGAACTTCTTCGTGACCCGGTCGATTTTGACCAGCACCTGTTTAGGTGACTGGTCGCCCTCGAGGGCTTTCTTATAGGCGCCGGAGGCAACTGCCATTTACGAAACTCCCAAAAAAAAGAGTGCAGTTCGCTCAAGGTGAGCCAACCTGGATAGTTTGAGCCCTGAAGCTATTTGCCCGACTTGACCTTGGTCCAGCTGCGGGTCATCAAACGTTGAATGTTTGGTGGTAACTCGACCGACACGTAGGTCTTGTCGAGGACTGCTTGCGGTGGATAAACCGACTCGTCGGTGCGGATGGACTGCTCCATCAATTTGTCCGAGCCAGGGTTGGGGTTCGCATAGCCAACAGAATCACTGACCTGTGCGATCACCTCGGGTTTCAACAAATAGTTGATGAAGGCGTGGGCCTCTTTGACGTTGCCCGAATCCTTCGGAATCGCGAGCATGTCGAACCACAGCGCACCGCCCTCTTTGGGAATGGTGTAGGCGATGTTCACGCCTTTCTTCGCTTCAGCCGCACGGTTGCGGGCCTGGAACATGTCGCCGGAAAAACCGATCGCGATGCAGATATCGCCGTTGGCCAGATCCGCGATGTATTTGGAGGAGTGGAAGTAGGTCACGTAAGGCCGCACCGCCAGCAACTTGGCTTCAGCCTTTTTGTAATCTTCGGGGTTGGTGCTGTTGGCGTTCAGGCCCATGTAGTTGAGGACCGTCGGCATCATTTCATCGGCGGAGTCGAGGAACGCCACGCCGCAACTCTGCAGCTTCTTGATGTTCTCCGGCTCGAACACCGCACTCCAGGAATCGATCTTGTCGACGCCCAGCACAGCCTTGATCTTGTCGACGTTGTAACCGATGCCGTTGGTGCCCCACAGGTAAGGGACGGCGTACAAGTTGCCCGGATCGTTTTGTTCCAGACGCTTGAGCAATACGGGGTCGAGGTTCGAGTAGTTCGGCAACTTCGACTTGTCGAGTTTCTGGAAAGCACCGGCCTTGATCTGCTTGCCGAGGAAGTGGTTCGACGGCACGACCACGTCATAACCGGTACGCCCGGCGAGCAACTTGCCCTCCAGGGTTTCGTTGGAGTCAAAGACGTCATACACCGGTTTGATACCGGTCTCTTTCTGGAAGTCGGCCAGGGTGGTCTCGCCGATGTAGTCCGACCAGTTATAAATATGCACCGTGCCGGCAGCCTGGACACTGACAGCCATCGTCAGTCCGGCACCGGCCAGCAATGCATTGCGCAACAAAGAAAAAATAGGCAAGTGGAGGTCCTCTAAAATTAGTTGGGCCCAAGTTGCCCCGCGTTACATGACAGTCGTAGCTGCCCAGCAACAAAACCGGCGCGCAACTTACCCTCGAAAAACCGTTCCAGCAAAACTTTTATACGGATACCTGTAGGAGCGAGCCTGCTCGCGATGGTCGTCAACGATGACGCTGGGTGCCTGACACCCAGCGGTGCTCTCAGGTTCATCGCGAGCAGGCTCGCTCCTACAGGGGTTTTGCTACTTACTTACCGGATTTGATCTTGGTCCAGCTGCGAGTCAGGATCCGCTGGGTCGCGGCCGGCAAATCGGCAATCGCGTACAGCTTGGCCAGCACATCGGCAGGCGGGTAGACACCCGGATCTTCGGTGATTTCTTTTTCGACCAGAGGAGTGGCCGCCGCGTTACCGTTCGGGAAACGTACCGCGTTGGTGATTTCAGCCATGATTTCCGGCTTTTGCAGGAAGGTCATGAACTTGTAGGCGCCTTCGACGTTTTCGGCATCTTTAGGGATAGCGACCATGTCGTAGAAGCTGCCGGCACCTTCTTTTGGAATGTTGTAGCTGACTTTCACCTTGTCACCGGCTTCGGCGGCGCGCGCTTTGGCCTGGTAGATGTCACCCGAGTAACCCACGGCTACGCAGATGTTGCCGTTGGCCAGGTCGGAGATGTACTTGGACGAGTGGAAGTAGCCAACCGAAGGACGAATCTTCAGGAACAGCGCTTCGGCTTCGGCCAGTTGTTTTTTGTCCTGGCTGTCGGTTGGATAGCCCAGGTAGTGCAACGCCACCGGAATCATCTCGGTTGGCGAATCGAGGAAACTGACGCCACACGATTTCAACTTCGCGATGTTTTCAGGTTTGAACAACAGGTCCCAGGAATTGGTCGGTGCATCGGCGCCCAGTGCAGCCTTGACCTTCTCGGCGTTGAAGCCGATACCGATCGAACCCCACATGTAAGGGAAGGCATGTTCGTTGCCCGGGTCGCTCACCGATACCGCTTTGAGCAGGTCAGTGTTCAGGTTCTTCCAGTTAGGCAGCTTGGACTTGTCCAGCTTCTGGTAAACGCCGGCCTTGATCTGCTTGGCCAGGAAGTTGTTCGACGGTACGACGATGTCGTAACCGGACTTGCCTGCCAGCAACTTGGCTTCCAGGGTTTCGTTACTGTCGAATACGTCGTAAACGACTTTGATGCCGGACTCGGTTTCGAACTTCTTGATGGTGTCCGGAGCGATGTAATCGGACCAGTTATAGACGTGCAACACCTTGTCGTCCGCCTGAACCGCACCCGCCATAATGCCCATCAGGGACATGGCGAGGAGTGTCTTGCCAGCAAGCTTTTTTCCTAATGCCTTCATGCGTAATGCTCCAAATTTTTTCTTTTTTGAACCACTTTGTTCAGCGGCCAAACCCGGGCAACTGGAACCGCGGCTAGTCTGGCAAGATCGGTGGCGGTCTTTCAAGGAAAGGCCGCCGTTTGCGACTGCCCTGAGCGAAAGTTTCATGTCTCCCGCTCAGAGCCTAGCACTTAGCCCTGCAACGCACTCAGGGTCAGGTCCAGGCACTTGCGTGCCTTGGTCACCAGCTCATCGATTTCAGCCTTGGTGATCACCAGTGGTGGAGCAATGATCATGGTGTCGCCGACGGCACGCATGATCAGGCCGTTGTCGAAGCAGAACGTGCGGCAGATCATGCCGACGCCCTTGCCTTCGTAACGCTTGCGCGTGGCCTTGTCCTGAACCAGTTCGATGGCCCCCAACAGCCCCACCCCGCGCACTTCCCCCACCAACGGGTGATCGCTCAGTTCCCGCAAACGTTTCTGCAAGTAAGGTGCCGTTTCTGCATGAACGCGCTCGATAATTTTTTCTTCGCGCAGGATGCGGATGTTTTCCAGCGCCACCGCCGCCGCCACCGGGTGCCCGGAATAGGTGAAACCGTGGTTGAAATCGCCGCCCTCGTTGAGCACCGCCACCACTTCGTCACGCACGATCAGGCCACCCATCGGGATGTAGCCGGACGTCAGGCCTTTGGCGATGGTCATCATGTCGGGTTTGAGGCCGTAGAAATCGGTACCGAACCACTCACCGGTGCGGCCGAAACCACAGATCACTTCGTCCGCCACGAACAGGATGTCGTACTTGGCGAGGATTTCCTTGATGCGCGGCCAGTAGGTGTCTGGCGGAATGATCACGCCACCGGCACCCTGGATCGGCTCGGCAATAAAGGCACCGACGTTATCCACGCCGATTTCCAGAATCTTCTCTTCCAGCTGATTGGCTGCCCACACACCGAACTCTTCCGGCGTCATGTCGCCGCCTTCACTGAACCAGTAAGGCTGGGCGATGTGGACGATGCCCGGGATCGGCAAGTCGCCTTGTTCGTGCATGTACGTCATGCCACCCAGGCTCGCGCCGGCCACGGTGGAACCGTGATAACCGTTCTTGCGGCTGATGATGACTTTCTTCTTCGGCTGGCCCTTGATCGCCCAATAGTGGCGGACCATACGCAGCATGGTGTCGTTGCCTTCGGAGCCGGAACCGGTGAAGAACACATGGTTCATGCCTTCTGGCGCGATGTCGGCAATGGCCTTGGCCAGCTCGAGCACCGGCGGGTGAGCGGTCTGGAAGAACAGGTTGTAGTAAGGCAACTCGCGCATTTGCTTGCTGGCGGCATCAGCCAGTTCATCGCGACCGTAGCCGATCGCTACGCACCACAGGCCGGCCATGCCGTCGAGGATCTTGTTGCCTTCGCTGTCCCAGAGGTAAACGCCCTTGGCGTTGGTGATGATCCGCGGGCCTTTCTCTTTCAGCTGCTTGAAGTCGCTGAACGGGGCCAGGTGGTGATCGTTGCTCAGGGTTTGCCATTCACGGGTTTGCGGGTTGTTGCTGGTCATGCGAACTCTCCTAAGATTTCGGTGAAAGGCGCCGCCAAAAGCAGCGGCGCCCGGCGCATCAGACGGCGAAGAGCAGGAATTCCCGCTCCCAGGAGCTGATCACGCGCTTGAAGTTTTCATGCTCGGCCCGCTTGACCGCGACGTAGCCAGTGATGAATTTCTTGCCCAGGTATTTCTCGATGGTCGCGCTGTTTTCCATGCGATCCAGCGCGTCCTCGATGGTCAGTGGCAGGCGCAGGTTGCGGCGTTCATAGCCGCGCCCCACCACCGGCGCACTTGGGTTCAAGCCTTCGACCATGCCGATGTAACCGCAGAGCAGGCTCGCGGCAATCGCCAGGTACGGGTTGGCATCAGCCCCCGGCAGGCGGTTTTCCACCCGACGGTTTTGCGGCCCGGCATCCGGCACCCGCAGGCCCACGGTGCGGTTCTCTTCGCCCCACTCCACGTTCACCGGCGCCGACGTATCCGGCAGGAAGCGGCGGAACGAGTTGACGTTCGGGGCAAACAGCGGCAACAGCTCGGGGATCAGTTTCTGCAAGCCACCGATGTGATGCAGGAACAACTGGCTCATGGTCCCGTCTTCATTGGAGAAGACGTTTTTGCCGGTCTCGATGTCGATGATGCTCTGGTGCAGGTGCATCGCGCTGCCCGGCTCGCCGGTCATCGGCTTGGCCATGAAAGTGGCGGCCACGTCGTGCTTGAGCGCGGCTTCGCGCATGGTGCGTTTGAACACCAGGATCTGGTCGGCCAGGGACAGGGCATCGCCGTGACGGAAGTTGATTTCCATCTGCGCCGTGCCGTCCTCGTGGATCAGCGTGTCGAGGTCCAGCTCCTGCAGTTCGCACCAGTCGTAGACGTCTTCGAACAGCGGATCGAATTCGTTGGCCGCTTCAATCGAGAACGACTGACGGCCGATTTCCGGGCGCCCCGAGCGACCGATTGGCGGTTGCAGCGGGTAGTCGGGGTCATCGCTACGCTTGGTCAGGTAAAACTCCATCTCCGGCGCCACGATTGGCTGCCAGCCCTTGTCGGAATAGAGCTTCAGAACCTTTTTTAGCACGTTGCGCGGCGACAGCTCGATCGGGTTGCCTTGCTTGTCATAAGTGTCGTGGATCACCTGGGCGGTCGGCTCGATGGCCCATGGCACCAGGAACACTGCATTCGAGTCGGGACGGCAGATCATGTCGATGTCGGCCGGGTCGAGCAGTTCGTAATAGATGTCGTCTTCGACATAGTCGCCGGTCACGGTCTGCAACAGAACGCTCTCGGGCAGGCGCATGCCTTTTTCAGCAATGAACTTGTTGGTCGGCGAAATCTTGCCCCGGGTGATCCCGGTCAAGTCGGCGATCATGCATTCGACTTCTGTGATCTTGTGGTCTTTCAACCAATCGGTGAGCTGGTCGAGGTTGTTACTCATAAATGCCTCTTAGGCTGAGTTTCCTGACTCTTATAAGTCAGGCGTTGTTTGACGCACGGGCGTCGCTTGGTACAGATTGCCACTGCAATTGCCGCGCACAAATACCTGCCTCGACGACGGCATGGGTGAACGGGAACAATGCAAGGCGTGCAGAATCATGAGCGATGACCGACACGTTGGTCGGGCCAGCCAGGTAAAACGGTTCTATATTGGAAGGACAACCCGTAAAGAGAATGTCGCGCAGACCGTCCAGAATATCGGACGGAACCAGCCAGTTTGCCGGGGAAGGAAGAGTCGACGGCACGCCTTTGGCAACACGGGCCCTGGCGTGAGCGTAACGATCGCCACTGATGTGATAAGCATGCAGACCGATCTGCGTAGAGCAGACGGCGACGCCGATTAACGGCAGGCGAGACATGAAGCACCCCGGTATTATTGCTGTTATGGGTTTGAATCGAGCTTAGCCTTGTTCATTTTTTTACACAACACCCCCGTAAAAAATACAACACGGCCCGCTCAAGCCCGCGGACGGCAAAGCATTCAAAGGCATAAAAACGCCCCAAAGTGCCTCAAAAAAGCCTCATGGGCGCTTTTTTAGGGCAAAAAAGGCCTCGCTTGACTTCGGCATGCCGTTCGGGTTGACTGGAATCCGAAGAGATCAATGATTGATATTTTTAACAACAAAGGTGTTGCATCATGTCGGTACCCCCGCGTGCCGTTCAGCTTAACGAAGCGAACGCGTTCCTTAAGGAACATCCTGAGGTTCTGTACGTTGACCTTCTGATTGCGGATATGAATGGTGTGGTGCGCGGCAAGCGCATTGAACGCACCAGCCTCCACAAGGTTTACGAGAAAGGCATCAACCTGCCGGCCTCTCTATTTGCTCTGGATATCAACGGCTCGACGGTGGAAAGCACCGGCCTGGGCCTGGACATCGGCGATGCTGACCGAATCTGCTATCCAATCCCCGACACCCTGTGCAATGAGCCCTGGCAGAAGCGCCCTACCGCGCAACTGTTGATGACCATGCACGAACTCGAAGGCGAGCCATTCTTCGCCGACCCGCGCGAAGTGTTGGCCAACGTGGTGCGCAAGTTCGACGAAATGGGCCTGACCATCTGCGCCGCGTTCGAGCTGGAGTTCTACCTGATCGACCAGGAGAACGTGAACGGCCGTCCGCAACCACCTCGCTCGCCGGTTTCCGGTAAACGCCCGCACTCGACACAGGTCTACCTGATCGACGACCTCGACGAATACGTCGACTGCCTCCAGGACATTCTGGAAGGTGCAAAAGAGCAAGGCATCCCGGCCGACGCCATCGTCAAGGAAAGTGCCCCGGCGCAGTTCGAAGTGAACCTGCACCACGTGGCCGACCCGATCAAGGCTTGCGACTACGCGGTCCTGCTCAAGCGCCTGATCAAGAACATCGCCTACGACCATGAGATGGACACCACCTTCATGGCCAAGCCTTACCCGGGCCAGGCGGGCAACGGTCTGCACGTCCACATTTCGATTCTTGATAAAGACGGCAAAAACATTTTTGCCAGCGAGGATCCCGAGCAGAACGCCGCACTGCGTCACGCGATCGGCGGTGTGCTCGAGACCCTACCGGCGCAGATGGCTTTCCTCTGCCCGAACGTCAACTCCTACCGTCGTTTCGGCGCGCAGTTCTATGTGCCGAACTCGCCGTGCTGGGGCCTGGACAACCGCACCGTAGCGATTCGCGTACCCACCGGCGCCGCCGATGCCGTGCGCATCGAACACCGTGTAGCCGGCGCCGACGCCAACCCGTACCTGCTGATGGCTTCGGTCCTGGCGGGCGTGCACCACGGCCTGACCAACAAGATCGAGCCGGGCGCACCCGTGGAAGGCAACTCCTACGAGCAGAACGAGCAAAGCCTGCCGAACAACCTGCGCGACGCATTGCGCGAGCTGGACGACAGCGAAGTCATGGCCAAGTACATCGATCCGAAATACATCGATATCTTCGTGGCCTGCAAGGAAAGTGAGCTGGAGGAGTTTGAACACTCCATCTCCGACCTTGAGTACAACTGGTATCTGCATACCGTTTAAGCGGTTGCAGTAAAAGGAACGCCGCAGGCTGACAAAGCTTGCGGCGTTTTTTTATGGCCGCCTGCGGCGGTTCGCGGGCAAGCCTCGCTCCTACAGGGATCTACGTTTCCTCTGTAGGAGCGAGGCTTGCCCGCGAAGGCGGCCGACAAGACAACATCAAACCCTGCTCGTACAATGCCCGCTGCCCCGCAGGAGACTTCAATGACCCGACTCGCCACCCCACGCAAACCCCGCGCCCGCAGCCAGGCCCGGATCGATTCGATACTCGATGCCGCCCGCACGCTGCTGGCCGCCGAGGGCGTGGCCAGTCTGTCGATCTACAGCGTTGCCGAACGCGCGGAAATCCCGCCCTCCTCGGTCTACCACTTTTTCGCCAGCGTCCCGGCCCTGCTCGAAGCGCTGACCGCCGACGTCCACGCGGCTTTTCGCGCCTGCCTGCAAGCGCCCATCGACCACGATGCGCTCAACGGCTGGCGCGACCTGTCGCGGCTGGTGGAACAACGCATGCTCGACATCTACGACGAAGACGCCGCCGCTCGCCAATTGATCCTCGCGCAGCATGGCCTGACCGAAGTCACCCAGGCCGACCGTCAGCACGACATTGAGCTGGGCGACCTGATGCACAAGCTGTTCGATCATCATTTCGAACTGCCTAAATTGCCGACTGACGTTGATGTGTTTGCGCTGGCCATGGAGCTGGGTGATCGGGTGTATGCGCGGTCGGTGCAGCAGCATGGGCAGATCACGCCGCGCATGGCCGAGGAAGGGATGCGGGTGTTTGATGCGTATCTGGGGCTGTATTTGCCGCCGTATTTGCCGAAGCGCGCTATTCCTGCCTGATTATTTTTCAGCTGCACCGGCCTCATCGCGAGCAAGCCCGCTCCCACATTTTGGAATACATTCCCCCTGTGGGAGCGGGCTTGCTCGCGAAGGCCGCGCCGCCGACCTCACTGAATCTCGCGCATAAAAAACCCCGAAGGGCTCACGCCCTCCGGGGTCGGGTGCAGTGCACGCGATCACAACTTGGCGATCGACACCTCGGTGGATTTCACAAACGCGATCACTTCACTGCCGACCACCAGTTCCAGCTCTTTCACCGAGCGGGTGGTGATCACCGACGTGACGATGCCGGAAGCGGTTTGCACGTCGATTTCCGACAGCACGTCACCCAGTACGATTTCCTTGATCGAGCCTTTGAACTGGTTACGAACGTTGATGGCTTTGATAGTCATGATGTTGATTCCTGTCGTTGAATGAGGCTTGAGTTATTGAGCCCAGCGCAATTGCGTAGGCAAGGGTGAAACAGGTTCCGGTTCCGGCGGCTGGCCGGGCAGCGCGAGGACGCGATTGAGGACTTCGGTTTCCAGCGCCGCCAGCCGATGCGAACCCCGAACCCGAGGGCGCGGCAGTTCCACGTGCAGGTCGAGGCCGACTTCGCCCTCTTCGATCAGGATCACCCGATCGGCAATCGCCACCGCTTCACTGACGTCGTGGGTCACCAGCAACACGGTGAAACCGTGCTTCTGCCAGAGCCGTTCGATCAGTTGCTGCATTTCGATCCGGGTCAGGGCATCCAGCGCGCCCAGCGGTTCGTCCAGCAACAGCAGGCGCGGTTGATGAATCAGCGCGCGGGCCAGGGCCACACGCTGCTTCTGCCCGCCGGACAAGGCCGCCGGCCATTCATTGGCGCGGTCCGCCAGACCCACCGACTCCAACGCTTCCAGCGCTTGTGGCCGCCAGTTGCCCGAGAGCCCGAGGCCGACGTTGTCGATGACCTTTTTCCACGGCAGCAGACGTGCTTCCTGGAACATCAACCGGGTATCTTCCCGTGCGTCACTCAGCGGTGCGGAACCGGCGAGCAACTCGCCGCCAGTCGGCTTATCGAGGCCGGCGAGCAACCGCAGCAAGGTACTTTTGCCGCAACCACTGCGCCCCACCACGGCGACGAATTGGCCGGCCGGAATGTGCAGATCGATCTCGCGCAGCACCTGCCGCGAACCGAAGGTTTTTTGCAGCTTGCGCACCACCAGCGGAATCCCGCGCAGCAGGCGTGGAGGTTGTTGAGCGGTCATGCGGCACCTCCTTTGGCAACTTGATAAGCCGGATGCCAGCGCAGCCACACACGTTCAAGTCCACGAGCCGCGAGGTCGGCCAGTTTGCCGAGCACCGCGTACATCAGGATCGCGAGCACCACCACGTCGGTCTGCAAAAACTCCCGGGCGTTCATTGCCAGGTAGCCAATGCCGGAGCTCGCGGAAATGGTTTCAGCAACGATCAAGGTCAGCCACATGAAGCCCAGCGCAAAACGCACGCCGACCAGAATCGAAGGCAATGCACCCGGCAGAATCACCTGACGGAACAGACTGAAACCGGACAAACCGTAGCTGCGCGCCATCTCCACCAGCGCCGGGTCGACGTTGCGAATGCCGTGGTAGGTGTTGAGGTAGATCGGGAACAAGGTGCCCAACGCCACCAGGAAAATCTTCGCCGACTCATCGATGCCGAACCACAGGATCACCAGCGGAATCAGCGCCAGATGTGGCACGTTGCGGATCATCTGCACCGAACTGTCGAGCAGGCGCTCGCCCCATTTCGACAGGCCGGTAATGAAGCCCAGCGCCAGGCCGATGCCGCCACCGATGGTGAAGCCCAGCGCCGCACGCCAGCCGCTGATGGCCAGGTGCGTCCAGATTTCACCGCTGCGCACCAAGCTCACACCGGCTTCGATCACGGCGATCGGCGCCGGCAGAATCCGTGTCGACAACCAGCCCGCCGACACCGACAACTGCCACACCGCCAACAGCAAAATCGGCAACGCCCAGGGCGCCAAGTTGTGGATGATTCTCTTCATGGCGCGCCTCAGCTCTGGGACGCAGCTTTGGGAAGAATGTCGTTGGCGACCATCTCGCCGAACGGGCTGACGTAACCGGCGCTTTTCGGCAATTCCGGACGCTCGATGTCCAGGTGCGGGAACAGCAACTCGGCGACGCGGTACGACTCTTCCAGGTGTGGATAACCGGAGAAGATGAAGGTATCGATGCCCAAGTCCGCGTATTCCTTCACGCGGGCGGCCACGGTCGGACCGTCGCCGACCAGTGCAGTACCGGCACCGCCACGCACCAGGCCGACACCGGCCCACAGGTTAGGGCTGACTTCCAGGTTGTCGCGGCTGCCGCCATGCAGCGCCGCCATGCGTTGCTGGCCCACGGAATCGAAGCGCGCCAGGGAAGCCTGGGCACGGGCAATGGTGTCGTCGTCCAGGTGCGAGATCAGTCGGTCCGCCGCTTGCCAGGCTTCGGCATTGGTTTCACGGACGATTACGTGCAAGCGAATACCGAAGCGCACCGTGCGGCCAAGCTTCGCGGCTTTGGCGCGAACCTGTTCGATCTTCTCGGCCACGGCGGCCGGCGGTTCGCCCCAGGTCAGGACCATTTCCACTTGCTCGGCGGCCAGGTCTTGCGCGGCTTCCGACGAGCCACCGAAGTACAGCGGCGGACGCGGTTGCTGGATCGGCGGATAGAGCAACTTGGCGCCTTTCACGCTGATGTGCTGACCGTCGTAATCGACGGTTTCGCCTTCCAGCACGCGACGCCAGATGCGGGTGAATTCCACCGAAGCCTGATAGCGCTCTTCGTGGGTCAGGAACAAACCATCGCCGGCCAATTCTTCCGGATCACCGCCGGTCACCAGGTTGAACAGCGCGCGACCGCCGGACAGACGATCCAGTGTCGCGGCCTGACGCGCAGCCACCGTCGGGGAAATGATCCCGGGGCGCAGGGCGACAAGGAATTTCAAACGCTGGGTCACCGGGATCAGCGACGCGGCCACCAGCCACGAGTCTTCGCACGAGCGGCCAGTGGGAATCAGCACCCCGCCGAAGCCCAGGCGATCCGCCGCTTGCGCGACTTGTTGCAGGTAACCGTGGTCAACGGCGCGAGCGCCTTCGGCGGTGCCAAGGTAATGGCCGTCGCCGTGGGTAGGCAGGAACCAGAAGATATTGAGGCTCATGGAGTGGTCTCCTTGGGGAATCGAATTACTGCGCTTTGGCAACGGCTGCCGGCGGCGTCCAGATCACGTCTTTGATGCTGAGCGGCTTCGGAATCAGCTTGAGCTGGTAGAAGCTGTCGGCGATTTTCTGTTGCGCAGCGACCACTTCCGGGGTCAGGAACAACGCGCCGTAGCCCTGGCGTTTCACCGAGGTCAGGGTGATGTCTTCCGGCAAGCCGAGCAGTGGCGAGACCTGCTTGGTCACGTCTTCAGGATTGGCCTTGGACCATTCGCCGACGGCGCGCACTTCTTCCACGAGGGTCTTGATCACCTCAGGATTTTTCTGTGCGTAAGGCTTGGTCGCCAGGTAGAACTGATGGTTGTCGACGATGCCCTTGCCATCGCGCAGGGTGTGCGCTTGCAGCTGCTTCTCGGCGGCGGCCTGGTACGGGTCCCAGATGACCCAGGCATCGACACTGCCACGCTCGAACGCGGCGCGGGCATCGGCCGGCGGCAGGAAGACGGTCTGGATGTCGGTGTATTTGAGGCCAGCGTCTTCGAGCGCGCGGACCAACAGGTAGTGAACGTTGGAGCCTTTGTTGAGCACGACTTTCTTGCCCTTGAGGTCCTTCACCGATTTGATCGGCGAGTCCTTCGGCACCAGGATCGCTTCGCTGTGCGGCGCAGGCGGTTCGTAGGCGACGTAGAGCAGATCGGCGCCCGCCGCTTGAGCGAAGACCGGAGGCGTTTCGCCGGTGACACCGAAGTCGATGGAGCCGACGTTCAGGCCTTCAAGCAGCTGCGGGCCGCCGGGGAATTCAGTCCATTGCACATCGACGCCTTGGGCGGCGAGGCGTTTTTCCAGGGTGCCTTTGGCTTTGAGCAGCACCAGGGTGCCGTACTTTTGATAGCCGATCCGCAGGGTTTCAGCTTGTGCTTGAGTAATGGCGCCGAAGGTTACAGCCGCAGCAAACAGAGCGACCAGACCACGACGCAAAATGACAGTGCGCATAGCGCTCTCCTTTTTGCAGTTGGGTTTTGGCTGCACCTGCTTAACCGTTGACGGCTGAGTAAGGTGAGTACATCAAGTCAGGGTGAGGCTTAAATGCTCCAGCGAGCACTCAACAAACGATCATTCAGCAGGTTCGGATCGATCGGCTTGGGCCGTCGGGCCATGGCGCTGAAGAACAGCTCCAGCGATTCATTCAGTCGTTGTTCCAGCTCCGGCGCCAGTTGCGCCTGGGCGCTGCCTTCGCCGTAAGCGATCTGGCTGTCCACGGCGAAAATCCCGTGGAGCATTTCCTGGGCTTTCAATGCCGACAGCACTGGCTTGAGTGCGTAGTCCACCGCCAGCATGTGAGCGATGCTGCCGCCGGTGGCCATGGGCAAAACCACTTTGTGCGCCAGGGCACGTTCGGGCAGCAGGTCCAGCACGGTTTTCAGAGCGCCGGAAAACGACGCTTTGTACACCGGGGTGGCGATCAGCAGGCCATCGGCGTTTTCAATCTGTTGCAACAGGTCGATCACCTTGGGGCTGTCGAACCGTGCGTGCAGCAAGTCTTCGGCCGGGAAGTCCCGTACCTGATAACTCACCACTTCCACACCTTGCTCTTGCAACCAGCGTTGAGAGCGCTCCAGCAGCACCCCGGAACGGGAGCGTTGGCTGGGACTGCCACCGAGTGAGACGACCAGCATTCAGACGATTCCTTGAACGGTGCAGGCGATTCGCAGTGGGCGATCTCGCTTCGATGGAGAGACCTTAACAGGTGATTTATATATCTTTAAATCATATTTATTCATTTGGTTATTCAATGTAGTTCTATACGAAACCGCTTTCTCCGGGCAAAAAAATGGGCCGTATAAACGGCCCGAAATTCCCCTGCTATATGGATTTGCACAGCCCTTGTAGGAGCGAGCGATGCGGCGACCCGACTTGCCCGCGAAGAGGCCATGACTCCAACATTGATGTTGGCTTTGACGACGCCTTCGCGGGCAAGCCTCGCTCCTACAGGGACGTCGATCAACGATTAGGCTGTGGCGTCAGGCGCAAATACGGCTTCACCGCGCGATAACCCTTTGGAAAGCGCTTCTTGATTTCCTCTGGATCCTGAAGCGACGGCACGATCACCACTTCTTCACCGTCCTTCCAGTTGGCCGGTGTGGCCACCTTGTAGTTGTCGGTGAGTTGCAGCGAGTCGATCACCCGCAGGATTTCATGGAAGTTGCGGCCGGTGCTCGCCGGGTAGGTGATGGTCAGGCGAACCTTTTTGTTCGGGTCGATCACGAACAGCGAACGCACGGTCAGGGTATCGTTGGCGTTTGGGTGAATCAGGTCGTACAGGTCCGATACCTTGCGATCAGCGTCGGCCAGGATCGGGAAGTTGACGATCGTGTTCTGGGTTTCGTTGATGTCCTCGATCCACTTGTGGTGCGAGTCCACCGGGTCTACCGACAACGCGATGGCCTTGACCCCGCGCTGGGTGAATTCATCCTTGAGCTTGGCGGTGAAGCCCAGCTCGGTGGTGCACACCGGGGTGAAATCCGCCGGGTGGGAAAACAGCACGCCCCAGCTATCGCCCAGCCATTCATGGAAACGGATGGTGCCGGCGCTGGAATCCTGTTCGAAGTCGGGTGCGATGTCGCCGAGTCTGATGCTCATGGTGGGCTCCTGATGAGTAGGTGTAGAACTCAACTGTAGCTCGTGTTGGGGAGTTTATAAAAAGAATAAATAAAGCCATTATTAGACTCTAAAAGAATATTAAATATCTGTTCACTGGACCTGCAAAGTCATCGCGACGACTATCGCGTCCAAGGTTCGAGAAGGCCTTGAGTCGCTGCAAAAGAGGGAACGTTTCGGGACGGGATTACGGGGGTGACCCCGCCCCGAAAACGCAAAAGCCCCGCCCGGCGTGATGCCGGGCGGGGCTTTTTTTCAGCCGTTACGCGAGCGCTATTACAACAGCGGGATCGAGTAGCTGACGATCAGGCGGTTTTCGTCCTGGTCGCGCTGACCAGGGATGTCGTTGCGCCAGGTAGCGTTTTTCCACATCACGCCCAGGTTCTTCAGCGAGCCTTCTTGTACGACGTAGCCGACGGTCAGGTCGCGTTCCCACTCGGAACCGTCAGAGCCGTTTTCGCGACCGTTGGCACCCACGGTGTCGATATTGTCGCCACGCAGGTAAACCACACCGGCGGTCAGGCCAGGTACGCCGACTTTGGCGAAGTCATACGAGTAGCGAGCTTGCCAGGTGCGCTCACCGGCGCGGGCGAACTTGGCAATCTGACTGTCGGTAGTCAGGTAAGCCGACGAGCCGTCGCCCTGGTTCAACCAAGGGAAGTCGCTGTTGCCGTTGCTGGCTTGGTAACCGCCACCGAAGGTGTGACCGGCAACGGAGTACAGGAACAGGCCGCTGTACAGATTGTTGTCGACTTTGCCTCGACCGTTAGCGAAACCGGTGTCATTACCGGTAGTGAAGTAGCTCGAGTCATGGCCATTAGCGCCATCATCACGGCTGTTGAAGTAACGGAAGTCCGACTTCAACACGCCCGGACCGATGGCCCAGTTGTGAACCAGACCCAGGAAGTGCTGCTTGTAGAAGTCTTCCAGGTTACCGTAGTAGTACTGGGCAGTCAGGTCTTTGGTGATTTTGTAGTCACCGCCACCGTAAATGAATTTGTTGCTGTCGCGACCGGCAGCCGTGTGGGCGTTGGCACCAGCGATCGACAACTCTTCGTTGTTGCTGGAGTTACGACCTTTGGCGTGCTCGATCTGACCACCGACCAGTGTCAGGTCTTTGATCTCGTTCGTAGTGATCTGGCCACCTTGGAAGGTTTGTGGCAGCAGACGACCGTCGTTGGTCACGATAACCGGCAGTTTTGGCTGCAGGGTGCCCAGCTTCAGTTCAGTCTGGGAGATCTTGGCTTTGGCAGTCAGGCCCAGGCTGGAGAAGTTATCAACCGCTTCGCCGTTGGATTTGCTTGGGAAAACAGTGCCGCCGTACGAAGTCGAAGTGGCGCCGTTAGTACCGCCGCCCGAATCCAGACGCACGCCCAGCAGGCCGATAGCATCGATACCGAAACCGACGGTGCCTTGGGTGTAACCGGAGGTGAAGCGCAGATCGAAGCCTTGGCCCCATTCTTCGTTTTTGCTCTGCACACCAGAAGCGGTGGCGGCATCGTGGTCACGGTTATCAGTGTTGATGTAGAAGTTACGCAGCCCCAAAGTAGCTTTGCTGTCTTCGATGAAACCGGCGGCGCCTGCCTGCTGCGCCAAAACCCCTACGGCCACAGCCAGGGCCAAGGTGGACTTGTTCATTGTTTCGCTCCTCTCGTTTCTAATTTTTTCGGTCCTGAGTCGAATGCCCTGGATCCTGAAATGTGCGGATACCGCCAACCGCAATCCGCGCGCCACTCAACTGATGTGTCTAAGTCAAGGGTCTAAGCGCGGCGAATGGGCCGGCATGGTAAACGTAAATACATTTATTTCATTCTTTTTCATGCCGTGCGGGAATAAAAAGCGGCATTTTAATCGCTACGGGACACTCGATATCGGCCCCGGCGGGATGCACTTTAGGGCTTTATTTTAAAAGCCAAAAAGAATAATAAATTCCTAAGTAATACCTAATTGGCATATGTGAAAAAAACACAAAAAAGCCCCGCCAAACGGCGAGGCTCTTTTGCGCAATCTCTTACAGGAAGCTGTAGGTGTAGTTGAAGATCAGACGGGTCTGGTCTTGGTCAGCGTTGGTGTTGCCACGATAAGCACCGTGACGCACCGTCGTGCCAAACCCTTTAAGTGGACCGGTTTGAATCACATAGTCTACGCGCAGGTCGGTTTCCCGCTCGTTCAGGTCTTCACCCGCGCCGCTGACGGTCTTGATATCCCGGCCATACAAGTAAGCAGCCGAAGCTTTCAAGCCTGGTACACCCAAAGACGCGAAGTCATAGGTGTACTGACCGTACGTGGTGTTTTCACCGGCACGGATAAAGCTGCCCACAGTGGCATCGGTGAACGAGTAGAAGCTGGCGCCACCACCACCTTCGTTGCGACCGTTGCCATCGACAACGTTGCCCTGGTTCAAGAAGACGAAGCCGCCGTCATCGTTGACACGCTGATGCCCGAGCAGGAACGCGTTGCCGCCCAGGGTGTAGGTGAACGTGGCGCTCCAGGTCTTGTTATCGACCTCGCCCTTGTTCTTGGCGAAACCACCGTTGTTGTTGAATTGGTAGCCAGCCTGACCGTTCTTGCCGTCGGAGCTGCTGTCGAAATAACGGAGGTCGGTCTTGAACGACTGGTTGGGTGCGATCGGGTAGACGTGCACCAGGCCGAGGAAGTCCTGCTTGTAGAAGTCTTCCAGGTTCGCGTGGTAGTACTGCAGCATCAGGTCTTTGGTGACTTTCCAGTCCGCACCGGCATAACGGAACTGATTGCTGTCCTGAGTAGCGCCAGCCACAGACAGGCCAGTGCTGTTGCTGGACGCGCGACCCGTCGCGTGCTCCAGCTGACCTACGTTGAAGGTCACGTTGTCGATTTCCTTCGAGGTGATGGTGCCACCTTCAAAGGTTTGTGGCAGTACGCGACTGTCGTTCGCGATCAGGATCGGCATGTTTGGCTGCAGGGCACCACCGTAGTGGGCCTCTGTCTTCGAGAAGCGTGCCTTGACGTTGCCCGCCACGCGGCTCCACGAACTCTCTGCCGAACCGTCGGTATCGCTAGGGCTGAAGGAGTTATTGTCCGGGTGATGGCCCTTGCCGCCGTCCAGATGGATACCGACCAATGCCTGGGCATCGATACCGAAACCTACGACACCTTGGGTGAAGCCCGACTGGTAATCGAATTTGAGGCCTTCAGCGGCTTCGCGCTGACGGTTAGCTGGGGTCTTGGCGCCTTCACGGACATCGGCGTCGAAATAATAGGTACGCGAACTGACGGAAGCCTTGCTGTCTTCGATGAAACCGGCGGCGCCTGCCTGCTGCGCCATAACCCCTAGGGCCACGGCCAGCGCCAAGGTGGACTTGTTCATTGTTAAACTCCTCTCGTCTCTAATTCTTGTATTCCTGGCCCGGAATCAATGTCCCAAGTCCTAAGATGCGCGATTAGCGCCAGAGCGTGACCCACAAGTCAATCGTAACCATGTGTGTCTACGACCATGGTCTAATCCCCGTTTTTTGGTCCGTGCAGGGTCATGATTTCGTCATAAACCTGAAAAGAATGAATGGATTCTTTTCTAATACCGTTTAGGAATTTTGCTCACCGTTTGCTGCCCCGCGGACTAGAGCGGCCAGCTCATAAGCTAATTCCTAAATGGTATTTATTAGGCGTTTTTTAGATCGATTAGGTTTGGAAGCAATTCCGCAACAATTCCTATCGATAAGGCCTACGCCATGACGACCAAGCGCGCACTATCCAACCCAATTGTTACAGTTTGTGTATCGGTATTATTTTCTTTTTCCGCCCATGCCGCGAACCTCACCGTCGGCTATCAAACCGGAATAGACCCCAGCAAAGTTTCCCAGGCGGATGGACTCTACGAGAAAACCATCGGCCAAAAAATTGACTGGCGTCGTTTCAACAGTGGACCGGAAGTAGTAACCGCCATCGCCTCGGGCGACGTACAGATTGGCAACCTCGGTTCAAGCCCACTGGCCGCGGCCGCCTCGCGCAATTTGCCGATCGTCGCGTTTATCGTTTCTGCCCAGATCAACGCCGCCGAAGCGTTGGTGGTACGCAACGGCAGCGGCATCGATAAACCGGAAGATCTGATCGGCAAGACCATCGCCACACCGTTCGTTTCAACCTCTCACTACAGCTTGCTCGGCGCCTTGAAGCACTGGGGCCTCGACGCCTCGAAAGTCAAAGTGGTGAACCTGCAACCAGCGGAAATCGCTGCCGCCTGGAAGCGTGGGGACATCGACGGTGCGTTCGTCTGGTCGCCCGCCCTGGGGGAAATTCGCAAGACTGGCAAGACGTTGACTGACGCCGCACAGGTGGGTCAGTGGGGTGCGCCGACTTTTGAAGTGTGGGTAGCACGCAAGGATTACGCCGAGAAACATCCGGACGTCGTAGCCAAGTTCGCCAAGGTGACGCTGGACTCGTTCGCCGACTATGCGGCACATAAAGACAGCTGGACCGCCGATTCGGTGCCGGTACAGAAAATCGCCAAACTGACCGGTGCCAATGCCGCCGATGTACCGGAATTGCTGGCCGGTTCTGCATTCCCGGACGCCAAGGCGCAACAAACCACCGCGCTGCTGGAGGGCGGCACGGCGAAGGCGATTGGTGAGACGGCGAAGTTCTTGAAGGAACAAGGCAAGGTTGAGACGGTGCTGCCGGACTATTCGCCGTATGTCAGCGCCAAGTTTGTCGCTGAGTAACACCGCTATCTCCCTGTAGGAGCGAGGCTTGCCCGCGAAGCAGACAACTCGATTAATCGGTTGTCCCGAATGACGCCTTCGCGGGCAAGCCTCGCTCCTACGGGGCTCCTGCAATCACAAGGTTTTTTCGAAGATCTTCGAATTACGCTGATAGTTGTACAGCGACGCCCGCGCCGACGGCAGGCGCTCGACGCTGCTTGGCACAAACCCGCGCTCGCGGAACCAGTGAGCCGTGCGGGTCGTGAGGACAAACAGCGTCTTCAACCCCTGAGCCCGGGCACGGGTTTCAATGCGCTCCAGCAGCTCATCCCCGCGACCGCCATGACGGTACTCCGGGTTCACCGCCAGACACGCCAACTCCCCGGCATCCGAATCGGCAATCTGATACAGCGCCGCGCAAGCGATGATCATGCCTTCGCGCTCGACCACGCTGAACTGCTCGATCTCACGCTCCAGCACTTCGCGGGAACGTCGCACCAGAATCCCCTGCTCTTCCAGCGGGCTGATCAAGTCCAGCAAACCGCCAACGTCTTCAATCGCGGCCTCGCGCACGACCTCGAATTGCTCCTGTGCCACCAGCGTACCGCCGCCGTCACGGGTGAACAGTTCGGTCAGCAGCGCGCCGTCTTCGGCGTAACTGACGATATGGCTGCGCGCCACGCCGCCACGGCAGGCTTCAGCCGCCGCATCCAGCAGTTCCGCCTGATAGTTGCTGCCCAGACGCTGCAAATGCGCCGGCACTTGTTGCGGGCGCAGTTCGCGCACCAGGCGACCGTTTTCATCGATCAAGCCCAGGTCAGCGCCGAACAGCAACAGTTTATCGGCGCCCAGGTCGATGGCCGCACGGGTGGCGACGTCTTCGCAAGCGAGGTTGAAGATCTCCCCGGTCGGCGAGTAGCCCAGCGGCGACAGCAGCACGATGGAGCGCTCGTCCAGCAGGCGATTGATGCCTTTGCGGTCAACCCGGCGCACTTCGCCGGTATGGTGATAGTCGACACCTTCGAGCACGCCGATCGGCCGGGCGGTCACCAGGTTGCCGCTGGCCACCCGCAGGCGCGAGCCCTGCATCGGCGACGAAGCCATGTCCATGGACAGGCGCGCTTCGATGGCGATACGCAACTGGCCGACCGCGTCGATCACACACTCAAGGGTCGCGGCATCGGTGATGCGCATGCCGTGGTGGTAATGCGGGGTCAGGCCGCGTGCCGCGAGACGGGTTTCAATTTGTGGACGGGAACCGTGAACCAGCACCAGTCGCACGCCAAGGCTGTGCAGCAGCACCAGGTCGTGGACGATGTTGCCGAAGTTCGGATGCTCCACGCCGTCGCCGGGCAGCATGACGACAAAGGTGCAATCGCGGTGGGCATTGATGTAAGGCGAAGCGTGACGAAGCCAATTAACGTATTCGGGCATGAACCTGGGCCTGTAATAAATAGCAGCCAAAAAATGGGCGAAACAGAAAACGCACAGCGGGCTGATGGTTATCGTCGGAACAGGCTTGGCGACACGCGCGCTCTCCTCATGAATACGGGTTTAAACATCGGCAATTTACATGACCTGTAGGAGCCGGCTTGCTGGCGATAAACGATGACGCGGTTCACCTGAAAGACCGCGGCGCCTGCATCGCCAGCAAGCCGGCTCCTACACAGGTCACATTTTGGCCGGTGTCAGGCAGTAATGTTCAATCAACTGCCGTAATAGATGCACGGTAGGCTGCAAACGTGACATTTCGAGGTATTCCCCCGGTTGGTGTGCACACGCGATGTCACCCGGGCCCAGCACCAGCGTTTCGCAGCCAAGGCGTTGAAGATAAGGCGCTTCCGTCCCGAACGCCACTGCTTCGGCGCGATGACCGGTGAGCTGCTCCGCGATGCGGACCAATTCAGCGTCCTCAGCCTGCTCGAAGGGCGGCACTTCAGGGAACAGCGGCGCGTAATCGATCTTCACTTGGTGGCGCTCGGCAACCGGCTGGAGTTTCTGCAGAATCTCCGCGCGCAACACCTTGGGGTCCATGCCCGGCAACGGACGCAGGTCGAATTCCAGTGAGCACTGACCGCAAATCCGGTTGGGGTTATCCCCGCCATGGATACAGCCGAAGTTCATGGTCGGAGTCGGCACGCCGAACTGCGGATTGCGAAATTCACGTTGCCACAGCAGACGCAGGCCGCGCAATTCGCCAATCGCATCATGCATGGCTTCGAGGGCGCTATGGCCCAGGCGCGGATCGGAGGAGTGGCCGCTCTGACCGAGAATGTCGATGCGCTCCATCATGATGCCTTTGTGCATGCGGATCGGCTTGAGCCCGGTCGGCTCGCCGATCACCGCCGCTCGGCCCAACGGGCGTCCTGCTGCGGCCAAGGCACGCGCGCCGGACATCGAGCTTTCTTCGTCGCAGGTGGCGAGGATCAGCAACGGTTGTTTGAACGGCTGGTCGAGCAACGGCAGGACGGCTTCGATGGCGAGGGCAAAAAAGCCTTTCATGTCGCAACTGCCCAGCCCGACCCAGCGGCCATCGACTTCAGTCAGCTTCAGCGGATCGGTCTGCCACAACGCGCCATCGAACGGCACCGTGTCGCTATGCCCGGCGAGCACCAGACCGCCGGGGCCGGAACCAAAACTGGCCAGCAGGTTGAATTTGCCGGGGCTGACCTGCTGGATATCGCAGGCAAAACCCAGATCACCGAGCCACGTCGCCAGCAAATCGATCACCGGACGGTTGGTCTGATCGAGGCTGGCCTGAGTGCAACTGACCGATGGTGCGGCAATCAGCGCAGCGAACTGATCTTTCATCGACGGCAACGGCATCGCTGACTCCAACTCCCGAATTGAAGTCCATCATAGAACCATCCGGTGACAGGAATAAACCGTCGCGGCGCGTAGGCCTGAGCAGTGCTGTACACTGCACGACCTTGGCAGCCACACATTCCCCCGGCTGCGCTCCCGATCCTGGATTTTCCGGCCATGCAGAAAGAAACTGAAATCAAACTCCGCGTCAGCCGCGAAACCCTCGCCGCACTGCGCGAGCACCCGCTCCTGAAAAAACGCAACAAAAGTGGCTGGGAACGCCGTGAACTGATGAACCAGTACTTCGACACGCCTGAGCGCGACCTGGCCCGCGCCAAGGTTGCCCTGCGCCTGCGCAAGGACGGCGAAGAAGTCATTCAGACCCTCAAGACCCGTGGCCAGAGCGTCGCCGGTTTGTCCGAGCGTAACGAATACGACTGGAACCTGCCCAAAGCCAAGCTCGACGTGAAAAAACTCGACGGCGAATGCTGGCCTGAAGAGCTAGCCGAGCTGGACAAGAAAACCCTGAAGCCGATCTTCACCACCGATTTCGTCCGCGAACGCGCTGAAATCGCCTGGGGCCGTGGCAAGACCAAAGTGGTCATCGAAGCCGCGCTGGACTTGGGCCACGTGGTGGTCGGCAAGCAGAAAGAAGAAATCTGCGAGCTGGAACTGGAACTGCGCGAAGGCGAACCGGCTGCATTGCTGGAGCTGGCCGCCGAACTGGCCGCGACCCTGGCCCTGATGCCGTGTGACATCAGCAAGGCCGAACGCGGTTATCGCTTGTACGACGCCAACAGCTATTCGTTGAGCCTGCCGGCCCCGCAGATCAGCGCCGAAATGCCGCTGGACGACGCGTTCGCCGCGTTGAGCTGGCACTTGCTGAGCAGCAGCCAGCGTCTGGCCGAGCAATATCGCTTCAATGGCCACTGGCGTCTGTTGCAGGACTGGGTCGAAAACCTTGCTGAATTGCGCGCCCTGCTGAGCAGCCTTGGCCAGGCCGCGCCGCGTCAGTCGACGCACGATCTGCGTCTCGCGCTGGATGCCTTGCTTGAAGACTGGCGTCCGCTGGTTCAAGCCGGTCTGGACGACGAAGACGTGCGCAAAGCCGCGCCGGAGCAGTTCCTCGAAGAACTCGAAGACCCGCGCTGGGGCCTGTTCTCGCTGAACACCTCGCGCTGGCTGCTGGCCCGCACCTGGGCGACCGATCGTAATGTTCGCGGCAATCGCCAGGGCGCTGCGCAACTGGGTAGCTGGTTGCCGCGCTTGCTCGGTGAAGAAGCGACGTCCCTGCAATTGCAGCGTTACCAGCAGCAGCCGGAAGATCTGGCCGAGCAACTGCCGCGCATCGAGCGCATCCAGTCCTGGTTGCACCATGCGCGCAACGTGCTGGAGGTCCCGGAAATGGATCGACTGTACGGCGAGCTGAAACAGTTGGCGTTGCTGGCTAACGAGCCAATCACCGATGAATTGCTGGATGCGCGTAAGCAGCAGGCGATTGCCGTTTATCAGAATCGTGCCTGGAAAATGCTGCTGCGTATGTAAAACCGCCTTCGCGGGCAAGCCTCGCTCCTACAGGTACTGTGCAGATCCTGTAGGAGCGAGGCTTGCCCGCGAAGAGGCCAGCAAATTCACCGCAAATCTTCAGACCGGCAAACTCGTCGTCGACTTGATCTCCGACAACGCCACAATCGAGTTCACCTCCTGAATCCCCGGCACCATCGACAGCTTCTCAAAGAAAAACCGCTCATACGCCTCGATGTCCGCCGTGACAATCCGCAACAAGAAATCCACCGACCCCATCAGCACATAACACTCCAGCACTTCGGGAAAACCGCGAATCGCCTCGGTGAACTCAGTGAAGTTCGAACGCCCGTGCGCGTTGAGTTTTACCTCGGCAAAGATCTGCGTGTTGAGCCCGATTTTCTTGCGGTCCAGCAGCGTCACCTGGCCGCGAATGATCCCCTCCTCCTTCATCCGCTGAATCCGCCGCCAGCACGGCGACTGCGAGAGCCCCACCTGCTCGGCGATCTGCGCGCTGGAGAGCGAAGCGTCCTCTTGCAGCAACGCGAGAATCTTGCGGTCGTAGCCATCCAGTTCGCTTTGCATAGAAAAACCTGTAATCGATGTCTTGTTGAATCGCACGATTCGATAAATCGTTAATTAGCCCCATCATAGATAAGAAATGCCCGGCATCGAATGTAAAAATTCCTCCAGTGATTTTGGAGACCGACCATGCCGCATCTTGAAGCCGTGAACACCCCACCCACCCGCGCCGATGTCTGGAACACCAGCAACGCCCAGTGTCGTGTGCACTACCAACTGCTGACCGAAGCCGAACCGGACCTGCTGTGCCGGGCGCTCAACCTGTTCGCGTTGCAGTTCCTGACGCCGCAACAGGTCAACGTGCAGCGCACGGACGATCTGCTGGCGATCGACATCGTCATGGATGGACTGAGCTGGCACCGCGCTCAAGTGATCGCGGAAAAACTGCGTAACCTGATCAGCGTCTGCTCGGTGGACCTGCAAACGTCTGATTCTGCGTGGGCTGAAGCCGCTCAGGCGACGGGCTGAAAAAACCCGATACGGATTCGTCGGGTAGTGGCCCAACGGTCGGTGGGTCCACGACTATCCTTTGCGAACTGTTGTTCACGAGGAGCCCGCATGTCCGTTCAACTTGCCTTTCAGGACCGCTGGCTGGATCTCAATGATTTGCTGCGCGAGTTGGTCGCCCAGGGCTTTATCAGCCAGGATTCGGCCGAGCACGCACTGAATGCCCGCCGCCGTCACGCCGCCAATGGCCAGATGCACCCGCTGGAGTTCATCGCCAGCCAACAGCTGGATGACCTCAGCCGTCCCGGTAAACACCTCGATCTGGAAAGCCTGACCCTGTGGCTGTCGCAGCAGGCCGGTCAGCCTTATCTGCGCATCGATCCGCTGAAAATCAACGTCGCGGCCGTTACGCCGCTGATGTCCTACGCCTTCGCCCAGCGCCACAAGATTCTCGCGGTGTCCATCGATCGCGACGCCGTGACCGTGGCCAGCGCCCAGCCTTTCGTCAAGGGTTGGGAAGCCGACCTGACCCATGTGTTGAAGCTGCCGATCAAGCGGGTGGTGGCCAACCCGGTGGATATCCAGCGCTTCAGCGTGGAGTTCTTTCGCCTGGCCAAATCGGTCAGCGGCGCAACCAACAACGATCATCAAACCAGCACCCTGGGCAATTTCGAACAACTGCTCAACCTCGGTGCCAGCGATCAGGAGCCGGACGCCAACGACGCGCACATCGTCAATATCGTCGACTGGCTGTTCCAGTACGCTTTCCAGCAGCGCGCCAGCGATATCCACATCGAGCCCCGACGCGAGCAAGGCACGGTGCGTTTTCGCATCGACGGTGTGTTGCACAACGTCTATCAATTCCCGCCGCAGGTGACCATGGCGATTGTCAGTCGCCTGAAGAGCCTGGGGCGGATGAACGTCGCGGAAAAACGCAAACCCCAGGACGGCCGGGTCAAAACCAAGACCCCGGATGGCGGCGAAGTCGAACTGCGGCTGTCGACGTTGCCGACGGCGTTCGGCGAAAAAATGGTCATGCGGATCTTCGACCCGGAAGTGCTGCTCAAGGATTTCGATCAGCTTGGGTTTTCCGCCGAAGACCTGCGCCGCTGGCAGGACATGACGAGCCAGCCCAACGGCATCATCCTCGTGACCGGCCCGACCGGTTCGGGCAAGACCACCACGCTTTACACCACGCTGAAAAAACTGGCGACGCCGGAGGTCAACCTTTGCACCATCGAAGACCCGATCGAGATGGTCGAACCGGCCTTCAACCAGATGCAGGTCCAGCACAACATCGACCTGACCTTCGCTGCCGGCGTGCGCGCACTGATGCGGCAAGACCCGGACATCATCATGATCGGCGAGATCCGGGACCTGGAGACGGCCGAAATGGCGATTCAGGCCGCGCTCACCGGCCACTTGGTGCTATCGACGCTGCACACCAATGACGCGCCCAGCGCCATCAGCCGCCTGCTGGAACTCGGCGTGCCGCATTACCTGATCAAGGCCACGGTGCTCGGCGTCATGGCGCAGCGGCTGGTCCGTACGTTGTGTCCGCACTGCAAGGCCCCGCTGACCCTGAGTGAAGAAGACTGGCAAACCCTGACCAAACCCTGGCAAGCGCCATTGCCTGGCAATGCGCAACGCGCCATCGGTTGCCTGGAATGCCGCGACACCGGCTATCGCGGCCGCGCCGGGGTGTACGAAATCATGCAACTGACGGATGGCCTCAAAGCGCTGATCAACCCCGACACCGACTTGCTGGCGATACGGCGTCAGGCGTTCAAGGAAGGCATGCGCAGCTTGCGACTGTCGGGCGCACAGAAGGTGGCGGCGGGTTTGACGACGATCGAGGAGGTGCTGCGGGTGACACCGCAGAGTGAACAAAAGTAGCTGCGACCGTGATGGAACTCGGCAGGGTCATTGGCAATCCAACCCCGCGTAGTTAACCCAGTGGAGTCACCCATCATGCGTTTCAAACTTGCTGTTGCTACCCTCGCCGTGTTGTCCCTTCCAGTCGGTTCGGCGATGGCTGATGACAGCTTTTGGCGTAACGTCCTTACTTCCGGTGCCACCACCGGCTCGTCCTACCTGACCTCCAGGGATCAAAAGCTGATCGTCGCCGCCCAGGACGACGCCGGCAGCTTTGTCGCCAGTGACGGCGCTATTCGCGGCCCCTATCTGGAAGCCGCAATGCAGAAAGTCCGCGCCGACAACCCAGGCCTGCAGGCCACGGATATGGAACTGGCGAATGCGATCCTGGCGAAGAATGCCGTCGCGTCGAAGTAAGATTTACGGCTGAACAAAAATGCCGCTCACATGAGCGGCATTTTTTGTGCCCAACACAACCATCCTGTAGGAGCGAGGCTTGCCCGCGAAAGCGTCATGTCAGTCAACATAAATGTTGGATGTTAAGACGCTTTCGCGGGCAAGCCTCGCTCCTACAGGGCCGTGTGTGTTTCAGCGGTAGTCGTCCACCGGGACACACGCGCAAAACAGGTTCCGGTCGCCGTAGACGTTATCGACGCGATTCACCACCGGCCAATATTTATGCGCCTTGGTGTGCGCGTCCGGCGTGACGCCCTGTTCGATGGTGTACGGCCGCTCCCAAACCCCCGTGATGTCGGCCAACGTGTGCGGCGCCCGTTTCAGCGGATTGTCTTCCGCCGGCCAATTGCCGTTTTGCACCTCGGTGATTTCCGCGCGGATACTCAGCATCGCCCCGATAAAACGGTCCAGTTCCGCCTTCGATTCACTTTCGGTCGGCTCGACCATCAAGGTGCCCGGTACCGGAAAGGACATGGTCGGCGCATGAAAGCCGTAGTCCATCAGGCGCTTGGCGACATCCTCTTCGCTGATGCCGGTCAGCACTTTGAGCGGTCGCAGATCAAGGATGCATTCGTGGGCCACACGCTCGTTGCGCCCGGTGTAGAGCACCGGGAACGCCCCCGACAAATGCTGCGCCAGATAATTCGCGGCAAGGATCGCCACTTCACTGGCGTCCGCCAGTTGCGGCCCCATCATCGCGATGTACATCCAGCTGATCGGCAGAATGCTCGCGCTGCCCCAGGGCGCCGCGCTGACCGCGCCGTTCTCCGGCAGCGGGCCGTCAATCGCCACTACCGGGTGGTTGGCCACGAACGGCGCCAAGTGCGCCCGCACGCCAATCGGTCCCATGCCGGGCCCGCCACCGCCATGGGGAATGCAGAAAGTCTTGTGCAAATTCATATGGGAAACGTCGGCACCAATGTCCGCCGGCCGCGCCAACCCGACTTGCGCATTGAGGTTGGCGCCATCCATGTACACCTGACCGCCGTGACTGTGGATAACTTCACAGATCTCGCTGATGCCTTCTTCGTACACGCCGTGGGTCGAAGGATACGTCGCCATCAGGCAGGCGAGTTTGTCGCCCGCCTCAGCAGCCTTGCCTTTCAGATCTTCCAGATCGACGTTGCCCGCCTCGTCACATTCGACGATCACCACGCGCATTCCGGCCATTTGCGCTGAAGCGGGGTTTGTACCGTGGGCCGAGGACGGGATCAGGCAGATATCCCGCCCGCCTTGATGCCGACTCTCGTGGTATTTGCGAATCGCCAGCAACCCGGCGTACTCGCCCTGGGCACCCGAGTTGGGCTGCATGCAGATCGCATCGAAACCGGTGATCGCGCAGAGCCAGCGCTCCAGCTCTTCGATCATCAGCGTATAACCGGCCGCCTGCTCTTTCGGCACAAAGGGATGCAAGTTGGCGAACTGCGGCCAGGTGATGGGGATCATTTCGCTGGTGGCGTTGAGCTTCATGGTGCAAGAGCCGAGCGGAATCATCGATTGATTGAGCGCCAGGTCCTTGTTCTCCAATTGCTTGAGGTAACGCAGCATTTCGGTTTCGCTGTGATGGGCGCTGAACACCGGATGACGCAAGTAAGGCGAAGTGCGCAGCAGCCCGTCAGGAATACCGGAAGGCAGGGTTTCAGCATCCAGTTCGTCGACGTTGAGCCCGTGATCGGCCCCCAGGAAAACATCGAACAATTTCGCCACGGTGCTTTCGTCAGAGGTTTCGTCGAGGCTGAGGCCCAATTGCCCGCGCCCCAGAATCCGCAGGTTGATCTGCGCGGCCTGCGCGCTTTCGATGATCGCGGTTTGAGTGCCACCGACCTCCAGCGTCAACGTGTCGAAGAAGTGTTTGTTCAGGCGGCTAATGCCACGGCGCTCCAGACCCGTGGCGAGGATGCAGGTCAGCCGGTGAACACGCTGGGCAATCTGCTTCAGCCCCTCCGGACCGTGGTAGACCGCGTAGAAACTGGCGATATTGGCCAGCAGCACTTGGGCGGTGCAGATGTTCGAGTTGGCCTTCTCCCGGCGGATGTGTTGCTCACGGGTTTGCAGGGCCATGCGCAACGCAATGTTGCCACGCGCGTCTTTCGAGACGCCGATGATTCGCCCCGGAATCGCTCGTTTGTATTCATCGCGACTGGCAAAAAACGCCGCGTGGGGGCCGCCGTAACCCATGGGCACGCCAAACCGCTGGGACGAGCCGAACACCACGTCGGCGCCCAATTCTCCCGGCGGCGTCAGCAACAGCAGGCTCAGCAGATCGGTGGCGACGCAGGCCAGGGCTTGCTGGGCGTGCAGATGATCAATCCACGGACGCAGATCGCGAATCTCACCGTGGGTATCGGGATACTGCAGCAGCGCGCCGAACACCTGGTGCTGTTTCAAGTTATCCACAGCGTCGATGATCAGCTCGAAACCGAAACCTTCGGCCCGGGTCTGCACCACGGAGATGGTCTGCGGATGACAGTTTTCATCGACGAAGAACAGATTGCTCCTGGACTTGGCGACACGCTTGGCCAGGGCCATGGCTTCCGCCGCCGCCGTGGCCTCGTCCAGCAGCGAGGCATTGGCCAGTTCCAGCCCAGTGAGGTCGATGGTCAATTGCTGGAAGTTCAGCAGCGCTTCGAGCCGACCTTGGGCAATCTCGGGTTGATACGGCGTGTAGGCGGTGTACCAACCGGGGTTTTCCAGGACATTGCGCAAAATGACGGTCGGCGTCAGCGTGCCGTGGTAGCCCATGCCGATCAGGCTGGTCCAGACCTGGTTCTGCTCGGCGTAGCCACGCAGCTTGGCCAACGCGGCCTGTTCGTCGAGGGCGGGTGGCAGGTCAAGCGCCCGGTTCAGGCGGATTCCCGGCGGCACCGTCTGCTCGATCAGCTCGACACGGCTACCAACGCCGAGGCTGTCGAGCATCGCCTGCTGCTCGGCGGCATCGGGCCCGAGGTGACGGCGGAGGAAGGCATTGGGGTCGCGTAACTGACTCAAGGACGGCAACTGGGACATGACGGGCTCTCTCTTGACTGGCGCTCAACGTCGATGCAACACGGTCAAACCAGCATAGCTCCCCTGTGCGAGGCATGGCGTCTTTGGACGCGGCCCGTCCCTGATGCATTCAAAACACGCCAAGTCTCTTCAGACTCTTTCATTCCAGCGATATATGCATCGCCGATAGTTATATATAGTTATTCTTACTCGCCAAAAATAAAACTCTTCATAAGTACCCGCGCAACGGCGCTTGCAAATAGGTGAAAAGCCGACACTTATTAAAACAGTCAAATTCTTAAAAAACCAATCGCGATAGATAGAATCAAACCATAGCCAATAGATCTATAGCACAATAATCCGCATGCTATGTTTGTTGAGGACTGGGCAACGGAACCAAAAAGCCACTACCCAGTTACAAACAAACCAAGCTACGCTTTATTCGAAATGGAGTTCAAAAATGAGCAGCCAACAAATAGTTGCATATATCGAAGAAGAGCAATTGAAGGCACAAAAAAATAACAACTACAGTTTCTATCTGGCAAAAAAAGTAAATAATAGTTTCACCGTGATCTGGCAGTCAAAAGGCCCTGTAGCTACCGTCAACAACCCTAGCTATCAATACAAAAACACGTTTGATTTAACGACTCCCTCATTCATGGTCAACTATACAAACGACCCCGTGACAACAGGCAATGTCACCTTCACATCCGGTGGGAAAAACCGGCCAATCAGCACAGGCCAATCGACCATACTGGATACAAACGGCACATTTTCGCCACCAAAAAATGACACCAAGCCATCGGATATTCTGATCGTCAACCAGTTACAAGCCAACCCACACGAAATATTGCTGGATGCCAAGGGCCAAAATATTTGGGTAAACCGTGAGAGTGGCATGAACATTGGTACCGCGACGTTAACACCAAAAAGTGAATACCAACTATGGTTCGGCAATCTACAAGAAACAGGCTCATTGATTGCTCAAAACCTGTCTTACTCGACTACCGTATCCGTGGTCGATGGACAAAGCGTGACCATTACCTATACCAATGCCGGTGTTTGGGTAGCAGGTGAACCCGCTGACCGCCTCAGCGACAAGGACGTCGCCGCGCTGCATGCCAGGGTGGGGATCAAAGTAGCGGCATAGCATGGAGGGCAGATCGAGCATCGTTTGCACAATGGACCGAAAGCATATCGTCTAACCGTTGACCGTCTTCAACGTGCAAACCTGTTCAAAAAACCCTGTACATCCTGGATCTACAGGGTTTTTTATTAACTGTTCCAACGCTGTAGAAATGCAGGACAAAATGGAAAACCGCCATGAGCCAACAACAAATTATTGTTTATATCGAAGAGGCACAACTGATCGCTCAAAAAACCAATAACTACAGCCTTTACCTTGCAAAAATGGTAAACAACAGCTTTACCGCCATATGGTTCTCAAAGGCTTCAAAGGCCACGGTAACCCAGCCTAGCTATCAATACAAAAACATATTCGATATATCCAGCAATTCCTTCATGGTCAACTTTACAAACACTCCATTTCAAGAGGGGGATATTACATTTACTTCAGGAGGTAAAAACCTCCCCATCAACATGGGACAAAAAACGACACTCAATGAATATGGCGTATTCAGCCCCGCCACAAATGGCGGTGTCTCTGGCGATGTTTTGATCAACAACCAATTACCGGGCAACCCTAGAGAAATATTGCTGGACTCCAAAGGTAACAATATTTGGGTGAACTGTTCAGGCGGCATGAGCATCGGTGCAACCACCATGACACCAAAAAACCAGTTCCAACTATGGTTCGGCACAGCCCAGGCGGCGGGGTCTTTAATCGCCGGAAATGTATCTAACTCTTACGTCGTCACGGTCAATGACGGAGAGACCAAAACAATCACTTACAACGACAGCGGTGTTTGGGTTCCGGGCGAACCGGCAACACATCTGACAGACGACCAGGTAACGGCGCTTCACGCCAGGGTAAACAAAGCGGTAGCAATGGCGGCATGATTGGTCAGCAAACCGTCACAGCAAGACTTCACCGCACGGCTTTAAACAAAAACGCCGCGTTCTCCAGGCAAGGAAAACGCGGCGCTCTTGTAGCGGATCCGCTTTTGGCGATGTTTACTCGCCGATGGCGGCCTTGTAGCCAGCCGCATCAAGCAGCTTGTCCAGATCGGCGGTGTTGCTTGGCTTGAGCTTGAAGATCCAGGCACCGTACGGGTCGGAGTTGAGCAGTTCCGGATTGGCGCTCAGCTCTTCGTTGATCGCAATCACTTCACCGGCAACCGGGGAGTAGATGTCGGACGCAGCTTTAACCGACTCAACCACGCCGGATTGATCACCAGCTGCAAAGACGTTTCCTACTTCAGTCAGCTCAACGAACACCACATCGCCCAAGGCTTCCTGAGCGTGATCGCTGATGCCCACAGTGACGGTGCCATCGGCTTCCAGACGGGCCCATTCGTGACTTTCGGCAAAACGCAGGTCGGCAGGGATATCGCTCATATTCTGTGTCCTCAAGAAAATTGTCAGCGGTCGTTGCCCGCCAGAAAAGGTTAAATCAAGGTTTTGCCATGGCGTACGAAGGTCGGTTTGACCACTCGGACCGGGTACCACTTGCCACGGATTTCCACTTCTGCGCGGTCGGCAGTCGCCATTGGCACGCGCGCCAGTGCAATCGACTTGCTAAGCGTAGGAGAGAAACTACCACTGGTGATCTCTCCTTCGCCAACATTGGCGATGCGGACCACTTGATGAGCGCGCAAAACCCCACGTTCCTCAAGGACCAGCCCCACCAGTTTGTGCTGTACGCCGCCTGCCCGTTCAGCTTCCAGAGCGACGCGGCCGATGAACTGGCGAGAGGCCGGCTCCCAGGCAATGCTCCAGGCCATGTTCGAGGCCAGCGGCGAAACATCTTGATGAATGTCCTGACCGTACAGGTTCATGCCGGCTTCGACACGCAGCGTATCCCGTGCGCCAAGGCCAATCGGCGAGATGCCTGCACCCACCAGATCGTTGAAGAAACCTGGCGCCTGACTGGCCGGCAAAATGATTTCCAGACCGTCTTCGCCGGTGTAGCCGGTACGTGCGATGAACCAGTCACCGTCAGGCTGGCCTTCGAACGGCTTGAGCAACTGGATCAGGTTGCCGCGAGACTGGGTGACCAGTTCGGAGATTTTGTGTCGGGCATGCGGGCCTTGAATGGCCAGCATCGCCAGCTCGGAGCGCTCGTTGAGCTGCACATCGAAGCCGTCGAGGTGCGCCTGCATCCACGCCAGGTCTTGATCGCGGGTGGAGGCATTGACCACCAGGCGATAACCGTCCTCGAGGCGATAGACGATCATGTCGTCGACGATGCCGCCACGTTCATTGAGCATGGTGCTGTACAAGGCACGGCCGGGGCTGTGCAGGCGTTCGACGTCGTTGGCCAGCAAATGCTGGAGCCAGGCCTTGGCCTGCCCGCCGCTGACATCGATCACGGTCATGTGGGATACATCGAAAACCCCGCAATCGCGGCGCACCTGATGGTGTTCCTCGACCTGCGAGCCATAATGCAGAGGCATATCCCAACCGCCAAAATCGACCATCTTCGCGCCGAGGGCGAGATGAAGGTCATACAGAGGCGTACGCTGTCCCATGGGTTTCTCCTTCCGGGCGTGGCGAAGGTGCGGGCCGGTGCTGCACGGAGTGAACGCCTTGAAATAGAAGGCTTTCAGCCGATTTCAGCAACCGGGTCTGTAGGACGGACCGCACCGAATGCCGCGCATTGTAGCCTCAAGGTGTAGGACTGACACCTAGGTGTTTCGATGCGCTGAACGTCGAATCAATCCGATGACCGGTAACAGCCCGACCAAAACCAGGGTCAGCGCCGGCAATGACGCCCTCGCCCACTCGCCCTCGCTGGTCATTTCGAAGATGCGCACCGCCAGCGTATCCCAGCCAAACGGGCGCATCAGCAGGGTCGCGGGCATTTCCTTGAGTACGTCGACGAACACCAGCAACGCAGCGCTCAATGTGCCGGGCAGCAATAACGGCAGATACACTTTGAAAAACAGTCGCGGTCCACCGACCCCAAGGCTACGTGCCGCTTCGGGCAAAGATGGCCGTATTCGCGCCAGGCTGTTTTCCAGCGGCCCGTAAGCCACCGCGATGAATCGCACCAGATAGGCCAGCAGCAAGGCCGACAGGCTGCCCAACAGCAACGGCTTGCCGGCACCACCCAACCATCCCGACAGCGGAATCACCAGCTCGCGATCCAGATAACTGAACGCCAACATGATCGACACCGCCAACACCGAACCCGGCAACGCATAGCCGAGATTGGCCAGGCTGACACCGGAGCGGATCGCCCGGGTCGGCGCCAGGCGCCGGGCAAATGCCAGCACCAGCGCAACGCTGACAGTAATCAGCGCCGCCATGCCGCCCAGATACAAGGTGTGGACGATCAGGCCGGTGTAACGCTCATCCAGGTCGAAACGCCCGCGCTGCCAGAACCACACCACCAATTGCAGCACCGGGATCACGAAGGCGCAGGCAAACACCAGACCGCACCAGCTCATCGCTGCCAGCGCTTTGAAGCCGCGCAGGTGATACAACGCTTTGACCCGAGGTCGTTCATTGCTTGCGCGGTTGGCCCCGCGTGCGCGGCGCTCGCCGTACAGCACGACCATCACCACCAACAGCAACAGGCTGGCCAGTTGTGCAGCAGTCGAAAGACTGAAGAAGCCGTACCAGGTTTTGTAGATCGCCGTCGTGAACGTGTCGAAGTTGAACACCGACACCGCACCGAAATCTGCCAGGGTTTCCATCAGCGCCAACGCCACGCCCGCACCGATGGCCGGGCGTGCCATCGGCAACGCGACGCGCCAGAACGCCTGCCACGGCGATTGCCCCAGGACTCGCGCCGCTTCCATCAGGCCTTTGCCTTGAGCGAGAAACGCCGTGCGCGCCAGCAGGTAGACGTAGGGATAGAAGACCAGTACCAGAACAAGGATGACGCCGCCGGTCGAGCGGACTCGCGGCAGTCGCAGGCCCGTGCCGAACCATTCGCGCATCAACGTTTGAACGGGACCGGCAAAATCCAGCAATCCGACGAAGACGAACGCCAACACGTAGGCCGGAATCGCGAACGGCAGCATCAACGCCCAATCCAGCCAGCGCCGACCGGGGAATTCGCAGAGGCTGGTGAGCCAGGCGAGGCTGACACCCAGCAGCGTTACGCCGGCACCGACGCCAAGCACCAGGGTCAGCGTGTTGCCCAGCAGCCGCGGCATCTGCGTGTCCCAGAGGTGGGACCAGATTTGATGATCGATGGTTTGCCAGGAGAGCAACAGAACGCTGAGGGGCAGCAAGACCAGCGCAGCGATGGCGAAGACCAGGGGATACCAGCGGCGTTGGGCGGGGTGGGCCAAGGACAAGCTCTCAAGCGGATGGACGATACACAGAGGCCATTGTAGGAGCGAGCCTGCTCGCGATGAACGTCACAACACCGCGGACCGTCAGGCACCCCGCGTTATCGTTGACGTTTTTCGCGAGCAGGCTCGCTCCTACAGGGTCAGCGGTGTCTGCACACAGGCGGGGCGCAGTATATCGACAGACTCAGTTCCAGCCAGCCCGATCCATCATGCGAATCGCTTCAGCCTGACGTTTGCCGGCGACTTCCACCGGCAAGGTATCGGCGACGAACTTGCCCCAGGCGGCGACTTCCGCGGACGGCGCCACCGTAGGGTTGGCCGGGAATTCCTGGTTCACATCAGCGAAGATCTTCTGCGCCTCAGGCGTGGTCATCCACTCCACCAGCGCCTTGGCCGCTTCCGGGTGCGGCGCGTGCTTGGTCAGGCCAATGCCGGAAAGATTGACGTGTACGCCTCGATCAGCCTGATTCGGCCAGAACAGCTTCACCGCCAGGTCAGGCTTCTGCTTGTGCAGACGGCCGTAGTAGTAAGTGTTGACGATGCCGACGTCGCACTGGCCGGCGTTGATTGCTTCCAATACCGCGACATCATCGGAGAACACGTCGGTGGACAGGTTGTTGACCCAGCCTTTGAGGATCTTCTCGGTTTTCTCGGCGCCATTCACTTCGATCATGGTGGCGGTCAGTGACTGGTTGTAGACCTTCTTCGCCGTACGCAGGCACAGGCGGCCTTCCCAGTTTTTGTCGGCCAGACCTTCGTAAGTGGTCAACTCGCCCGGTTTCACCCGGTCGGTGGAGTACGCGATGGTCCGCGCCCGCAGGCTCAGGCCGGTCCAGGCATGAGAAGCCGCACGGTATTGCGGCGGGATGTTGGCGTCGATGGTTTTCGAAGTGAAAGGTTGCAGGATGCCCATCTGCTCGGCTTGCCACAGGTTGCCGGCATCGACGGTCAGCAGCAGGTCGGCGGTGGCGTTCTCGCCCTCGGCCTTGATGCGCTGCATCAGCGGGGCTTCCTTGTCGGTGATGAACTTCACCTGTACGCCGGTTTTCGCGGTGTAGGCGTCGAACACCGGCTTGATCAGCTCGTCGATACGCGAGGAGTAAACCACCACCTCGTCAGCGGCCTGGGCGACGGTGCTGCCGATCAGGGTCAGGGCGAGTGCTGTCAGTAGACGCTTCGGTGCCAACATGGGAGCGATCTCTCGATTCGAAAAGTGAGACCAAATGATAAGGACTCACATTTACCTTCTCAATCGAACAGTTTGCGGAGGAGTTACCAGATGTTGCATGGCTAGGGATGTGTAGCGGATGTGTCGACGCCTTCGCGGGCAAGCCTCGCTCCTACAGGTTTTGTGTTGTACGCCAATGTCGCGATCAACTCGAAACCTGTAGGAGCGAGGCTTGCCCGCGAAGAGGCCATCAGCCCCAGCGAACATGTCAGGCCTTGGCCAGAGCCGGCAAATCCCCGGTCAACCCCAACGCCTCACGCACAAACAACGCCTTGGCCTCCGGCATCTGCTCGACGATCTTCAAACCGGTATTACGCAACCAGCGCACCGGCAGCGGATCCGCCTGGAACAAGCGCTCGAAGCCTTCCATCGCTGCCATCAACGCCAGGTTATGCGGCATGCGCCGACGCTCGTAACGGCTCAGCACTTTCGCATCCGCCAACCGCTCGCCCCGTTCGGCCGCTTGCAGCAGCACTTCAGCCAGGACCGCGGCATCCAGGAAACCGAGGTTCACCCCCTGCCCGGCCAACGGGTGAATGGTGTGCGCCGCGTCGCCGATCAGCGCCAGACCTTCGGCCACATACCGCTTGGCGTGACGCTGACGCAGCGGCACGCACAGACGCGGGTCGGCGCTCAGCACCGTGCCGAGCCGGCCTTCAAAGGCGCGTTCCAGTTCGAGGCAAAACGCTGTGTCGTCCAGCGCCATCAGCCGTTCGGCTTCGCTCGGCGTGGTCGACCAGACGATCGAACACCAATCCTGCTGACCGTCGCGCTCCAGCGGCAGAAACGCCAAGGGACCGTTGTCGGTGAAGCGTTGCCAGGCCGTCATTTGATGAGGCTTGGTGCTGCGCACACTGGTCACGATCGCATGGTGCAGATAATCCCACTCGCGCGTGGCCACCCCGGCCAGGCGCCGAACCGCCGAGTTGGCGCCATCCGCCGCAATCACCAGCGGCGCACGCAAGGTGCGGCCATCGGCGAGCGTCAGCAGCCAGTCATCGCCGGAGCGGCGCATCTGCTCCAGGCGCGCATTGGCCAGCATCCCGAGGTCGCAGTCGTGCAAACGGTCGAGCAAGGCGTCCTGAACCACCCGATTCTCGACGATATGCCCGAGCACGTCGGCATGCACGCTGGCGGCGGAAAAGTGGATCTGCCCGGTGCCGCTGCCGTCCCAGACATGCATGTCGGTGTACGGGCTGCTGCGCCGGCTGGCGATGCCGTCCCACACGCCGAGGCGTTCAAGAATCCGCTGGCTGGCCGCCGACAACGCGCTCACGCGCGGTTCGAACGGCGCTTGCCCGTCGAAGGGTTTGACGCTCATCGGGCTGCCGTCCAGCAGCAGGACTTCCAGCCCGCTGTCCTGTAACGCCAGCGCCAGGGCGCTGCCGACCATTCCGGCCCCGACAATCAGCAGATCTGCGCGCATGTCCATGCTTTAAGCCTGTCTCGCTTGCGGCTTGAGCCGCACGTAAAGGGTTTTCTGGACCCGCGCCACCAAGGTGCCGGCGCCGTCGTGGATATCGACCTGCAATTGCGGCAGGTATTTTTCGCCGTTCGCCGTTTGCCGGCGGACCTCGTCGAGCAAGGTCTCGTCGACCCTGAAGTTGGCGAACACCGGGCCTTTGCCCGGCGAGATGAAATCGATGTCTGCCGTTTTGTCCCAGACGATGTAATTGCGCCCGAGGTTTTCCATCAGCATCAGCATGTAGAACGGATCGACCATCGAATACAGGCTGCCACCGAACTGCGTACCGACGTAATTGCGGTTGTACCTGCCCAGGCCCATGGACACCGTGATGTCCCGAAAATCATCGCTGATGTGCCGCACGCGAACCCCGGCGCCCAGGTACGGCGGGTAGAAGGTCATGATCCAACGCATCAACCGCGCTTTGCCGAACCTGCTCGTCAGCCACTTACGCATCGGGACGCGTACCCAGGCCCATGGCCTGTCGGGCGAACCAGCGCTTGGCCGGCGGCAGCAGATCGAGGCCGAGCAGGCCGATGTTACGGCCCAGCGAAACCAGCGGTTGAGTGCTGCCGAACAACCGCGTGACCTGATCGGAGAAGCCCACGGTCAGGTTCTGATCCATCCGCTGGCGTTCGCGGTAAGCCTGCAAGGTCGCGAAATCGCCGAGCGAGGTCTCGCTCGCCAGCAGCGCATCCGCCAACGCTTGCGCATCACGCAGCGACAGGTTGAAACCCTGGCCGGCAATGGGGTGCAGGCTGTGAGCGGCATTGCCGAGGATCGCCAGATGCGGACGCACCTGCTCTTCGGCTTCGATCAGCGTCAACGGATAAAGATGCCGTGCGCCGACCTGTTTCAACGTGCCGAGGCGGTAACCGAACACGCCCTGCAATTCGCTGAGGAAACTGCGTTCATCCAGGGCCGCAAGCCGTTGCGCGTCCATGCCCAGACGGGTCCAGACCAATGCGCAACGATTTTCCGGCAACGGCAACAACGCCATCGGACCGTCGTCGGTGAAACGCTCGAACGCCATGCCGTTGTGCGCTTCGCTCGGGGTGATGTTGGCGATCAGCGCGCTCTGGTTGTACGGGCGCTTTTTGATGCCGATCCCCAATTGCTCGCGCAGGCCGGAACGACCGCCATCAGCGAGCACTGCGAGGTCGCACTCCAGCATCGTTTCGTCGCTGAGGGTCAGGCGATAGCCGTCGGTCAGCGGTTCCATGCGCGTGACTTCCGCCGGGCAGCGCCAGGTGACCACGTCCTTGTCCAGACCTTGCCAGAGGCATTGGCCGAGCCAGGCGTTTTCCACCACATAACCCAGCGCCGGCACGCCCTCTTCCATCGCCGACAAGCGCGCGGTGGAGAAACGGCCACGGTCGGAAACGTGAATCTGCTTGATCGGCTCGGCACGGCGGGAGATTTCCTGCCACACGCCCAACCGTTGATAAATCTGTTTGGCACCGTAGGACAACGCCGAAGAACGGGCGTCGTAGCTCGGTTGGTAGGTGTGGCCGGGGGCAAACGGTTCGATCAGCACGATCTTCCAGCCGCGCGCCTTGGCTCCGGCCTGCAAGGCCAACGCCAGGCTGGCACCGACCAGGCCGCCACCGATAATTGCCAGATTGACTCGACTCATGCTGCTTTTGTCCGCGCTTGCGCCATCAAGGCTTCAATCTCGGCGACCGTTTTCGGTACGCCATTGGTCAGGATTTCACAGCCGGTTTTGGTGACCACGACGTCGTCCTCGATGCGCACGCCAATGCCGCGCCATTTCTTCGCTACGTTCTGGTTGTCCGGGGCGATGTAGATCCCCGGTTCCACGGTCAGCGCCATGCCGACTTCCAGCACGCGCCATTCGCCGCCGACCTTGTACTCGCCGACGTCATGCACATCCATGCCCAGCCAGTGGCCGGCGCGGTGCATGTAAAACGCTTTATAGGCTTCGCTGGCGATCAGTTCGTCGACGTTGCCCTGCAACAGGCCCAACTTCACAAGACCGGTGGTAATCACCCGGACCGTGGCTTCGTGCGCCTGATTCCAGTGTTTGTTCGGGGCGATTTCGGCAAAGGCTGCTTCCTGTGAAGCCAGCACCAACTCGTAGATCGCCTTCTGTTCCGCTGAATACTTGCCGTTGACCGGCCAGGTGCGCGTGATGTCGCTGGCGTAGCAGTCGATCTCGCAACCGGCGTCGATCAGTACCAGATCGCCGTCCTTGAGCACCGCGTCATTCTGCTGGTAATGCAGGATGCAGCTGTTGCGCCCCGCCGCGACGATCGAACCATACGCCGGCATCTTCGCCCCGCCCTTGCGGAACTCGTAATCAAGCTCGGCTTCAAGGCTGTACTCATGCAACCCGGCCCGGCTGGCCTGCATCGCACGAATATGCGCCTGAGCGGAAATCCGCGCGGCTTCACGCATCACCTTCACTTCTGCCGCCGATTTATACAGGCGCATGTCGTGCAACAGATGATCCAGCGCAACGTATTCGTTCGGCGGCTGCGCGCCGAGGTGCGCCTTGGAGCGGATCACGTTGATCCATTCCATCAGGTGGCGATCGAATTCCGGGTTGCTGCCCATGGCCGAATACACCCGGTCGCGCCCTTCGATCAGGCCCGGCAGGATGTCGTCGATGTCAGTGATGGGGAAAGCGTCGTCGGCACCGAAGTCGCGGATCGCGCCTTCCTGACCGGCGCGCAGGCCGTCCCAGAGTTCTCGCTCGGCGTTGCGCTCACGGCAAAACAGCAGGTATTCGCCATGCTCACGACCCGGCATCAGCACGATAACGGCTTGAGGCTCGGGGAAACCGCTGAGGTACTGGAAGTCGCTGTCCTGGCGGTAAACATGCTCGACGTCGCGGTTGCGGATGGCGACCGCGGCGGCGGGCAGAATAGCGATGCTGTTGGGTTCCATCTGCGCCATCAAGGCCTTGCGGCGACGGCTGTATTCCGATTTCGGGATATGAATCATGGGCAGATGGCTTTTCCTGGCTCGCGATTAATGCAACGACGGTTTGGCGGCAGCCGGCGCGTCTGGCTTACGGGTTTCGGAGAACAGCAGCAGCGGCGCGACACGCAGGTACTCCATGACTTCCATGTAGTCGCTTTCGCCGTCGTCGGACTCTTCCAGCGCGTCTTGCACCTGGGAAATCGCCGCCAGATCCTGCAACACTTCGGTGGCCTCGGTGCTGAGCATGCTGCTGTCGCGGCAGTTCAGGCCGAAACCGCTGAGGAAACCCTGGCACCATTGGCCCAGTGCGGCGGCACGGTCAGCCAGCGGCGCGTCATCGGTCGGCAGCAGCAGAACGACGGTCACGTCGTCGCCGGTGAGTTCGCCCTTGACCATCTCTTGCAGGCCGATCAAGGCATTGCGAACGTTGTCTTGCGGCTCGCCTTCGAGCAGCTCGGCGGCATCGATCAGCCACTCTTCTGCATTGAAACCGGCGCCGGCGCAACTGCGGCCGAGCAGCAGGCCATGCAGTTCGGCAGGCGAGACGTTGTGACCGCTGGAAGTCAGCAGGGTGGCGAAGGCTTGGTACGGAGAATTCTGAATGGGCATGGGCAGCTAGGCGCCAGACGGCGCTATGTCTAGAATGAAGGCCTTGTATCCTACATCGACTACCCCTGTAGGAGCGAGCTTGCTCGCGATGAACCCGAGAACGCCGCTGGGTGTCAGGGACCCAGCGTTATCGTTGGCGACCATCGCGAGCAAGCTCGCTCCTACGGTTCAACACCCATCAGACATTTCAGTGGACACAATGGAAGACACCGACCTGCAAGCGCTGATGGCCAGACTCGAACTGCTAATTGATCGGGTCGAGCAACTTAAGAGTCAAAACGGACTCCTACTAGCTCAGGAAAAAACCTGGCGCGAGGAACGCGCTCACCTCATTGAAAAGAACGAAATCGCCCGGCGTAAGGTCGAATCGATGATTTCGCGCCTCAAGGCCCTGGAGCAAGACTCATGAGTTCAAGCAATAGCGTCACCGTGCAGATCCTCGACAAAGAATATTCGATCATTTGCCCCCAGGAAGAGCGCAGCAACCTGGTGAGCGCCGCCCGTTACCTGGACGGCAAGATGCGCGAGATCCGCAGCAGCGGCAAAGTCATCGGCGCAGATCGCATCGCCGTGATGGCTGCGCTGAACATCACGCACGACCTTCTGCACAAGGAAGAACGGCCGGATGTACAGGTCAGCGGCTCGACCCGCGAGCAGGTGCGCGACCTGCTGGATCGCGTCGATCTGGTGCTCGCCACCGATCCAGACGTCACCAAGGGCTGATTCGTCCGACCGCTTGGGTTATACTCGCAACACTCCCTGGGGTGCTTGCCAGTTGACCACGTCCCTGAGCCGATTCGCACTACCCTGGAGGCTGCACGTTGGGCTGGTGTGCATGTCCGCTAGACGGAAAGCCTTAAAGCCTACTGCATCTTCCACCTTGAACTTTCGGGTTCAAGGGCTAAGTCAGCAGCGGTTCATCCGGGGAGCCTGATTCCAGTCCGATGCCGGTTTAAATACCGGCATCGGCTTTTTTACGGGTACGCTTTGTGTACCCGCACTGCCGAAGCCCGAATCCATGACCGAACCTGCGCTGCTGCCCCGCCCGCAACTTCGACGCATGCTGCGCAAGGCCCGCCGCGCACTGACAGCCAGTCAGCAGCGCCAGGCCGCTCGCGGGCTGTACAAGCAATTGGCCCAGCAGCCGTTGTTTCGCCGCGCCAAACATATCTCGCTCTATTTACCCACCGACGGTGAAATCGATCCGCGCCTGTTGCTGCGTGCCGCACAACGTCGGGGCAAGGCGACTTACCTGCCGGTGCTCAGTGCCTGGCCGCGAACCAAAATGGTGTTCCAGCGGATTCGCCCCGGCGAAAAGCTCCAACCCAATCGCTTCCGTATTCTCGAACCCAGACACAACCTCGCCCGACAACGCAAAGTCTGGGCGCTCGATCTGGTGCTGTTGCCGCTCGTGGGATTCGACGATGTCGGTGGCCGACTCGGCATGGGCGGTGGTTTCTACGACCGGAGCCTGGCGTATCTGGCGCGGCGGAAAAGCTGGCGCAAGCCGACGCTATTGGGGCTGGCCCATGAATGTCAGAAGGTCGGAAGACTGGCTCAGGCGAGCTGGGATGTGCCGTTGCAAGGAACGGTTACAGACAAGGCGTGGTATTTCGCAGACTAGACGCCACTCGAATCAGCGGCGTCGAAAAGACAGGTTCAGCGCTTGAAGGCTGACGGCTGTTGTTGCTGCGCGATTTCAATCGGCGCATCGGTCTTGTTGCTCCACAAGCTTTGGGCATAGCCAGTGGTCACGACGCCAAGGCCGAACAAAATAACCAAAATCCATAGTAAATCCGGTTTGCGTTTCATCGATTGCCCCCCAAAGGCACATCAATACGATGACAGCAGCGGTTTCCGTTGTAGGTGTAGGCCGTGCAGCAGCGTCAAGCTTAGAAGGCCGGCATTTTGCGACAACGTGAACCGACACGCAAACGCTGGCGTCAACCGACCGTCGGTTTGTCATAAAATCGCCCGACAACTTGTCCACCTGACTCGCAAGGAGCAAAAACCATGGCCTATTGGCTGATGAAATCCGAGCCCGACGAGCTCTCGATCAAAGGCCTGGAGAAGCTCGGCAAAGCGCGCTGGGATGGGGTTCGCAACTATCAGGCGCGTAACTTTTTGCGTGCGATGGCGGTCGGCGACGAGTTCTTCTTCTATCACTCCAGCTGCCCGGAGCCCGGGATTGCCGGGATCGGGAAGATTGTCGAAGCGGCGTATCCGGACCCGACGGCACTGGAGCCGGAGAGTCATTATTACGACCCGAAGGCCAGCGCCGAGAAAAACGCCTGGAGCGCGATTGATGTCGCGCATGTGGAGACGTTTTCCAGGGTGTTGAAGCTGGATTATTTGAAGCAGCAGACGGCGTTGGCGGAGATGCCGCTGGTGCAGAAGGGTTCGCGGTTGTCGGTGATGCCGGTGACGGCCGAGCAGTGGGCGGCGGTGATTGCGTTGCGCTGACACGCTTTTTGTAGGAGCCGGCTTGCTGGCGATAGCGGCTTCAGGGTGTGTACTTTGTAGGAGCCAGGCTTGCTGGCGATGGCGTTTTTTAGGGCGCTATCGCCAGCAAGCCGGCTCCTACAAATCCAGCATTACTGGATAATCAGGTTGTTGAACAACAAATCCTCAACCACCGGTTTGCCGGTTTCATCGTTCATGATCTGTTGGGTCTGCTTCAACGCTTCCTGACGCAGCTTTTCCTTCCCCTCGATGCTGTTCATCGCCTCGGTGGTTTGCTGGGTGAACAACGCCACCAGTTGATTGCGAATCAACGGTTCATTGGCCTTCACCTGTTTGGCCGCCTCATCACCAGTGACCCGCAACGCCACGTCAGCCTTGAAGACCTTCAACTTCGCCGTGCCATCCAACCCGTAGTTGCCCACGAATGGCGGGCTCAGGGTGAGGTAGCTGACTTTCGGGGCTTCACCTTCTTTGGCGGCTTCTTCAGCCACTGCTGCCACAGGCAGAGACAGGGCCAGCAACAACATGATCCACGCTTTCACAATTCGCTCCTTATCCGGTTTGCGGCCTAGCATAACGACCCGCCGCGCAAGCACAAGCTTATGGCTGACTATCAGGGCGGGGCATGCTCGTTGACCCGTCGACTCACACACCTACACTTATCGGCCATCACTCCCAAAGGAATAGCCCTGATGAAAGCCGTGCTGTGCAAAGCCTTCGGCCCTGCCGAATCGCTGGTGCTGGAAGACGTCGCCAGTCCTGTCGCGAAGAAGAATGAAATCCTGCTGGACGTGCACGCCGCCGGGGTGAATTTCCCGGACACGCTGATCATCGAGGGCAAATACCAGTTCAAGCCGCCCTTCCCGTTTTCGCCGGGCGGCGAAGCGGCTGGCGTGGTCAGCGCAGTGGGCGAAAAAGTCAGCCACCTGAAAGTCGGCGATCGGGTCATGGCGCTGACCGGCTGGGGCAGCTTCGCCGAACAGGTCGCGGTGCCAGGCTACAACGTGCTGCCGATCCCGGCCTCCATGGACTTCAACACCGCTGCCGCATTCAGCATGACTTACGGCACTTCAATGCACGCGCTCAAGCAACGCGGCAACCTGCAACCGGGTGAAACCCTGCTGGTGCTCGGTGCTTCTGGCGGTGTCGGCCTGGCCGCCGTGGAAATCGGCAAAGCCATGGGCGCCCGCGTGATTGCTGCCGCCAGCAGTGCCGAAAAACTGGCCGTGGCCAAGGCTGCCGGCGCCGATGAACTGATCAACTACACCGAAACCAGCCTCAAGGACGAAATCAAACGCCTGACCGATGGCCAGGGTGCGGACGTGATCTACGACCCGGTCGGCGGCGACCTGTTCGACCAGGCCATCCGCGCCATCGCCTGGAACGGCCGATTGCTGGTGGTCGGTTTTGCCAGCGGCCGCATTCCGGAATTGCCGGTGAACCTCGCACTGCTCAAGGGTGCAGCGGTGGTCGGCGTGTTCTGGGGCTCCTTCGCCCAGCGCCAACCGCAGGACAACGCGGCAAACTTCCAGCAATTGTTTGGCTGGTTCGCCGAGGGCAAGTTGAAGCCCCTGGTGTCGCAGGTGTACCCGCTGAGCAACGCGGCGCAGGCGATCAATGATCTTGGCCAGCGCAAGGCGGTCGGGAAAGTGGTGGTGCAGGTTCGCTGAGTCGCCGCAGGATACAAAAAGGCCAGGACAACTGATGAGGTTGTTCTGGCCTTTTCGATTACATGACCAGCAGAAAGACAGCGCTCCAAACTTTTCGTCAAAGCAACTCACGAATTTCCTCCGGAAGAAAATGCACGTACCGCGTCGCTTGATGCGTATTACAACGCCTCACAATAGAAGGCACGTTCTTGTTGAGCTTGGCGATGAGCGCCAGACGCTTCTCCTCTGGCAACTGCGTCGGCGAAAGGGAGTGGGTCAGATAGCTGCGGGTCCAGTTGAACACCGGCATGTCCACCCACGAGTAATCTTCAATCTGCAGTGCTGCCTTGGCAAGCTCACCGCAAGTCAACTGCTTCAATTCTTCGTTGGCATGGATGGGTATATCGCTGTCCAACCTGAAAGACATTGGCACAACAACTTCGATCTCTGGCGGCCTGTCACTGGTGATACCCCATGATTTGAATCGCCACCGACTCACCGCTGCGAGTGATGCGTCTACCAGTTCAGCGTGAGCTTTGCCCGGAGCCGCCATCACCTTGCTAACTGATCCATTGGCGTGAACGGTAAAACTGATCCGAACATCCCCCGTGATACCGGCCCGAGAAAGTGTTTTTGGGTACTTCGGCTTTGGATTGTCCCCAGGGATCAGGAGCATCGCCTCAGCGCTGACGCTGCTGGAAACCACAAATAAAAAAGCCCACACAAACCACCGCATAACCCCTCCCCTTCACCAATGAAAAGCCAAATCTGGCAACAGCACAAAGGTTAAGGCTCGGTGATTGTTTACATAACGCCATGGCTTCCTGTTCAAGCGCAGGACATTTCCCAAAGCCCTGCCCTACGCCGGGCATCGCTGCGTCATAAAAGGTTGCGAGGTAACAATTCCCACAGCGCCCTTCACTTATACCTGAGCGACATGTTCGTAAAAGAACATGCAATCTCCAACATTTCCGCTGTTTGGTCGATGTGAACCAGTGCTATTTTCGGTAACGAAACTGTAACATTCGCATCCGCAGTCAAAACAAGAAATCTGGAGCTCTTGAATGTTTGCTTTCTTTCGTCCTGCCGCACATCAGGCTCCATTGCCTGAAGAAAAAATAGACAGCGCCTACCGACGGCATCGCTGGCAGATCTTCGCCGGCATATTCATCGGCTATGCGGGTTACTACCTGCTGCGCAAAAACTTCTCCCTGGCCATGCCCTATCTGATCGAAGAGGGCTATACCCGCGGTGAGCTGGGCCTGGCGTTGTCGGCGATTGCTATCGCCTACGGCTTGTCCAAGTTCCTGATGGGCATTGTTTCCGACCGTTCCAACCCACGCTTCTTCCTGCCGTTCGGCTTGCTGGTTTCGGCTGGCGTGATGTTCATTTTCGGTTTTGCGCCCTGGGCGACGTCCAGCGTGACCATCATGTTCATCCTGCTGTTTATCAATGGATGGGCGCAGGGCATGGGTTGGCCGCCGAGTGGCCGGACCATGGTCCACTGGTGGTCGCAGAAGGAGCGCGGGGGCGTGGTGTCCCTGTGGAACGTGGCGCACAACGTGGGCGGTGGTTTGATCGGCCCGCTGTTCCTGCTCGGCATGGGCCTGTTCAATGACTGGCACGCGGCGTTTTACGTGCCTGCGGCAGTGGCCATGGCCGTGGCGGTGTTTGCCTTCGCCACCATGCGCGACACGCCGCAATCGGTTGGCCTGCCGCCGATCGAGAAGTACAAGAACGACTACCCGGAAGGCTACGACGCCAGTCACGAAGAAGAATTCAGCGCCAAGGAAATCTTCGTCAAATACGTGCTGCGCAACAAAATGCTCTGGTACATCGCCATGGCTAACGTCTTTGTCTACCTGCTGCGTTACGGCGTGCTGGACTGGGCACCGACCTACCTCAAGGAAGCCAAAGGTTTCAGCGTGGATAAAACCTCGTGGGCCTATTTCCTTTACGAGTGGGCAGGTATTCCCGGGACGCTTCTGTGCGGCTGGATGTCGGACAAGATCTTCCGTGGCAACCGTGGCCTGACCGGCATGGTGTTCATGGCGCTGGTGACCGTGGCGACGCTGGTTTACTGGCTCAACCCGGCCGGCAACCCGACGGTCGACATGATCGCGCTGATCTCGATTGGTTTCCTGATCTACGGCCCGGTGATGCTGATCGGTTTGCAAGCGCTGGAACTGGCGCCGAAGAAAGCCGCCGGTACGGCAGCGGGCTTCACGGGTCTGTTCGGTTACCTGGGTGGTTCAGTCGCGGCCAGTGCAGCCATGGGCTACACCGTGGACCATTTCGGCTGGGACGGCGGTTTCGTCTTGCTGATCGGCGCGTGCCTGTTGGCAATGGCCTTCCTTGCGCCAACCTTGTGGCACAAGCAGGTCGCCAGTCAGACTCGCGAAGCCATCGCCTGATCGACCTTTGATTTGCAGCGCTTGAGCCGCGCCTCCAGATTCCGGTCTGGCATGGCGTGGCTACGCAGGGCGTTGGCGGTCTGCTCGACATAATCGCGAGTGGTGCCGTAACGCCCGCAAGCGTTTTCGAACACGTGGCTCAGCACATGATCCGGCAGGTTGCCGGCATAGCTGGGCAGGTGTCGCTCCAACACGAATCCCAATGCCTGAACCTGATTGCCATCTTCGAGACGGCAGTTCAACCAGTGTGGGCGATAAGAAGGGAATGGCATTTCGCGCTGCCACAAGGCATACAGCGACGCTTCGAGTTGTTCTTCCGGCAAGCGATAAGCGAAGCCGCTGCAAGAGCCGCCACGATCCAGGCCAAACACCAGCCCCGGTACTTCCGGCGTGCCGCGATGTTCGTGGGACCACAGGTACAAACCGCGATGGTAGCCATGCACCCGGCCGCGAACCCGTTCAACCGCCGCGCACTCAGGGCGCCAGATCAGCGAGCCGTAAGCGAACAGCCAGACCGGCCCACCCTTGTGGCGCGCCATGGTCGACTGCATCGAGCTGAGCAATTGTTCGTGCGTCAGCTGCGGCCCCAGATCGAGCCGCGGAGGGTAAGCCAGATTCATAAAAGCAGATTCAATGGCGCTCATGGCGAATAGCGTTCAGCTCCCCGCGGGTGATGAATTACTTAATAGAACGCACCGCTGTAACAATAAGGCACATATGTTTTAAGGCAATTTAAGTGCCACGGCACAGTCCTTAATTAATTGCCTGGATGCGATATAACCTACCGGTATTTATATAAATCTATAAATACCGATCGGCTATATATGAAGTTATATGTAGGAGCGAGCCTGCTCGCGATGGAGGCAGGGACAACGCGTTCATGCTGCTGCAGCGCGTTATCGTTGACCGCCATCGCGAGCAGGCTCGCTCCTACAGGGGAAGCGTCATCCTCTGGGTGCGTAGGCAAACACATCGGCACGCATCTGATGAGCATCCATCCCGGCGTTGACCAACGCGTCCAGCGTCCCGTAGACCATCGCCGGTGAGCCGCTGGCGTATACATGCAGCGCTTTCAGATCCGGAAAATCCTCGCACACCGCCTCATGCAACATCCCGCAGCGCCCCTTCCAGCCACATTGATCGCTGACGACTTTATGCAGGAACAGATTCGGCAGTTTCTGCCATTCGTCCCAATGCTCGATCTCATAAAAGTCTTCAGGGCGGCGCACGCCCCAGTACAGGTGTACCGGATGCTTGAAGCCCGACGCCCGGCAATGTTCGATCAGGCTATGGATCTGGCCCATGCCGGTGCCCGCAGCGATCAGCACCAGCGGACCGTCCGGCAACTCTGCCAGATGGGTATCGCCGAAGGGCATTTCGATCCGCACCATCGGATTGCGTTGCAGTTGCTCGATCAGGCTCAGCGCACTGCTTTCGCGCGCCAGTACGTGAATTTGCAGATCACGCCCCGCATGCGGTGCCGAGGCCAGGGAAAATGCGGATTTTTCGCCGTTCTCACGCTCGATCATCAAATACTGACCAGCGTGATAACGCGGTGGCTTACCGGCCGGCGCGCGAAAGCTCACGCGCCAGGTATCGCCGCCGACATCCTTGCACTCAATGACCTGACACGAGACGCTGCGCACCGGCAATTCTCCCAGCGCGAGCACGCCATCCCACAGCACAATGCAGTCTTCCAGCGGCTCTGCTATGCAAGTGTAGAACTCGCCATGGTCGCGCACACCACCGGCCTGCTCGACTCGTCCTTCCACCAGCAGCGCGGCGCACACATGGCAATTGCCGTTGCGACAGCTTTGCGGGCATTCATAGCCCAGGCGGCGTGCGCCATCGAGAATCCGCTCGCCGGGCAGTATCTCTAGCACTGCTCCGGAGGGCTGCAAAGTTACACGCATCAATCTATTCCTAACTGATTCCAGATGGCATCGATCCGTTGGGTGACGGCTTCATCCTTGACGATTACCCGGCCCCACTCGCGTGTGGTTTCGCCGGGCCATTTATGCGTGGCATCGAGCCCCATTTTCGAACCCAGGCCGGACACCGGCGAGGCGAAATCGAGGTAGTCGATCGGCGTGTTGTCGATCATCACCGTGTCGCGCTTGGGGTCCATGCGCGTGGTGATGGCCCAGATCACGTCGTTCCAGTCCCGTGCGTTGATATCGTCGTCAGTGACGATAACGAACTTGGTGTACATGAACTGTCGCAAAAACGACCAGACACCGAGCATTACCCGCTTGGCATGGCCGGGATACGACTTCTTCATGGTCACGATGGCCATGCGGTACGAGCAGCCTTCAGGCGGCAGGTAGAAGTCGGTGATTTCCGGGAACTGCTTCTGCAGGATCGGCACGAACACTTCGTTCAGCGCGACACCGAGAATCGCCGGCTCATCCGGCGGACGACCGGTGTAGGTGCTGTGGTAGATCGGTTTGATCCGGTGGGTAATGCGCTCGACGGTGAACACCGGGAAGCTGTCGACTTCGTTGTAATAACCGGTGTGGTCGCCGTACGGACCTTCGTCGGCCATTTCGCCCGGATGGATCACGCCTTCAAGGATGATCTCGGCGGTGGCCGGCACTTGCAGGTCGTTGCCACGGCACTTCACCAGTTCGGTGCGATTACCGCGCAGCAAACCGGCAAAAGCGTATTCGGAAAGGCTGTCCGGTACCGGCGTCACAGCGCCGAGGATGGTCGCCGGGTCAGCGCCGAGCGCTACGGACACCGGGAACGGCTGACCCGGATGCTTCTCGCACCACTCGCGGTAATCCAGCGCGCCGCCACGGTGGCTGAGCCAGCGCATGATGACCTTGTTGCGGCCGATCACTTGCTGACGGTAGATGCCGAGGTTCTGCCGGTCCTTGTTCGGGCCTTTGGTGACGGTCAGGCCCCAGGTGATCAGCGGGCCGACGTCGCCCGGCCAGCAAGTCTGCACCGGCAGCATCGCGAGGTCGACGTCGTCGCCCTCGATGACCACTTCCTGGCACACCGCGTCTTTGACGACTTTGGGTGCCATGGAGATGATCTTGCGGAAGATCGGCAGCTTCGACCAAGCGTCCTTCAGGCCTTTCGGCGGCTCGGGTTCCTTGAGGAACGCCAGCAGCTTGCCGATCTCGCGCAGTTCGCTCACCGCTTCTGCGCCCATGCCCAGCGCAACACGCTCGGGGGTGCCGAACAGATTGCCGAGGACGGGAATGTCATAGCCCGTCGGGTTCTCGAAAAGCAGGGCCGGACCTTTGGCACGCAAGGTGCGGTCACAGACCTCGGTCATTTCGAGCACCGGGGACACCGGAACCTGGATGCGCTTGAGTTCGCCGCGCTGTTCCAGGCCGCTGATAAAGTCGCGCAAGTCGCGATACTGCATGCGTGAGCCTCGTGTTGGCCGTGGCGTTCGGGGGCTGGCAGTTTAGCGCCGAACCCCTCTGTTCAGAACAACGAAGTGCCGTTCATCAAAAATCAGATAGCAAAAAGCCGGGTTTCCCCGGCTTTTGCTGGTCTATCGACTTACTTGCGTTTCATCGACAGGAAGAACTCATCGTTGGTCTTGGTCGTTTTCAGCTTGTCGACCAGGAACTCGATGGCAGCGATCTCGTCCATCGGGTGCAGCAACTTGCGCAGGATCCACATGCGCTGCAACTCGTCGTCGGCCGTCAGCAACTCTTCGCGGCGGGTGCCGGAACGGTTGATGTTGATGGCCGGGAAGACGCGTTTTTCAGCGATACGACGATCCAGCGGCAGTTCCATGTTGCCCGTGCCTTTGAATTCTTCGTAGATCACTTCGTCCATCTTCGAGCCGGTTTCAACCAGCGCGGTGGCGATGATGGTCAGCGAACCGCCTTCTTCGATGTTCCGCGCGGCGCCGAAGAAACGTTTCGGTTTCTCCAGGGCGTGAGCATCGACACCACCGGTGAGCACTTTGCCGGAGCTCGGGATCACGGTGTTGTAGGCGCGAGCCAGACGGGTGATGGAGTCGAGCAGGATCACCACGTCTTTTTTGTGTTCGACCAGGCGCTTGGCCTTCTCGATCACCATTTCGGCAACCTGCACGTGGCGGGTTGGCGGCTCGTCGAACGTCGAGGCAACCACTTCGCCGCGCACGGTGCGCTGCATTTCGGTTACTTCTTCCGGACGCTCGTCGATCAGCAATACGATCAGATGAACTTCAGGGTTGTTACGTGCGATGTTCGCCGCGATGTTCTGCAGCATGATCGTTTTACCGGCTTTCGGCGGTGCAACGATCAGACCGCGCTGGCCTTTACCGATCGGGGCGCACAGGTCGATGACACGACCGGTCAAGTCTTCGGTGGAACCGTTGCCGGCTTCCATCTTCATGCGCACAGTCGGGAACAGCGGGGTCAGGTTCTCGAAGAGAATCTTGTTTTTCGCGTTCTCGGGACGATCGTAGTTGATCGTGTCGACCTTGAGCAGCGCGAAATAACGCTCGCCTTCCTTTGGAGGGCGGATCTTGCCAACGATGGTGTCACCGGTGCGCAAGTTGAAACGGCGGATCTGGCTCGGCGAGACGTAGATATCGTCCGGGCCGGCGAGATAGGAAGCGTCAGCGGAGCGCAGGAAGCCGAAGCCGTCCTGGAGAATCTCCAGCACGCCATCACCGGAGATTTCCTCGCCGCTTTTAGCGTGCTTCTTGAGCAGGGAGAAAATCACGTCCTGCTTGCGCGAACGGGCCATATTTTCTATGCCCATCTGTTCGGCCAATTCGAGCAGTTCGGTAATCGGCTTTTGCTTGAGTTCAGTCAGATTCATATAGGAATGACGTAATCATTTATGGAGGGGGGGAAATTAAGCTTTTGGCTTAATGAGGCCGCGCCGCGGAGAAGGCGACAGGATCGCGTACTTATTCGAAAAGGAGTGCGTCGGCGACGGCTAGCAGGGGGCAGTGGAGAAACCAGTGCGGGGCCGAATGTAACACCTGAGTTTCGGAGCGTCTAGCCCTCAATAACGAAAAAGCCCCGCAATATGCGGGGCCTTTTTTCGGACACTTTACAAACGACGCTTAGATGTTGGCGTCGAGGAAAGCAGCCAGTTGCGACTTCGACAGTGCGCCGACCTTGGTCGCTTCAACGTTGCCGTTCTTGAACAGCATCAGGGTCGGGATACCACGCACGCCATGCTTGGCCGGGGTTTCCTGGTTTTCGTCGATGTTCAGTTTGGCAACGGTCAGCTTGCCTTTGTAGGTTTCAGCAATCTCGTCCAGAACAGGAGCGATCATTTTGCAAGGGCCGCACCACTCAGCCCAGTAGTCGACCAGTACAGCGCCTTCGGCCTTGAGTACGTCGGCCTCGAAGCTAGCGTCGCTAACGTGTTTGATAAGATCGCTGCTCATGGAAGTCTCCAGGTTGTAAGCAAAAAAACGTGGCCCATCATAGCCGCCCTTCCCTCGTTCAGGAAGGTGCAGATGATTGAGTCTCACTATGGTGGTGCATGAGTTTGGGTATAGCTCAAGTCAGGATGTGGCGGGAGCGACGAAGGCAATTCCGGTGCGCAGGGCAGCGTTGCGCACATGTTCGTGCATGGCCTTCTGCGCCGCGCCGGACGAACGCCGGGCCAGTGCACGGAGGATTTTGCGGTGCTCGTGCCAGGTTTCCATGGCCCGTTCGGCCCGGATGAACGGTAGCTTCTGGCTCTCCAGGAAAATGTCGGCGCTGGCCGTCAGGATGCTCAACATCGCCTGATTACCGCTGGCCAGCAGGATGCGCCGGTGAAACTCGAAGTCCAGGCGCGCCGCCGACTCGAAGTCACCCACCTTCAGTTCATTGCGCATCGCAGCGACGTTGTCCTCCAAAGCATCGAGCTCATCGGTGCTCAACGTCACGGCGGCCAGCCCGGCGGCAAAACCTTCCAGGGCATAGCGCAACTGGAAGATATCCAGCGGTGATGCCTGTGCCGCGAACGGCCAGCTCAGCGCCGCATCCTGGCGAGGCAAGTCCACCGGCGCCTGCACGAAAACGCCTTTGCCCGGCTGAATGCTGATCACGCCCAATGCACTCAGCGACGACAATGCCTCGCGCAATGACGCCCGACTGACCCCCAATTGCACCGCCAGATCCCGCTGCGAAGGCAAGGCATCCCCCGGCCCGAAACCTTGTTCGGCGATCAGTTTGCGGATGGCTTGCAGCGCCACTTCAGGTACAGCTCGGGAGATCGAATTCATGGTTTTCGGACGAACCAGGCGAATGAGCGGCTAGTTTTAAAGCTATTCGCGGCGCCCGGCAAGTCGTGCCCCACCGGGGTTCGGTAATGGCCGACGATGCGCTATCAGAGTGCGAAACACGGACCGACTGTTCAGACCAGTAAGACCGAACAACACCAGTAAAACCGTGGCTTGGCACGGCAAAAACCCAATGTTGGCATGGCCCGTGCTCTGTCGATCCGCAGAAATCATTCCTCGCCGATCCGGAGATTTGCCATGACCCTGCGTTACAGCGCCCTCCTCGCCTCCCTGTTCGCCAGCCTGCTGCTGAGCCAGGTGCCCGCCCACGCCGACGGTCTGGAGGATGTGGTCAAACGCGGCGTCCTCAAGGTTGCCGTGCCTCAGGACTTCCCGCCATTCGGCTCGGTCGGCCCGGACATGAAACCCCGCGGCCTCGATATCGACACCGCGAAACTGCTGGCCGACCAACTCAAGGTCAAGCTTGAACTGACGCCGGTCAACAGCACCAACCGCATCCCGTTCCTGACCACCGGCAAGGTCGACCTGGTGATCTCCAGCCTCGGCAAGAACCCCGAGCGCGAGAAAGTCATCGACTTCTCCAGCGCCTACGCGCCGTTCTACCTCGCGGTATTCGGCCCGCCGGATGCTGCCATCAAAGGCCTGGACGACCTCAAGGGCAAAACCATCAGCGTCACCCGTGGCGCCATCGAAGACATCGAACTGACCAAAGTCGCCCCCGAAGGCGTCACCATCAAGCGCTTCGAAGACAACAACTCGACCATCGCAGCCTACCTCGCCGGACAGGTTGACCTGATCGCCAGCGGCAACGTGGTGATGGTCGCGATCAGCGAGAAAAGCCCGAAACGCGTACCCGCGCTGAAAGTGAAGCTCAAGGATTCGCCGGTCTACGTCGGCGTAAACAAGAACGAGCCGGCGTTGCTGGGCAAGGTCAACCAGATCCTCGCCACCGCCAAGACTGACGGCGCGCTGGAAAAAAACTCACAGACCTGGCTGAAAGAGCCGCTGCCGGCCGATCTCTGATCGTCGCTCGGGAGATTTGATATGGCCTATCAGTTCGACTTTCTGCCGGTGGTGCAAAACACCGACCTGCTCGTGCGCGGTGCGCTGTTCACTCTGGAACTGACGGCCATCGGTGCGGTGCTCGGCGTCGGTCTGGGCATTGTCGGCGCGCTGGTGCGGGCGTGGAATATCCGCCCGCTCTCGGCGATCTTCGGGGTTTACGTCGAGTTGATCCGCAACACGCCGTTCCTGGTGCAGTTGTTTTTCATCTTCTTCGGTTTGCCATCGCTGGGCGTGCAGATTTCCGAATGGCAGGCGGCGGTGCTGGCGATGGTGATCAACCTCGGCGCTTATTCGACCGAGATCATCCGCGCCGGCATTCAAGCGATCCCTCGCGGGCAACTGGAAGCCGCAGCGGCGTTGGCGATGACCCGGTTCGAAGCCTTCCGCCATGTGGTCCTGCTGCCAGCGCTGGGCAAGGTGTGGCCGGCGCTGAGCAGCCAGATCATCATCGTGATGCTCGGCTCGGCGGTCTGTTCGCAGATCGCCACCGAAGAGCTGAGCTTTGCCGCCAACTTCATTCAGTCGCGCAACTTCCGCGCCTTCGAAACCTACGCCCTGACCACGCTGATCTACCTGTGCATGGCGCTGCTGATCCGCCAATTGCTGAACTGGATCGGTCGTCGTTACATAGCAAGGAGCAGCCAATGAGCGATTTCACGTTCTGGGACATCGTGCGCAACTTGCTCACAGGCCTGCAATGGACGCTGGCGCTGTCGCTGGTGGCGTTTATCGGCGGCGGGTTGATCGGCTTGCTGATCATGGTCATGCGCATTTCAAAAAATGCCCTACCGCGCAACGTTGCACGCACCTACATCGAGCTGTTCCAGGGCACGCCGCTGTTGATGCAGCTGTTCCTGGTGTTTTTCGGGGTGGCGCTGGCCGGGGTGGAAATCTCGGCGTGGATGGCGGCGGCGATTGCCCTGACCCTGTTTACCAGCGCTTACCTGGCGGAGATCTGGCGCGGCTGCGTGGATTCGATTCCCAACGGTCAGTGGGAAGCTTCGTCGAGCCTGGCGCTCAACCCGCTGGAGCAACTGCGCTACGTGATCCTGCCGCAAGCGTTGCGCATCGCCGTGGCGCCGACCGTGGGTTTTTCGGTGCAAGTGGTCAAAGGCACCGCCGTGACCTCGATCATCGGCTTCACCGAACTGACCAAGACCGGCGGGATGCTCGCCAACGCGACCTTCGAACCGTTCATGGTCTACGGCCTCGTCGCCCTCGGCTACTTCCTGCTCTGCTACCCCTTGTCCCTCAGTGCGCGCTACCTGGAAAGGAGACTGCATGCCTCTGCTTAGAATTTCCGCCCTGCATAAATATTACGGCGATCACCATGTACTCAAAGGCATCGACCTCAGCGTCGAGGAAGGCCAGGTGGTGGCGATCATCGGCCGCAGCGGCTCGGGCAAATCGACCTTGTTGCGCACGCTGAACGGCCTGGAGTCGATCAACGACGGCGTGATCGAAGTCGACGGCGAATACCTCGATGCCGCGCGTGCCGATTTGCGCAGCCTGCGGCAGAAAGTCGGGATGGTGTTTCAGCAGTTCAACCTGTTCCCGCACCTGACGGTGGGCGAAAACGTGATGCTTGCGCCGCAGGTGGTGCAAAAAGTGCCCAAGGCCAGAGCGGTGGAGTTGGCGCGGGAGATGCTGGAACGGGTCGGGTTGGGCGAGAAGTTTGATGCGTTCCCGGATCGGCTGTCCGGCGGGCAGCAGCAGCGCGTGGCGATTGCCCGGGCGCTGGCGATGTCGCCGAAGGTGTTGCTGTGCGACGAGATTACTTCGGCGCTGGACCCGGAACTGGTTAATGAGGTGCTGAGCGTGGTTCGGCAACTGGCCAAGGAGGGCATGACGCTGATCATGGTCACCCATGAAATGCGCTTTGCCCGGGAGGTTGGGGACAAGTTGGTGTTCATGCATCAGGGGAAGGTGCATGAGGTCGGGGATCCGAAGATTCTGTTCGCGAACCCGCAGACGGCGGAGTTGGCGAATTTTATCGGGACGGTCGAAGCGACAGTCTGAAAGATCTTCAGTGGCTGTTATGTCGCCTTCGCGGGCAAGCCTCGCTCCTACAGATTCAGGCTGTTCGCGGAACATTCACCCACCGCCAACCTGTAGGAGCGAGGCTTGCCCGCGAAGGCGTCTGCGAGATCACTACTCTTTCCTGCTCAGGATCAAGGCTTTGAACGCTACGCGTTGGCGTCAGCGTTTGATCGTGGCACGATGTCGAGGTTATCGACCGAGACCCCCTGACCATGCCGCAATCCCAAGCCAAGAATCTGTCCCTGATCGCCGCAATCGACCTGGGCTCCAACAGCTTTCACATGGTCGTGGCCAAGGCCCAGAACGGCGAAATCCGTATTCTCGAGCGTCTCGGGGAGAAGGTTCAGCTGGCCGCCGGCATCGACGAAGAGCGCCACCTCAACGAAGAATCCATGCAGCGCGGGCTCGATTGCCTGAAGCGTTTTGCCCAACTGATCAGCGGTATGCCGCCCGGCGCCGTGCGGATCGTGGGCACCAACGCCTTGCGCGAAGCTCGTAACCGCGTCGAATTCATCCGCCGCGCCGAAGAAATTCTCGGCCACCCGGTGGAAGTCATCTCCGGTCGTGAAGAAGCGCGCCTGATCTACCTCGGCGTGTCCCACACCCTCGCCGATACGCCGGGCAAACGCCTGGTGGCCGACATTGGCGGCGGCAGTACCGAATTCATCATCGGCCAGCGCTTCGAGCCGCTGCTGCGCGAAAGCCTGCAAATGGGCTGCGTCAGCTACACCCAGCGTTATTTCAAGGACGGCAAGATCACCCCGGCCCGCTACGCCCAGGCGTACACGGCGGCGCGGCTGGAGATCATGAGCATCGAACACGCCCTGCATCGCCTGACCTGGGATGAAGCCATCGGCTCCTCGGGCACCATCCGCGCCATCGGCCTGGCGCTGAAAGCCGGCGGTCACGGTACGGGCGAGGTCAACGCCCAAGGCCTGGCGTGGCTCAAGCGCAAGCTGATCAAACTCGGCGACGTCGAGAAAATCGACTTCGAAGGCATCAAGCCTGACCGCCGGGCGATTTTCCCGGCGGGCCTGGCGATTCTCGAAGCGATCTTCGACGCCCTCGAACTGCAACGCATGGACCACTGCGAAGGTGCTCTGCGCGAAGGCGTGCTCTATGACCTGTTGGGCCGTCACCATCATGAAGACGTCCGTGAGCGCACGCTCAGCTCGCTGATGGAGCGCTATCACGTCGATCTGGAGCAAGCGGCACGGGTCGAGCGCAAGGCACTGCATGCGTTCGATCAGGTGGCGGAGGATTGGGAGCTGGACGACGGCGTCTGGCGCGAACTGCTCGGCTGGGCTGCCAAGGTCCATGAAGTGGGCCTGGACATCGCTCACTATCAATATCACAAGCACGGCTCGTACCTGATCGAGCACTCGGACCTCGCCGGGTTCTCCCGCGAAGACCAACTGATGCTCGCGCTACTGGTGCGTGGCCACCGCCGCAATATTCCCCGGGACCGGTTTGCCGATTTTGGCGACGAAGGCATCAAGCTGATTCGCCTGTGCGTGCTGCTGCGCTTTGCGATCCTGTTCCATCACATCCGCGGCACCCAGGAAATGCCTCAAGTGGCGCTGCACGCCAATGGTGACAGCCTGGAGGTGTTGTTCCCGGAAAACTGGCTGGACGACAACCAGCTGACCCAGGCTGACTTTGCGCTGGAAGCTGAATGGCTGACGCGTGTGGGTTTCGTGCTCAACGTCCGGTAAACCACCGAAAAGCGCTCGCCGTACACGGTTCTGTAGGAGCACGGCTTGCCGGCGAAGGCGATTTCGAGGACGCCTTCGCGGGCAAGCCTCGCTCCTACGGGTCTGCGCGCTCAGGCGACACCTGTAGGCGCCGGCTTGCTGCGGGCGGCGTTCCGACGATGGCGATCTCACTGACGCCTTCGCCGGCAAGCCGTGCTCCTACAGGGGGTTGTGGTGGAAACAAAAATGGCGATCCGCAGGGATCGCCATTTTTTATGCCGCGTGAAGGTTAACGCACCGCCAGAATCGGGCTGCCCAACCGCTCCAGCAATGTGGCCTGTGCACTGCGCGGGTTCTGGTTGCCGGTCGGCGTGTTGCGGACGTAACGGCCGTCCGCCTGCAGGCTCCAGCTGTGAGTGTTATCGGTGAGATAAAGCTCCAGCTCTTTCTTGACCCGCATGATCAGCTTCTTGCCTTCCACCGGGAAGCAAGTCTCGACGCGCTTGTCGAGGTTGCGTTCCATCCAGTCGGCACTGGAGAGGAACATCTGCTCCTCGCCACCGTTAAGGAAGTAGAAGACCCGGGTGTGTTCCAGGAAGCGGCCGATGATCGAGCGCACGTGGATGTTGTGCGAAACCCCGGCGATGCCCGGACGCAGGCAGCACATGCCACGCACCACCAGATCAATGCGCACGCCAGACTGGCTGGCCTTGTACAGCGCGCGGATGATCTTCGGATCGGTCAGCGAGTTGAACTTGGCGATGATGTGCGCCGGTTTGCCGTCGAGGGCGAACTGCGTCTCCCGGGCAATCATGTCGAGCATGCCCTTCTTCAGGGTGAACGGCGCGTGCAACAGCTTCTTCATGCGCAGGGTTTTACCCATGCCGATCAGCTGGCTGAACAATTTGCCGACGTCTTCGCACAGGGCGTCGTCGGAGGTCAGCAAGCTGTAGTCGGTGTACAGACGGGCGTTGGCCGCGTGGTAGTTGCCGGTACCCAAGTGGGCGTAACGCACAATTTCGCCAGCCTCGCGACGCAGGATCAGCATCATCTTGGCGTGAGTCTTGAAGCCGACCACGCCGTAGATCACCACCGCACCGGCCGCTTGCAGACGGCTGGCCAGTTGCAGGTTGGACTCTTCGTCGAACCGCGCGCGCAATTCGATCACCGCGGTGACTTCCTTGCCGTTACGCGCCGCATCCACCAGCGCATCGACGATTTCCGAGTTGGCGCCAGAGCGGTACAGCGTCTGACGCACCGCCAATACGTGCGGATCCTTCGCCGCCTGACGCAGCAAATCGACCACAGGCGTAAACGACTCGAACGGGTGCAGCAGCAGAATGTCCTGCTTGCTGATCACGCTGAAAATGTTCTCGCTGTTCTGCAGCAGTTTCGGGATCTGCGGCGTGAACGGCAGGTATTGCAGCTCGCGCTGACTGTCGAGGCCGGTGATGCTGAACAGGCGGGTCAGGTTGACCGGACCGTTGACCTGATACAGCTCGGTCTCGTGCAGGTTGAACTGCTTGAGCAGGTAGTCGGACAGGTGTTTCGGGCACGTGTCGGCCACTTCCAGACGCACCGCGTCACCGTAGCGACGGGAGAACAGCTCGCCGCGCAGGGCGCGGGCCAGGTCTTCCACGTCTTCGGTGTCGACGGCAAGGTCGGCGTTTCGGGTCAGGCGGAACTGGTAGCAGCCCTTGACCTTCATGCCCTGGAACAAGTCATCGGCGTGCGCGTGAATCATCGACGACAGGAAGACATAGTTGTCGCCAGGGCCACCGACTTCTTCCGGCACCTTGATCACTCGCGGCAGCAGACGCGGGGCCGGGATGATCGCCAGACCGGAGTCGCGACCGAAGGCGTCGATGCCTTCGAGTTCGACGATGAAGTTCAGGCTCTTGTTCACCAGCAACGGGAACGGGTGCGTCGGGTCGAGGCCGATCGGGGTGATGATCGGCGCGATCTCATCGCGGAAATAACGGCGAACCCAGGTTTTGAGCTTGGTGGTCCAGTAACGGCGACGGATGAAGCGGACCTGATGTTTCTCCAGTTCCGGCAACAGAATGTCGTTGAGGATGGCGTACTGGCGGTCAACGTAACCGTGTACCAGCTCACTGATCCGGGCCAGGGCCTGGTGCGGTTGCAGACCATCGGCGCCAGCCTGTTCACGGGCGAAGGTGATCTGCTTCTTGAGGCCGGCCACACGAATTTCGAAGAACTCATCCAGGTTGCTGGAGAAAATCAGCAGGAACTTCAGCCGTTCCAGCAACGGATAGGACTCGTCCAGCGCCTGTTCCAGCACGCGGATGTTGAACTGCAGTTGCGAGAGTTCGCGGTGGATGTACAGGCTGCTGTCATCCAGGCCCGGAATGACAATCGCTGGCGCCGCCGGCGCGGTTTCGACCACTACCGCGGGCGGAGCAGGTTCCAGCTCCGGCGGGGTTTCGGCGATCGGCTCCACCACGGGTTGAGCCTCTTGTACTGCAACTTCAGTGAGTCCTTCGGTATTCATCGAATGTTCCTGGGAGGGCTATTTTTGCTCTCGTAACAATTGAGCAGCACGTACGGCAAAGTAAGTCAGGATGCCATCAGCGCCTGCACGTTTAAAAGCGGTCAGGGATTCGAGGATAACCCCTTCGCTCAACCAGCCATTCTGGATCGCCGCCATGTGCATGGCGTATTCACCGCTGACCTGATAAACAAAAGTCGGCACTTTGAATTCTTCTTTGACCCGGTAAAGGATGTCCAGATACGGCATGCCTGGCTTGACCATGACCATGTCTGCGCCTTCTGACAAGTCCGCCGCCACTTCGTGCAGGGCTTCGTTGCTGTTGGCCGGGTCCATCTGATAGGAGGCCTTGTTGGCTTTGCCCAGGTTCAGCGCCGAACCCACCGCATCGCGGAACGGGCCGTAATAGGCGCTGGCGTACTTCGCCGAATAGGCCATGATCCGCACGTTGACGTGATCGGCCAGCTCGAGGGCTTCGCGGATCGCCTGAATGCGACCGTCCATCATGTCCGACGGGGCCACCACTTGAGCACCGGCTTCGGCGTGGGACAGGGCCTGCTTGACCAGTGCATCGACAGTAATGTCGTTCTGCACATAGCCTTCTTCGTCGAGGATACCGTCCTGACCGTGGGTGGTGAACGGGTCCAGCGCGACGTCGGTGATCACGCCCAGATCAGGGAACTGCGCACGCAGGGCGCGAGTGGCGCGCTGGGCAATGCCGTTCGGGTTCCACGCTTCGGCGGCGTCCAGCGACTTGAGTTCCGGTGGCGTGACCGGGAACAGCGCTACGGCTGGAATCCCCAGTTCGACCCACTTGGCCGCTTCTTCCAGCAACAGGTCGATGGTCAGGCGTTCAACGCCGGGCATCGAGGCCACCGCTTCGCGACGGTTTTCACCGTCCAGCACAAACACCGGCAGGATCAGGTCATCGACGGTCAGGACGTTTTCACGAACCAGTCGACGCGAGAAATCATCACGGCGGTTACGGCGCAGGCGGGTGGCTGGAAACAAGCGATTGGCGGGGGTAAAACTCACGGCAGACTCCTGAGCCCGCGCTGGCGGGCGAGCGTGACAGTTATAAGCGGCCATTATGACCGTGGTATTACAGTTGTGTGCACCCCCGCGACACGTAGTCGCATTCCATTGTCCTTGTAGGAAATGTTCACGTCGAGACACATTTGGACACTTTCATGAATGTGCACGAAGGGTTAGGCTGCGCGTTCATTTCGCCAGCACCCAGACAATGCTCCAACAATTTCTGCATGACTTCGGCTACTTTGCCCTTTTTCTCGGCACGTTCTTCGAAGGCGAAACCATCCTGGTGCTCGCAGGCTTCCTCGCGTTCCGTGGATACATGGACATCAACATCGTGGTGGTCGTGGCGTTTTTCGGCAGTTATGCCGGCGACCAGCTGTGGTACTTCCTGGGACGCAAGCACGGCCGCAAGTTGCTGGCGCGCAAGCCTCGCTGGCAGATGATGGGCGACCGGGCACTGGAACACATTCGCAGGCACCCGGACATCTGGGTGCTGAGCTTCCGTTTTGTCTACGGTTTGCGCACGGTGATGCCGGTGGCGATCGGCCTGTCGGGTTATCCGCCGGGACGTTACTTGTTGCTGAACGGGATCGGCGCCGCGATCTGGGCGGCCGCACTGGCGGCTGCGGCCTATCACTTCGGCGCTGTGCTCGAAGGCATGCTGGGCAGCGTCAAGAAGTATGAGCTATGGGTACTCGGCGCCCTGCTGGTGCTGGGCTTTGCCTTGTGGCTGCGTCGCCGCTTCAAGAATGCGCGCCTGGCCAAGCAGGTCTATGCCGAAGAGCAGGCCTTGAAAGCCGAACAGGCCAAGGCCGCCGAGGTCAAGACGCCAAGCGAGTGAAACGGTTTCTGCAACAGTAGAGACCGATTCCGCTGAGCAGGCTGTAACTCAGCAGGCCGACCCAGCCCACCGCGCTGGCCGGCCACAGCCCGACCAGCGGTGCCAGCCACACCAGCGGCACGTTCGACGCCAGCCGCAGCAGCTCCAGCTTCAACGCCCACGGGCGATTCTCCAGGGCCACGCCCAAGGAAAACAATCCCAGCGCCACGGCGCTCCAGCCGAGCACCAGCGCGGCGGTCGGCAGCTGCGGCTCGAAGTTCATCAAGTAACTGCCCAGCGCGATGTAGACGCAGAACTGCAACAGCACATAAATCTGCTGACGCCCGTCCAGCGGCACTTCGAATTTGCGGAACTGGCTCAAGTCCGGCTTGCTCATCGGGTACTTCGCCGCCACGTCCGCTGGCCGCCAACCGGTGCGCATGAACCAGATCCGCAGCTTGTCCCACGTGCTTTCAGCCCGTCGCGCGTCATCCCACAGCTGCGCGTAAAACTGCACGTTCGCCCACAACGGGTTCCAGCTCGCCAGTGGCGTAGTCACGCCGAAAATCACCGGTTCGTTGTCGTCTTCTTCCTGGAACGAGCCAAACAGACGGTCCCAGATAATGAACACCCCGCCGTAGTTGCGATCCATGTAGAGAGCGTTCTGTGCATGGTGGGCCCGATGATTGGATGGCGTGACGAAAAACCACTCGAACCACCCGAGCTTGGGAATGTGCCGGGTGTGCACCCAGAATTGATACAGCAGGTTCAGCGCGGCGACGCTGACAAACACCAGCAGCGGCACGCCGAGTACCGCCATCGGCAGGTAGAAAATCCAGCTCAACAGGAAACCGGTACTGGTCTGGCGCAACGCCGTGGAGAGGTTGTAGTCCTCGCTCTGGTGATGCACCGAATGTGCGGCCCAGAGGATGTTGCGCTCGTGGCCCATGCGATGCAGCCAGTAGTAGCAGAAGTCGTAGAGAACGAAGGCGAACGCCCAGACCCAGACGCTGTCGGCAGAGAGTTCGAACAGCGCCAGATGCTTGAGCGCAAAGGCATAGCTCACCAGCCCCACGCCCTTGGTCAACAGGCCCGTGGTGGTCGACAGCACGCCGGTGCTGATGCTGTTGATCGCGTCGGCCACCCGATAGTTGCTGACCCCGCGCCAACGGTCGGCCAGCAGTTCGACGGCAATCAACACAAAGAAGAACGGCACCGCATACAGAATGAAGTCCATGACGCGCCCTGATCGGAATCTTGAGGACAGATGCTAGGTGTAGCCGCGAATTGAACCTATGGCAACGAGTGACAAATTAGTGGACATTTAACGCCATGAATCTGGAGAAAAGCCCATGAGCAAAAAAATTGCAGTGATCCTTTCCGGCTGTGGCGTCTACGACGGCGCCGAGATCCACGAAAGCGTGATTACCTTGCTGCGACTGGATCAGCGCGGCGCGCAGGTGCAGTGCTTCGCCCCCAACATCGCGCAGTTGCACGTGATCAACCACCTGACCGGCGAAGAAATGCCCGAGTCGCGCAATGTGCTGGTGGAGTCGGCGCGGATCGCCCGGGGCAACATCAAGGATATTCGCGAAGCTGACGTCGAAGAGTTCGATGCGCTGATCGTGCCGGGTGGTTTTGGCGCGGCGAAGAACCTGTCGAACTTCGCCATCGAAGGCGCTGGCTGCACCGTACAACCCGATGTTCTCGCCCTGACCGAGGCGTTTGCCGAAGCGGGCAAACCGGTCGGGCTGATCTGCATCTCGCCAGCGCTGGCCGCGAAGATTTATGGGCCGGGCGTGACCTGCACCATCGGCAATGACGCCGATACCGCCGCCGCGATGAACAAGATGGGCGCCACTCACAAGGATTGCGCAGTGACTGACATCGTTGAAGACAAAGCACGCAAGTTGGTGAGCACCCCGGCGTACATGCTGGCGCAATCGATCAGCGAAGCAGCGTCCGGCATCAACAAACTGGTCGACCGCGTGCTCGAACTGACCCACGAAAACGACGAGTAACACCATTCCCCTGTGGGAGCGGGCTTGCTCGCTCCCACAGGGTTCAGCGTGAAGTTCAGGATTTGCGGGTTAGCCGCGTCAGGATCCGATCCAGCGCATTGGCAAACGCCTGCTTCTCGCGCTCGCCAAACGGCGCCGGCCCGCCGCTCATCTGCCCCTGTTCACGCAAGTCGGTGAACAGGTTGCGCACCGCCAACCGATCACCCATGTTCTGCGCGTCGAACTCCTTGCCTCGCGGGTCCAGCGCCGCCACGCCTTTCTTCACCAAGCGGTCCGCCAGCGGCACATCGCTGCAGATCACCAGCTCACCAGGCACCGCGTGTTCCACCAGATAATCGTCCGCCGCATCCGGCCCGCTCGGCACCACGATCAACTTCACCAGCGCCAGCCCCGGCTTGATCTGCGGCTGCCCGGCCACCAGCACCACCTCGAACTGACGCTTGAGGGCGAACTTCACCACCAGATCCTTCGCCGCCCGGGGGCAAGCGTCGGCATCGATCCACACGCGCATTGTGTTTTTCCCCTTTAAAAGCTTCGCGGGCAAGCCTCGCTCCTACAGGTTATACGCGCCCACAAAAAACGCGCGAATCCTGTAGGAGCGAGCGGTGCGGCGACCCGACTTGCCCGCGAATGTGAGCGCAGCGAATGCTGTCAGGAAACCGGCACCCGCCGCTTCTCCGCCACCCAGCTACGCCCATACAACACAATGATCGCAATGATCGCCACCGCCTGCGCACTCAACGAATACGCATCCGCGTGAATACCCAGCCAGTCGAAGTCAAAGAACGGCACCGGCCGTGTGCCGAAGATCCCGGCTTCCTGCAACGCCTTCACGCCATGACCGGCAAACACCACCGACAACGCGCACAACAACCCGGCGTTGATACTGAAGAACAGCGACAGCGGCAGTTTCGCCGAGCCCCGCAGGATCACCCACGCCAGGCCAACCAACAGCACCAGCGCCGTCGCCCCGCCCGCCAACACCGCGTTATGCCCCGCCGGCCCCGCCTGCAACCACAGGGTTTCGTAGAACAGAATCACTTCGAACAGTTCGCGGTACACCGAGAAAAACGCCAGTGTCGCAAAACCGAAACGGCCACCGCCGCCCACCAGGCTGCTCTTGATGTAATCCTGCCAGGCCGCCGCGTGGCGACGGTCGTGCATCCAAACGCCGAGCCAGAGCACCATGACCGCGGCGAACAACGCTGTCGCACCTTCCAGCAATTCACGCTGCGAGCCGCTGACATCAATCACGTACGCGGCCAGTGCCCAGGTCGCCAGACCGGCCAGCAACGCCAGGCCCCAACCGACGTTGACGCTGCGCACCGCCGATTGCTGGCCGGTGTTGCGCAGGAACGCGAGGATCGCCGCCAGCACCAAAATCGCTTCCAGGCCTTCGCGCAGCAGAATCAGCAGACCGGAGATGTAACTCAAGGACCAACTCAGGCCATCACTGCCCAGCAGGCCGGCAGACTGTTTCAACTTGGCTTTGGCCGCCTCCAGACGCTCTTGGGCCTGGGCCACCGGCAAACCGTCCTGCAAAGACTGACGGTACGCCATCAGCGATTTTTCGGTGTCCTTGCGCACGTTGGCGTCGACGTTGTCCAGCGAGCTTTCGACCAGTTCGAAACCTTCCAGGTACGCCGCCACCGACAGGTCATAGGCTTGGTCGTGATCGCCGGCACGATAGGCCGCGATACTTTTGTCCAGCGTTGCAGCGGTGTAATCGAGCAACTGCGCCGGGCCACGCTTGACCTGCGGCGGTTGCGCACGCTGCGCACGGAAAGTCGCTGCCGCTTGCGGGCCTTCGCCAGCCAGCACTTCGGCCGGAGTCTGACGGGCCAGGTCGGCGATGTTGTAGGTCTTTTCAGATGCGGCTGCGGCCGGATCGGCACTGAAACCGGCGATGTAGGTCGCCAGGTCCCAGCGCTGACGATCGTCCAGCTGGTCGGCGAAGGCCGGCATGTCAGTGCCTTCGACACCCATCCCCAAGGTGTTGTAGATCGCGTACAGGCTCAGGCGATCCAACCGCGCGGCATCGCGCAGATTGGCTGGCGGCGGCGCAAGGCCGACACCGGCAGGGCCATCACCGGCACCTGCATCGCCATGGCAGACCGAGCAATGCTGGGTGTACATCGACGCACCACGGGTTGGGTCCGGTGTAATGATCGGCGCCTGACTGACTTCATAGGCCACCGCCAGCTTCGCACCGAGCTGCCGTGCCTGACGGGAAACGTCCGAGCCGTCCTGCCGCGCAGCGATGGATTTGCGCAGAGTGCCGACACCCTGCTCCAGCACCGCTTTTTCCGGCTTGGCCGGCAGGCCGGCGATCAGGCCTTGCAGCACCTGGCTGAATTCCAGCTGCTCGCGGTATTCAGACTCATTGATGACTTTGCCGGCCTCGACCGACTCCGGGTAATCGGCGCCGATGTAATCAAGCAAATGCAGCGCTTGCGGCGCACCTTCTACGGTGTCGGCCAGCAGATTGGAACTGCACAAGGCAAACAGCGGCAATACCAGCCAGGCCAAGAAACGGGACGGGGCAGTCATGAATGAATCTCAATTGGAAATACGAAGTAACACATTGTTCACTTCGAATGAGTTTCGCTCAAGCTTTGTTGTCTGAAACGCCGTCGCAGACCTCGATTGGTGCTTTTTCCAGATGATGGCATTTTTCTGTTTAGCAGCAATCAAAAAGCCATTACTGCGCCACCTTCCCTGTCTATAATGACGAGCCCTCAATTGATCGATATGGCACTCAAAGCTCCTTTGCTCATGAGGAATTGGCAGGACGCCCGTCTGCGCCGATAGGTCCAAAAAGCCCGACCAGCAAGCGTGGCTGATCACCATTCACGGAAGAAGTACCTATGGCCTCCCGCGCCCTTGCAGTGATTGCGGTCAGCGCTGTCACGCTCCTCTCCGGCTGTTCGGTGTTTCGCAACTACGACTCGGAGCTCGCACAAACCAACATGCAGCTGGCTTCCGGCAATATCGATGCGGCGCTGACCCTGCTGGAAAAGAACAACTTCGGTGCAGACAAGGACCTCCTCTACTACTTCGAGAAGGGTGAACTGCTGCGCGCCAAGGGCGATCTGTCTGGCAGCCAGAACGCCTGGAACAGCGCCGATGTCGTGGTCGGTCAATGGGAAGAGTCGGTCAAACTCGATGCCGGCAAGTACCTCGCTCAGTTCGGCAGCTTCCTGGTGAACGACAAGGTCCGCCGCTACGAAGGCTACGACTACGAAAAAGTCATGCTGACCACGCAAATGGCCCTGAATCTGCTGGCCGTCAACGACTTCGACGGCGCACGTGTCGCGATCAAGAAAACCCACGAACGTGAAGCGGTGATCGCCGACCTGCGCGACAAGGAATACCTCAAGAGCGAAGAGGAAGCCGATAAGGTAGGCATCAAGACCGAGTTAAAAGACTTGTATGGCTATCCCGTCGCCAGCCTCGACGCACCTGAAGTGGTTGGGCTGAAAAACAGCTACCAGAGTGCCTTCAGCCATTACCTGGCCGGCTTCATCTACGAAGCCCTGGGCGAAAAAGGCCTGGCCGCACCGGGTTACCGCACAGCAGCCGAACTGCGCCCGAACACTCCGCTGCTGGAGCAGGCATTGAAGGATCTGGACCAGAAAAGTGCCGAGGACGAAGACAGCGACATCCTGATCGTCGTGCAAAGCGGGCTGGCGCCGGCCCGGGGTTCGATCCGCTTGCCACTGACTCTGCCGATCAGCGCCGGCGTGGTGATCGCTCCGCTGTCCTTCCCGGTCATCAAGCCAGATACCTCCACCGCCCCGCTCACCCAGATTGGCGTGGACGGTCAGCAACTCACCCTGACGCAACTCAACAGCATTACCACCATGTCCCGCCGCGCACTGCGTGACGACATGCCTGGCATCATTGTGCGCACCACTGTTCGTGCGGCTACCCGTGGCGTGGCGCAGGAAAAGATCCAACAAGTCAGCCAGTTGGCGGGCATGGCAGTCGGTTACAGTTCAACCGTGCTCGAAGGTGCCGATACCCGTACGTGGCGCACCCTGCCGGACAACACCCATGTCGTGCGCCTGCGCCTGAAGAAAGGCGAGCACCAGGTCGCGGTTGGAACGACAGTGCTCAAGATCACCGTTGACCAGCGCTATCAAGTCATCAGCCTGCGCGCCGTGGGCAACCAGGTCTTCGCCAGCGGCCTGGCCGTTCACGCGACCCCGAGCGCCAGCCCGACAGCCGTGGCCAGCTTCAAACAACTTTAATTACGGAGTCTTCCCATGCGCTTCAAACTCATCGCTGTCGTCATCCTGGCCTTGTTGGCCGGTTGCGCCACAACAGCCGCCAGCAAGGTAGTGGCCTTGGGCAAGCTAAGGGACATTGAGGTCGACGCCATGCGTGTCGCCCGGGAAAACGGCTTCATTACGGTCAATACACAGCTGAGCAACACCAGCTCCGACAACAAGACCTTCTACTACCGCTTTGCCTGGCTCGACCCTGATGGCTTCCCGGTTGCCGAAGAAGAAACCTGGAAGAGCCAGATGATGTACGGCGAGCAGACCCGCTTCATTCAGGCCATAGCGCCCACCCCCAAGGCCGTGGATTTCCGCCTGGAAATCAATACGCCTTAACACCCTATTCGTTCAGCTTCAGAGAGCATTCCCATGTTTGTACGCTTTTCGATGATTGCCGCTATCGCCCTCCTGGCCAGTGGTTGCGCCAGCAACCACCCACCGACCCTGGGCAGCAAGAACACCAGCTATGGCGACACCAAGGCTGTGGAAACCATCACCAACGAGTTCAGCTCCACCGACCTGCAGATCATCGCCGAGTCCATGACCCGCTCTCTCGCCCAGTCGGGCATTCTGCGTGGACGCCCGGTGGTCCAGGTCTACGACGTGAAGAACAAGACCAGCGAATACATCGACACCCGTGAAATCACCACCACCATCAAGACCCAACTGATGAAATCGGGCACGGCACGCTTCTCCAGCGACAACGCCGACATGCAGAACCAGGTTGATCAGATCCAGCTGCAAAACCAGAGCGGTCTGTACAAGAAAGCCACCGTGTCCAAGATCGGCAACATGATCGCCGCCAAATACCGCCTTGAAGGTTCGATCAGCTCGATCGTCAAGCGCAGCAGCGAGTACAAGGACGTCTTCTACAAATTCAGCCTGCAATTGATCGACGTTGAAAGCGGTCTGGCCGAGTGGATGGACGAAAAAGAGATCCGAAAAACTACGGAGCATTAATCAATGCGCGCATGGATTGGGATGATGGCCCTGGCTTGCACGTTCAGCGTGCAGGCGGCCCCGAAAGTCGCAGTAACCGACCTGGCATACGAGGAGCGCGTGGAGCAGTACATCCACACCGTTTCGTCCAAGGACAATTACCGCGAGGGTGAGTACAGCTCCAGCGGTTCTTCGAGCTACGACTCGTTCGAATCCAAAACCAGTTACATCGAGCAAACCGAGCTGCGCAAATTCACCGGCGACATCAAGGGCCAGATGCTGCGCTCCGGAATGTTCCAGCTGGTGCAAGGCAAGCCGCACACCGCCGAGTCCAAAGTCGATATCTATGACGTGATCGAGCGGATCAAGGCCGGCAACTTCGAGGGCGCCGACTATGTACTGTTCGGCACCTTGTCGGACGTAGACTTCAACAGTGATGTCAACGAGATACCCAACACCAACAGCTATTCCTCGGTGCTGGCACTGACCCTGGTGGCGGATTTCAGCCTGATCGACACCAAAACCTTCGAAATCACCTCGGCCTTCACGGCGATGGGCGAAGGCCAGGACACCAAGTTGACGAACCATCGGGACGCGAAGATCTCACAGAGTCGCCCACGGTTGGTACGTGAGGTGTCCAAGTCCCTGGGGGAAGATGTGGCTCGTCAGTTGAGCGAACAACTGGGTGGCAGCGGGAATGAGCAGCAAGAGCAGGCGCCGTTGAGCAATAACCTGCCAGAGGATACAGAGCCGGTCATTTTGCGCTGATCCCTTGAACGAAAAAGGCGACCTCAAGGGTCGCCTTTTTTGTGCCTGACGGTTTTACACCGCCGCTTTGCGCAGCGTCGCCATAAACGCTGCCGCTCCAATGAACAGCCCGGCAAACGTGCGGTTCATGCGTCTTTGCTGTTTGGGCGTGCGCAACATGCGCAGCACTTTGGACGCCAGCCCGGTGTAACCGGCCATGACGATCAGGTCAACGCAGACCATGGTTACGCCGATGATCAGGTATTGAACCAGTAATGGCGCATGCGGATCGATAAACTGCGGCAACACCGCCAGCATGAACACCAGGGCCTTGGGGTTGCTGATGTTGACCAGGAAACCGCGGAACACCAGGGCCATCGGCTTGCCGATCTGACGCACCGCCGCGTCATCGCTCATGTCGCTGGGCAACGCGCGCCATTGCTTGATCGCGAGATAAACCAGGTACGCCACGCCGAACCATTTGATCGCATAAAAAGCGCTGGCCGACGCTGTGAGGATCGCGCCGACACCGGCGCCGACAATCGCGATCTGCACCGCCAGGCCCAATTGCAGGCCCAGGGCATTCCAGTAACCGCGCCAGAAACCGTATTGCAGACCGCTGGACATCGACGCAATAGCGCCGGCACCGGGGGACAGGCTGATCACCCAGCAGGCGGCAAAAAACGCCAGCCATGTTTGAAGCTCCATCGCACACCTCGACTCGGACTCGTAAACAGATGTCTAAGCTAATGCGGCTTTGGGCCGATGACCATCGTTTTTTTTGCAGGATATTGCGGCGACCGACCAGCGTTTTATGACTCGAGGGCCCCTTCGCGAGCAAGCCCGCTCCCACAGTTGATCTTGGCGAACACAAATCATGTGAACCACACGGACCTAGTGTGGGAGCGGGCTTGCTCGCGAAAGCGGCATGTCAGGCAACGGAAGGCTTACTTCTCGAACCCGCTCGAAGGGAGCACATCAGTCCCACGCCAGCGTCGAACCGAGCGCTGGAAGAACAGGCTGTTAGGCACCTGAACCATCGCACTGCCGGTCCCAAGCTCTTCAGCTTCGATCAACGTGGTGTAAAGCAGATTGATCGCCACCACCCGACCTTTGACGCCAGGCTTGTCAGTGGTGTCCACCAACTCGACCACATCGCCGAGGCGAAACGGGCCGACGGTGAAGATCAGGATCGCGCAGAGCAGATTGGAGAGCACGCTCCACATGGCGAAAAACGCCACCGCCGCTACCGCGACGAAGCCGGACAGTGCGGTCCAGAGCACCGTCGCCGACACCCCGAGGCGTTCCAGCACGAAAATCAGCGCACTGCCCATGATCAGCCAGCGCAGACCGCCCCGCAGCGGCATCAGCAACTGCGGCGGAAACGGGTAGCGCTCGCCCAGGCGTGTCAGGCACTTCGCGACAAAGCGCTGGGTGAAGTAACCGGCCAACAGAATCAGCAGGATTTGCACGACGAGCCAGATCGGCTCGACCCACACCGCCGGCAGCGGCAGCTTGAACGCCTCCATCAGGACAGCGCCTCCAGCTCCGCCTGCATGCTTTCCAGCAATTCCAGGGCTTCCATCCAGGCTTCTTCCAGTTCGGCTTCACGCACTTTCAGCTTGGCTTGCTCGGCCAGCAGATCACGCAGGTCGTTCTTGCGCGCCGGCTCGTAAATGTCGCTGTCGCCGAGGCTGGTATCGATCTTCGCCAGCTTCTCGTGGAGCTTGCCCAGCTCGGCTTCGAGCTTGTCAGCCTCACGCTTGTGCGGTGCCAGTTGCTGACGCAACGCAGCGGCGGCCTGACGCTGGGCCTTCTTGTCAGTCTTGTCCGGATTGACCGGCGTGGTGCTGACCGGGGCGTTGCGCTGACGGTAGTCGACCAGCCAACGGGCGTAGTCTTCCAGGTCGCCATCAAACTCCTCGACCTTGCCATCCGCCACCAGATAGAAATTGTCGGTGGTGCTTTTGAGCAAATGACGATCGTGGGAGACCACCAGTACCGCACCGCTGAATTCCTGCAGAGCCATGGTCAACGCCAGGCGCATTTCCAGGTCCAGGTGGTTGGTCGGTTCGTCGAGCAGCAACAGGTTCGGCCGCTCCCAGGCGATCAACGCCAGGGCCAGACGCGCCTTCTCGCCACCGGAGAAGTTCAGCACGGGCTCGTCGATGCGCGCGCCGCGGAAGTCGAAACCACCGAGGAAGTCGCGCAACGTCTGCTCACGCTCGGTTGGCGCCAGACGCTGCAAGTGCAGCAACGGGCTGGCCTTCGAGTCGAGGGAATCGAGCTGATGCTGGGCGAAGTAACCGACGACGGTGTTCTCGCCACGGGTCAGCCGACCGGCCAGCGGCGAAAGCTCACCGGCGAGGTTTTTGATCAGGGTCGATTTACCGGCGCCGTTGGGGCCGAGCAAACCGATGCGCGCGCCGGGGGTCAGTTGCAGCTTGACCTTCTCCAGCACGGCTTTGTCGCCGTAGCCCAGACGGGCATCGGACAGATCGATCAGCGGGCTGGAAATCTTCGTCGACTCGCGGAAGACGAAGTCGAACGGCGAATCGACGTGGGCGGCGGACAACTCTTCCATCCGCTCCAGCGCCTTGATCCGGCTCTGGGCCTGGCGGGCCTTGGTGGCCTGGGCCTTGAAGCGGGCGATATAGCTTTCCATGTGCGCACGTTGCGCCTGCTGCTTCTCGTAGGCCTGCTGTTGCTGGGCCAGACGTTCGGCGCGGGCACGTTCGAAAGCGCTGTAACCACCGCGATACAGGGTGATCTTGCGTTGGTCGACGTGGGCCACGTGATCGACCACGGCGTCGAGAAAATCCCGGTCGTGGGAAATCAGCAGCAAGGTGCCGGGATAACTTTTCAGCCATTCTTCGAGCCAGATGATGGCGTCGAGGTCCAAGTGGTTGGTCGGCTCGTCGAGCAGCAGCAAGTCCGAGGGGCACATCAATGCCTGCGCCAGGTTCAGGCGCATCCGCCAGCCACCGGAGAAATCGCCGACCTGGCGATCCATCTGCTCATTGGTGAACCCAAGCCCGGCCAGCAGCTTGCGGGCACGAGCGTCGGCGGTGTAACCGTCGGCGCTGTCGAGTTCCGAGTGCAGGCGGGCCAGAGCGGTGCCGTCATGGGCGGCTTCGGCCGCGGCGAGGTCACGTTGCACCTCGCGCAGGCGCAGGTCGCCATCGAGCACGTAGTCGACCGCCAGGCGCTCGAGCGTCTCGATCTCCTGGCGCATGTGGGCGATGCGCCAGTCGGCCGGCAGGAAGCAGTCACCCGAGTCCGGGTGCAGTTCGCCCCGGATCAAGGCGAACAGGCTCGATTTGCCGGCGCCGTTGGCACCGATGAGGCCAGCTTTGTGGCCGGCGTGCAGGGTCAGCTCGGCGTCTTCTAGCAGACGTTGCGGGCCACGCTGTAAAGTCAGGTTCTGAAGTCGAATCATAATGGCGGCGGAGTCTACCAGCTTCGCTCGCAACTGGCGCGAGTAGCACTATGTCCTCTGACCTGTGGAGCTTTTCCCTTGGCACTTACGCCCGTCCCGGCGTTGAAGCCGCGTGCCTGACCCTGCAATCGACGGGGGTGAATGTGTGCCTGTTGCTGTGCGGGTTGTGGCTTGGCCAGCGGGGAGTCGCCTGCAACGAGCATCGACTTCAGCAGCTTCGCAACGTGGCGCAGCCTTGGGACGCGGATGTTGTTCAACCGCTGCGCGCCTTGCGCATGCGATGGAAAGTCGTCGCGACTGAGGACGCCGAACTGAATGCGTTACGCGAACAAGTAAAAACGCTGGAGCTGGAAGCCGAGCGGCATTTGCTGATGCGGCTGGAGCGAGCGGCGTTGAATTGGCCGCAGTGTGAGGCGACCGATTTATCGGCCTGGCTGGAGGGTGTGGCGGCGGATGCCGCCCACCTGGACCGCGACGCGCTGCATCAGCTGCGCGTCGCGGCAACCGGCACTTAGGAAGCGCTGGTTGGGGTGGAGCTGGTGCTCGACGGTGCGACAGGCGTTGGCGCCGTGGTGACTGTCGAGGTGGAGGCTGCTGGTGCAGGCGCGGCCGAAGCGGATGGCGCCGGAGTCGCTGGCTTGGCAGCAATTACCGGGGTCGGCTTGGCAACAGCGGCCGGTTTTTTCACGGCTGGTTTGGCTGCTGGCTTGGCAGCTGGTTTTGCAGCGGCAGGTTTGGCTGCTGGTTTCGCTACGGCAGGTTTTGCCGCGGTGGCTGGCTTGGCAGCGGCGGCAGGTTTTGCAGTCGCAGGTTTTGCAGCAGCAGTCCTGGTAGCGGCCGGTTTGGCAGCAGGTTTCGCAGCAGCAGTTTTAGCCACTGGTTTTGCCGCTGGCTTGGCAGCGGTTTTAGCGGCGACTGGCTTGGCAGCAGGCTTCGCAGCGGCAGTTTTAGCGGCTGGTTTTGCAGCTGTTTTAGCGGCCGGTTTTGCGGCGGGTTTGGCCGCTGCAGTTTTCGCTACGGCCGGTTTGGCAGCAGTGGTTTTTGCAGCCGGTTTTGCGGCAGCTGTTTTGGCAGCGGCTGGCTTGGCAGCAGGTTTGGCAGCAGCAGTTTTAGCGGCTGGTTTTGCAGCCGGTTTAGCAGCGCTGGCAGCGACTGGTTTTTTCGCCGCAGGTTTAGCTGCAGGTTTAGCCGCCGCTTTCACAGGTGCCTTGGCGGCAGGTTTGGCCGGTGCTTTTGCAGCAGCCGGTTTGGCAGCGGCTTTCTTCGCAGGGGCCGCAGCAGGCTTGGCCGCACGCAAGGACAACGCCTTGGCGACAGCCTCTTGTACACGACCGACGCCCTGGGCCAGTTTCAGGCTTTCCTGGGCATCGCGCTTGAGTTGCAGAATGTAGGCGCGGGTGTCGGACTGACGATCCTTGAGGGCATCGAGCACGTCTTCGAGTTGCTGCACGCCGTCCTTCGCCTTGGCTTGTGCCTTGGCTTTGCCGGCCGCCGCAGCGTCCTGCAATTTGGTGCGGGATTTGTGCAATTTCTCTTGTGCTTTTCCGCGCTGTTTTTCCAGTTTGGCGAGCAGTTTTTCAGCATCAGCCAAGGCTTGGGAACAAGCGGTTTCCAAATGCTCGAGCAAGCTGCCCGACAGTTGTTGGAGTAAGTGCAACGGGGTATTTACAGGCTTCTTGGTGGCCGACATGGTTTACCTCCTGGCTGACGTGGGTGCGGCTCATACTAGACCTCTGCTGCTACCGCCGCTAGGGCATGTTGACAGTATCGAAAGCGTCGCGTTGCAACGGATCGAAAATCTTCTGCGCTTACGCAAAACAAGTTCACTGTCGAACGCATTCACACTGGCATAATCTGCCGCATCTCAGGTCGGAGAGTGCCCATGTCGCGCTACCTTTTTTTATCGCTGTGCGTGTTTTTTTCCGTCGCCCAAGCCGCCGAAAAAACCAAGGAAAATGAAGCTCACGATCTCGCTTACAGCCTGGGCGCGAGCCTCGGCGAACGCTTGCGCCTGGAGGTTCCCGACCTGCAACTGCAGGCGCTGGTCGAAGGTTTGCAGCAGGCCTATCAAGGCAAACCCCTGGCCCTGAAAGATGAGCAGATCGAACAGATTCTGACCGAGCACGAAGCGCAGGCAGCCTTGCAGCCGACCCCGCCACAGAGCGAAGCCTCTCTCGAAAAAGAGCATCGATTTCTCGCCGAAGAAAAAACCAGACCCGGCGTTCGCGAACTGGCCGATGGAATATTGCTGACGGAGCTGACACCCGGCACCGGCGTGAAAGCCGGTCCGAATGGCAAGGTTCAGGTGCTGTACGTCGGTCGTCTTCCCGACGGCACCGTGTTCGATCAGAACACTCAACCGCAATGGTTCAGTCTCGACAGCGTGATCAGCGGATGGCGCAGCGCGCTGCAAAACATGCCGGTCGGTGCGAAGTGGCGATTGGTGATTCCATCGGCCCAAGCCTATGGCGCCGACGGTGCCGGCGACTTGATCGAGCCGTTCACGCCGCTGGTATTCGAAGTCGAATTGCGCGGCGCCACCAGCTAAACAGCGGAAACGAAAAACGGCGCGCAAAGCGCACCGTTTTGAGGTGTGGCAGGAAGGGGTTCAGGCCTGAACCGAATCCTCTTCCTTGTGAGCGGTGTGCAGCACTTCGATCAGGCAGTCTTCCAGTTCGAAGCGTTCGTGCAACAGGCCACCCAGCTCCTTGAATTTCTCTGCTACGCATTTGCCTGCGTCACACAGGTCGTTGAACGCGAGCAGCTTCTCGGTGATGACGTCGATGCGCGGGTAGATGGTCTCGGCGAGTTCAAGGCCACGCTTGTCGTTGAAAGCCTTGGCCTCCCCCGTCAGCTGTTCGTAGATCTCGAAGTGCCCGGCAGACACGTAATCGACCAGCACGCCGCAGAATTCCTGCAAAGGCTTGCGGTTCTCACCCAGCGCCTCAGGCTTGGCGCCGAGATCATCATAGGCCCGAACCAGTTCGTGACGTTCCTGCAACCAGCGATCGATCAGCAGATGCACTCCACCCCAGCGTTCCTGAGCATTCTGACAACTTTCGAGCATGGCGGTCTCTCTTCCCTTGTGGGTCATGCTGCTCTACACCTGTCGCACACTTGAAGATCAAGAGTCGGCCAGGCAGAGCGTCATTCGAGCAACATAATTCCAATGACACGTGCGGGCCAGATTATGCCCGCGCGACTGTGGCTTCAAGGTACGCAGCAGATAAAGTTCATACAAGTGTTTAATCGCCGACCAGCGCCCGGTGCGACGACGTGCCGCTGAGCGGTCGCTGACAAGCGATCCAGACCACGCGCAGCAACTGGTAAACACTCACGATCGTCATGGCGATGAAGAAGAGCAGACTCCACTCGGGAAGGCTCAGGTCAAACAGCGTCCAGGAAATCTGTGCGCATTCGGCCGCGCCCTTGAACATCTGCTGCACCACATAAACCAAGGGGGTGCTTGCGAACGGGTCCGCCAGGCTGAGCGAGCACGCTGACAGCTGTTGCACCGGATCGCCTTGCAACAACACCTGACGCCACGCTGTCACCGTACCCGCCAGACTGCACAGCAAACCGAGCAGCCAGTACAGGAACGAACCGAAGCGACCGGGGCCATGAACCGAAGCCATCAGGCAGACACCCGTGAGCACCGCCAGGCAAATCCGCTGTAAAAGGCACAGCCCGCAGGGCTTGAGGCCGACTGCATATTCCAGGTAGTAGGAAACGCCCAACGCCAGCGCGCCGGCAATGAAAACCATGAAAAACAAGGAGCGTGAGCAGGCCAACGTCATGGCTTTTCCGTACCAGTAGAGACAAGTGGTTACGGTAGAGGAAAGCGCGGCAGCCTTTCAAGGCAAGCCAGCAAGGACACTTCAACAGAGGTGTAGGGAATTCCCGACAGAAGCGAGAGGATCAGGTGTAGTCCTCTGTAGGACTTTGCCGTCGAGGCTCTACGAATGTAAGAAAACGTCGCTGCAACACCTACTGCGTGGCGAGGGAGCTTGCCCCCCTCGCCACACAATCAGGCATGAACCGGCGCCGGTAGCGGCGCGGCCAGCAAGCGTTCGTCCAGCAAACCAAGGCCTTCCTGAAACAGCTGGTTGCTGCGCTCGGTGTCGCCCAGTTGCGCCAGCAGCCGAGCCAGCTCGGCACAGGCTTCCGGGTTGCGCTGCACGCGCAGGCTGCTTTCCAGATAGTCCCGGGCCTTGCCCCACAAACTGTTTTGCAGACACAGACGACCAAGGGTCAGCAACAGGCTCGGGTCAGCCGGATGATCCTTGAGCCAGCCCTCGGCGGTCTGCAATTGACGCGCAGAGTCACTGCCGCGAACCAGCCCGTAAAGGCGTGCCAGATGGCTGTCGTAGTTGCGCTTGAGCGCCGTTCGCAGGACCTCTTCGGCCTCAACCTGCGCGCCCAGTTGCCGAAGTTGCTCGGCATACGCCAATACCAGTTGCGGTTCCTGGCGCTGAGCCGAGGTGAGTTGTTGCCAAGCGCGGTTGAGCGACTGCAAACCCACCGTCCCGTCTTCTTCCTGCCGCGCAGCCAGGGACAGGTTTTCGCCCCAGGCCCGGCGCTCAAGTTCGGCCAGCTCGGCCGCCGGCAGGACCTTGTCCTTGCGCAGCTCCGGCAGCAGGCGAATCACCGCTGACCAGTCGCCGCGCTGCTGATGCAAGCGTTGCAACTGGCGCAAGGTCTGTACGTTGTGAGGGTGACGCTCATGCATCGCCTGCAACGTCGAGAGGGCGCCGTCGGTGTCGCCACGGTCGGTCTGCAATTGGGCATGACTCAGGGCAATCGCCAACTCGGCCTGAGGCTGTCGCTCCAGTGCGCGCTCCAGCAGGTTGTCGCTTTCTTCGTAATGACCTTGTTCGTTCGCCGCGCGGGCAGCGCCGAGGTAGTAAAGCAGCGGCTGACGCTCGGCTTCGGCGGCGCGATGCAGATGACGCTGCGCGCTGGCCCAGCGACCCTCAGCCAAATCCAGCTGACCGTGCTCGATCGCCACTTGCACCCGACGACTGCGATTGCGCCGCGACCATGGGTTGACCACGCCGCTGGAGGTCGTCACCAATTCGATCAACGCCTTGATGCCCCAGAACACCAGCCACAGCACCGCCACCAGCGCCAGGGTGGCCCACAGGCTCGATTCGAAACGGAAGCTCTTGTAGGCGATCAGCACGTAGCCGGAATGCTCGGCAATCGCCAGCCCCAACGCGGCGGCAACGGCAATGGCCAGAAACACGATCACATAGAGGCGTTTCATGGCGTGGCCTCCTGCGCGGTGCTTGCGGCAGGTTTGGCCATGGGTTTGATCGAGTCCTCGGCGTTGACATTACGTCGCTCGAGATAGCCCTGAACCGCGCTCAGCGTACCGGTCAGGTCCGGCGTGACCACGGTGACCGGCTGCTTGCTCAGTTCGCCAACCTGTTCGAGCATCACTTTGCTCTGCGGGTTGTCCGGGTTGAAATTACCCTTGAGCACGTCCCGCGCCTCGGCCAGCGCCTGGGTGTAGACCGCAGCCTGACCATTGAGCGCCGCCCACTGCGCCTGCTCCAGCGCCAGGCTCAAGGCCAGGCGCACCTGGCTCAGGCTCTGCCCTGCCAGCAGCGGACGGACATTTTTATCGGCATTGAAATCGATGCGGATGTAACGCGAGATCTGATCCCACCACTGCGCCCAACGACTGGCGCCGTCGCCATCGGCGGTCAGGCCCAGCAGCGAATCGCCCCGGTCCTTGTACTCGGGAGCCAGCTCGGTGAGGCTGACCACCTGATCGCGCAGCGCACCCAGTCGCAGGAACAGGCCGGTGCGATCCGGCTGTTCGGTACTGCGCAAGGCGACCAGGGTTTTCGCCACTTGCTCGCGAGCGGCGAAGGAACCTGGATCGTTCTGTTCACGAAGAATTTCGTCGGCGCCCTGCACCAGCGCCTGAGCGCTGTTGATGTCCTGCAACGCCGAAAGCCGCAGGCTGGCCAGGCGCAGCAAGTGTTCGGCCTCAGCCAGGCGCCAGTCCTTGCGGCTGGCGCCGAGGACGGTTTCCAGGCGTTGATTCAAGCGCTGCTGATCGCCTTGCAGCTGGATCACCAGACGGCTGCGGGCATCGAGTTCTTCGGCGGCAGGCATTTGCTCAAGGCGTGCGCTAAGGCGCTGTTCGTTGAGCTTCAGGCTTTGCGCCTGATCGTTCAACGCCTGCACCTGACTCAACTGCTCCTGCGTATTGGCTTGCAGGTGACGCACCTGCCAGACACCCCAACCGCCCACCGCCACACCGGCGGCGCCCAGCAACAGCGCGACGATTGCCAGCCCATTGCCTCGGCGCTGCTCTGCAGCAGGTGGCGCACTTTCTACCGGTGCATCTACCGGCGCATCGATCAATGGCCGGGAGTCATCTTTAGGCAAGGCTGTTTCGCTCACGTATCCATCCTTTGCATTAGAGAACGGGTTCGGGATGCTCCCGTAACACCGTCAGCAAAGCCGTGGCACTCGCGCCACGACAATCCACAACTGTTTGGGCCCCGGCGGCACGTGCCAGCTCGGCGACCCTGGGGCTTGGTACAAACAACGGCAACTGCGCCAACTGTGGCCAGGCATCGCCGGCCAATTGATACAGATGCTCAAAACCCTGTCCACTGCTGACCACCAGCCCGTTCAAGCGTTCCGCCTTGATCCGCTCAGGCAGTGTTGCCGGCGGATACTGTGGAAGCTTGCGGCGATACAACTCCAGATACTCGACACTAGCACCAAGCTCGCGCAAACGCTCAGCGAGCAACTCGCGGCCACCCTCCCCACGCAGGATCAGCACCCGTGGATCAGGCTGCTCGACAGCCTCGCGCAACGACGCAAGCTCCAGCAAGGCTTCGCTGTCATCACCCTCGGCCGGGAAACTCACGTCCAACCCGTGTTCATCAAGGATCTGCGCCGTCGCCGCGCCTACGCTGAACCACTTCAGGCGAGGTGCTTGCGGCCAGTACTGGTCGACCAGGTCCACCGCGATTCTGGCGGCGGGTTTGCTGACCACGATCACGGCGCAATAACGATCCAGATCCTGAATCACCTGGCGCATTGTGGCAGAGGCCGGAATCGGTTCAATTTCCAAAAGCGGCAAACTGCTGCTGAAAATCCCCGCTTCGGCCAACACAGCGCTCAGCGCCGCCGACTCATCCGCCGGACGCGTCAGCAGCAGGCGCCAGCCCGTCACTCGTGACCTGCCTCACCGTAGACCGCTTTCAGAATGTCGTTGGCACCCTGGCTCAGGAGGTCTTCGGCCACTCGCACACCCAGTGCTTCGGCATCGGCGCGCGGTGCACGGGCTTCGGCGCTGAGCAGCAGACCGCCGCTCGGATCGCCCACCAGGCCACGCAACCAGATCTGCTCGCCTTCCAGCACGGCGTAGCAGGCGATCGGCACCTGGCAACCGCCATTCAGATGTTTGTTGAGGGCACGTTCGGCGGTGACACGGGTGGCGGTGTCCTGATGGTGCAGCGGCGCGAGCAAGGCGTGAATTTCGCGGTCGGCGGAGCGACATTCAATGCCTACGGCACCCTGGCCACCGGCGGGCAGGCTGTCATCGACGCTGATGGCCGAGGTGATGCGATCCTCGAAGCCCAGTCGAATCAGGCCGGCCGCCGCGAGGATGATGGCGTCGTACTCGCCCGCATCGAGCTTGGCCAGGCGCGTGTTGACGTTACCGCGCAGGAAGCGGATTTCCAGGTCCGGGCGACGGGTCAGCAACTGAGCCTGACGGCGCAGGCTGGAGGTGCCGACGATGCTGCCTGACGGCAATTCGTCCAGGCTGGCATAGGTATTGGAGACGAAGGCATCGCGCGGGTCTTCTCGCTCGCAGATGCAGAACAGACCGAGGCCTTCCGGGAAATCCATCGGGACGTCTTTCATGGAATGCACGGCGATGTCGGCTTCATTTTCCAGCAGCGCGGTTTCCAGCTCTTTGACGAACAGGCCCTTGCCGCCGATTTTCGACAGCGGCGAGTCGAGCAGCTTGTCGCCACGACTGACCATGGGCACCAACGTCACGAGCAGCCCCGGATGGGCCTCTTCCAGACGGGCTTTGACGTATTCGGCCTGCCACAGGGCGAGAGCACTTTTGCGGGTGGCGATGCGGATTTCGCGAGAGGACATGGATCAATCCGTACTGAATAGATACGGCAGATAATAACAGCTCAACCAAATCCGCTTTGACTTGAATCAGGAATTGCCTGGCCTCCCTGGCCCCGGACGTCCGGCAATCGGGTGAGAAGTTCGCCTGCGGGTGGCGAATTAAAGCTGTTGCATCATTTTGCGCACACCGGCCACATGGCGTCGGCTGACGATCAGGGCGTCACCGTTCAGGCCTTTGAGGAACAGCTGAAAATGCCCCAGTGGCGTGCGTTGCAGGCGTTCGATGCGTTCGCGGGCGACCAGGGCGTTGCGGTGGATTCGCACGAAACGGTCACCGAATTCATCCTCAAGGGCCTTGAGCGGCTCATCCAGCAGCACTTCGCCGCCTTCATGGCGCAAGGTCACGTATTTGTGATCCGCAATGAAGTAGACCACCTGCCCCAACGGGATCAGTTCAATACCTTTACGGGTACGGGCGCTGATATGGCTGCGCGGGCCGCTGCCGGTTTCGGCGGCGGGACGGGTCAAAGCCGCGAGCTGGACGCGATTGGGGCGTTCGGCTTTTTTCAACGCGTCATGCAATTGTTCTGTACGCACAGGTTTCACCAGATAGCCTACGGCGCTGGCCTGTAAGGCTTCCACGGCAAATTCATCGGGACCTGTGCAAAACACCACGGCGGGCGGGGTTTCGCGTTCACACAATCGTGCAGCCACTTGCAGGCCATCGAGGCCCGGCATGCGGATATCGAGCAGCACGATATCCGGTTTGTGGCTGTCGATCAGTGCCAACGCTTCTTCGCCGTTCGTGGCGCTCGGCTCCAGGACACTGTATCCCTCGAGTTCGCCGACCATTCGGCTCAGGCGCTCGCGGGCAAGGGGTTCGTCATCAACGATCAGGACATTCATATTGCGCTGGATTCCTGCGTGAGTCTCGCACAAGGATAGCGTAGACAGGTGAAGTGACGTCTGTCACCGCGATCCACGCTAAGACTAGCGCGAGGGCCAAAAAGTGCCGCCCGTCCGACTGCTAAATTTTTATTTGCCGGGCAATTGGCGGTTGGCGAGGCATCGCCGTAGGGTTTGCTGATACACAATATGAACACCCCCTCTTCTTATCGTCCGCTGCAGCGCCAGGAAGTGCGCTGATCCTACTGTCCAACTGTAGACGGTTGCCGGCACGTTATTGCTCAATTGAAAAATATCGTTGCGCAATTTCCACAATGCCTGCCTTGAGTATGGGTCGACGCATGAGAAAAAAACGTGTCGACCAGTGTCAGCGACAGGATTGGCAACCCTGTTATTATCCGCCGCAGCTTTCAACGCCATCTTTCTTCAGCCGATACGAGCGAATTCATGAGCACTGACAAGACCAATCAGTCCTGGGGCGGCCGCTTCAGTGAACCCGTCGACGCCTTCGTCGCCCGCTTCACCGCCTCCGTCACTTTCGACCAGCGCCTGTATCGCCACGACATCATGGGCTCGATCGCCCACGCCACCATGCTGGCCAAGGTCGGCGTGCTGACTGATGCCGAGCGCGACAGCATCACCGATGGCTTGAAGACCATCCAGGGTGAAATCGAGGCCGGCCAGTTCGACTGGCGCATCGACCTCGAAGACGTGCACATGAACATCGAGGCGCGTCTGACCGACCGCATCGGCGTGACCGGTAAAAAGCTGCACACCGGCCGCAGCCGTAACGACCAGGTCGCCACCGACATTCGCCTATGGCTGCGTGACGAAATCGACCTGATCCTGGGCGAAATCACCCGCCTGCAAAAAGGCCTGCTGGAACAAGCCGAGCGCGAAGCCGGCAGCATCATGCCGGGCTTCACTCACCTGCAAACCGCGCAGCCAGTGACCTTCGGGCACCACATGCTGGCCTGGTTCGAAATGCTCAGCCGCGACTACGAGCGTCTGGTCGACTGCCGCAAGCGCACCAACCGCATGCCGTTGGGCAGTGCCGCGCTGGCGGGCACCACGTACCCGATCGACCGCGAATACACCGCGCAACTGCTGGGCTTCGACGCCGTGGGCGGCAACTCGCTGGACAACGTGTCCGATCGTGACTTCGCCATCGAGTTCTGCTCGGCCGCGAGCATCGCAATGATGCACTTGTCGCGGTTCTCCGAAGAGCTGGTGCTGTGGACCAGCGCCCAGTTCCAGTTCATCGATCTGCCGGACCGCTTCTGCACCGGCAGCTCGATCATGCCGCAAAAGAAAAACCCGGACGTGCCGGAGCTGGTTCGCGGCAAGACCGGCCGCGTCTTCGGCGCACTGATGGGCCTGCTGACCCTGATGAAAGGCCAGCCTTTGGCCTACAACAAGGACAACCAGGAAGACAAGGAACCGCTGTTCGACGCCGCCGACACCCTGCGCGACTCGCTGCGGGCCTTTGCCGACATGATCCCGGCGATCAAACCCAAGCACGCAATGATGCGCGAAGCGGCGCTGCGCGGTTTCTCCACCGCCACCGACCTGGCCGACTATCTGGTGCGTCGTGGCCTGCCATTCCGTGACTGCCACGAAATCGTTGGCCATGCCGTGAAGTACGGCGTGGAAAGCGGTAAAGACCTGGCGGAAATGAGCCTGGAAGAGCTGCGCAAGTTCAGCGACCAGATCGATCAGGACGTGTTCGCCGTGCTGACCCTCGAAGGTTCGGTGAACGCCCGTAACCACATCGGCGGGACCGCTCCGGCGCAGGTCAAACAGGCGGTGGCTCGCGGCCAGGCGTTGCTCGCCAGCCGTTAAACGGTCTCTGTAACACTTGAGCTCGATGGCTGAAAGGCCATCGAGCTTTTTTATGCTCAGGCTGTCGCGCGCCCAACGGCTCCCACCCGCTGCAAAAAGGCAGGCGCCTCGGCCAGCCGGTCAGCGGCGACTTTTTGTACATTCGGGTTATCCGCCAGGCGCTCCAGCAACGCTTTGGCGCCGGGCATGTCGTCGAGGAAATCGACGTTGAACAAACGCTTTCCGACGTCAACAGCCAGATCGACGCTGTAAAGAAAGTACAAATCGGCCAGGGTGAACTGTTCGCCCGCCACGTACGGCGCAAACCGCGCCCGGTGTTTCAGGGCGGCAAATCCCTTGATCAGGTCTCGCTCGGATTTGGCCTTCAGCGCCTCGGGGGTCGGCCTGCCACCAAAGAACACCTCGACATAACAGACTCGCGCCGGCAGTTCGATATACAACTCGATCTCCTTGGCCATGGCTCGAACGCCTGCTCTTTCAAACGGCGTTTGCGGCAACAGTGAAATGCCCGGTTGAGTCTCTTCGATGAAATCGAGGATCGCGTCCGTTTCGCTCAAGAACCCTTGTTCGGTTTCCAGTACCGGCACTTTCCCGCGTGGGCTGACCGCCAGGATGTCCGGGTTCTGGCATCCATGAAACGGAACCGTTTCAAACGGCACGCCTTTCTCCAGGAGTGCCAGTTTGACCATGTTGAAATAATTGCTGGCGGCAAAGCCATACAGTTTGAGCATCGTCGGGTCTCCTTGACCGTGGAGGTTTCCTGATCGGAAACGATCGATGCTCAAAGTAACCAATACCCGGGGCCGTGGAAGAACCCGGTTATTACCGCGTAAGACGCAAATGCCTGAACGGCCCGTCGGACAAGGGCGACGGCCATATGGGACAAAAGATTGCGAATCTTCTGACACACACAATGGCCGCCACTTCTTTATTTCTTGGACGCCACCATCGCCAGGAACGCTGGCATCGCCGCATCCTTGTCCGCCGCAACCCGCTGCACGTTCGGGTTCTGCTCCAGGCGCTCGAGCAATGCCTTGGCCGCTGGCATGTCTGCCAACAGATCAATACCAAACAGCTTGTGGCCCACCGCACAGGCCAGCGGCACGCTGTACAGGAAGTACAAATCCGCAATGCTCAGGCTGTCGCCTGCAACATAAGGGGCAAACTTGCCGTGCCGTTCAAGCGAGGCAAAACCCAGCAGCAATTCGGTTTTGGTCTTGTCCTTGATGGCGTCGGGTAAAGGCGAGCCGAAAAATGCTTCGCCATAACAGGCACGAGCCGGCAGCTCGATGTACAGCTCGATTTCCTTGGCCAGCGCCAGGACCTGCGCGCGCTCGAAGGGATCGCTCGGCAGCAGCGGCGTGCCTTTCTGGCTCTGCTCGATGTACTCGAGAATCACCGAGGTTTCGTTGACAAACCCTTGCTCGACGCGCAGCACCGGCACCTTGCCACGCGGGCTGATGGCCAGCGCCTCAGGGCTCTGGCCTGCATAAAACGGCACTTCCTCGAACGGCAGTCCTTTCTCCAGCAGCGCCAGTTTCACCATGTTGTAGTAGTTACTGACGGAAAATCCATAAAGCTTGAGCATCACGAAGCCTCCAGGCCGTGCGGGGGTTGGCAGTGCCTGTTTATAGAACGCCCGGGGGTTTCTCGCCAGCAGCATCACAGCGCTGAATGCAGGTAAACTGCCCGCCTTACCTTGAGGAGCCTGCCATGAGCGAGCCAACCGACATCGATAGCGACGAAGAAGAATTCACCGAAAATACCCTGATCGAAGCGATCGAAAACCAGATCGAGAGCGACAACCCGCCAGCCGCCAAGGCGACCTTCAACAAGTTGACCCTGGTGGGTTACGAGCGTGAGGAAATCCTCAACCTGATGGCTCACGTTTTAGCGGTAGAAATCGACGCGATCCTCGAAGAAGACCGCGCGTTCAACACCGAATGGTACGAAGCGGCACTGCGTGCCTTGCCGGAATTGCCGCCGGAAAAGAAGTAATCCCCCGCTTAGTGTAGGAGCGAGGCTTGCCCGCGAAAGCTCCACCGCGGTCCCTCTGAAACACCGCGTTACCGTTCTTCGCGGGCGAGCCTCGCTCCTACAAACAATCCCCAGGCCTTTCCCCCAGACCCTGACTACACTGGTACGCACCCCGCTGCCGGGGAATGCTTCCCGAAGAGAAAAAACCCTGTCGTGAGCACTGGACATGCCGCGCGAGTGGGATCACCTTAGGGGCGCTGTCGTCCAATTCCTAGAAAGTCTGGAGTCCTTATGTCGCTTACCCCTGAGTTGGTTGCCGAACTGGAAATCCTCGCACTCTTCAACCTGGACAGTTCCCAGGAAGGTTTGAAAATTCATCAGACCGCTGCCCCGAAAGCCATAGCTGCCGCTCAACGCCTGTTCGAAAAAGAACTGATTGACCAACCCGATGGCGGTTATCTGACCAGCCTGGGTCGTGATGCCGCGCAAAGTGTGCAAACCGTTCTCACCATTCTGAGCGTCCAGGAAACAGCCTGACCCACCGTATCGCCCACGGAAACCCCCGCTACGGGATTTCCGCGGGCACTCTTCGATACGAACTGTCGCCCAACGATAGAAATCTGACGCCAAAAAAAAACAAAATCAGCCTGAATATCCCGGGGCCGAGGCGCTAAACTGCCCCTCATCCTGAGATCCTCCACGTCCGAGCCCTGCGAGCCGGTTTGAGCTGACATGACCCGCACCCATGAAATCCGCCCCGATCTGGACGAGGGAATCGACCGCAAGGTTCTCGGTCAGTTGCGCGCACGTTTTCTAAAGCTCAACGAGGGCCGCATGGCGCGGGCCATGGAAGGGCTGTCGACCCGTCAGCAAGGGGTGTTGACCCTGCTGCCGCTGTTTTTCCACGTCAATCATCCGCTGTTGCCAGGTTACGTTTCCGGAAGCACCCCCGCCGGGCTGTCGAACTTCGAGCCTGACGCCAACGCCCTGGCCGAAGCCCAGCGCCTGACCCGCTCGTTTTCATACAAGCCGCGCCACGGCAGCAATCCACCGCGACCGATTCACGGCCTGTTCCTGATGGGCAGCCTCGGCACCCTGGCGCAGGCCGATCAAAGCGACATGGACGTGTGGGTCTGTCACGCACCGGACTTGAGCGAAAGCGAACTCAACGAGCTGCGTAAAAAATGCCAGTTGCTCGAGACCTGGGCTGCGAGCCAGGGCGCCGAGGCGCACTTTTTCCTGATCGACCCGGCCCGCTTCGTGCTCGGCGAGCGGGACAATCAACTGAGTTCGGAAGACTGCGGCACCACCCAGCATTACCTGCTGCTGGACGAGTTCTACCGCACGGCAATCTGGCTGGCCGGCCGCACGCCCATCTGGTGGCTGGTGCCGGTGTACGAAGAGGCCGCGTACGACCGCTACACCCACACGCTGCTGTCCAAACGCTTCATCCGTGCCGACGAAACCCTGGACCTTGGGCATCTGGCGTACATCCCGCCCGGCGAATTCATCGGTGCCGGGCTCTGGCAGTTGTTCAAAGGGATCGAGTCACCCTACAAGTCGGTGCTCAAGCTGTTGCTGACCGAGGTCTACGCCAGCGAACACCCCAGGGTTCAATGCCTGAGCCTGCGCTTCAAACAAGCGGTGTTCGCCAACCAGCTCGACCTCGATGAGCTGGACCCGTACGTCGTGGTTTACCGGCGAATAGAGGAATACCTCACCGCCCGTGGCGAATCGGAGCGCCTGGAGCTGGTGCGGCGCGCGTTGTACCTGAAGGTCAATCGTAAACTCACCGGCAGCAGCCGCACCCAGAGTTGGCAGCGCTCGTTGCTTGAACGTCTGGCCCACGAATGGCATTGGGATCAGCGTCAACTGGCGCTGCTTGATAGCCGTAGCCAGTGGAAAGTCCGGCAGGTCAGCTCCGAACGCCGGGCGTTGGTCAACGAACTGAATTACAGCTACCGCTTCCTGACCGAATTCGCCCGCAGCGAACAGACCGTCAGCCTGATCAACAAGCGCGACCTCAACGTGCTGGGCCGACGCCTGTACGCAGCGTTCGAGCGCAAGGCCGACAAAGTCGAGTTCATCAATCCGGGCATCGCCCCGGACCTGGCCGAGGACACCCTGACGCTGGTGCATGCGCCAGACAAGAAAGAATCGGGGCAAACCCAGTGGGGCTTGTACAACGGCAGCCTGACCGCCCTCGAGTGGGAACATTTCGCACCGATCAAGCGCAGCCGCCAACTACTGGAACTGCTGACCTGGTGCCATCGCAACGGCGTGATCGATAGCAGCACGCGCCTGGCGCTGCATCCCGGCGACAGTGACCTGAGCGAATTCGAACTGTTCAACCTGCTCGGCAGCCTGCAACAGAGCATCGCCCTGCCCCTGCCCACGGTCGCCGAAGAACCGCTGCTGCGCGCCAGTGTGCCGAGCGAGGTGTTGATTCTGGTGAACGTCGGCGTCGATCCGCTCAAGCATCACCGCGACCTGAACATTCTGATGACCACCGAGCGCACTGACTCGCTGAGTTACGCCGGGGTCCGCGAGAACCTGGTGCTGACCCTGGATCAGGTCACGCTCAACAGCTGGAACGAGGTCTCGGTCAATCGCTTCGACGGCCCTCACGCCCTGCTCGACTGCCTGCGCGATTACCTCAACAACCTGCCGAACGGCCCACAACAACCCAAGTTGCGAGTGCGTTGCTTCTGCCACAACCGCGCGCAGTTCATTGCGCAACGGGTCGAGGAAGTGATCGACACCGCGCAGAACCTGCTGCTGAGCAAGCTCAATCACCGCTACCTGATTCAGGTCCAGCAGCATTATCACGTGCTGGAATTGGTGCCAGGGCAGGTCAATCATGTCGCCCTCGCCACCCTGCCGGCGCTGTTCGACTACCTCGGCGAAGAGCTGGCGAGCTACAGCCCGCTGCACCCGGACCCAATGGCGCTGGAGGATCAGGACCTGGCACTGATTCTGCCCATGGGTCAGCCCGAGTGCATTCAGGTGTTCTACCGGACTCACGATGACCAGGCCGATCTGTACGTGCTGGATGAATTCAATGCCTTGTGGCAGCAGCGTTTGCCCTATCACGACGAACAAAGCCTGCTGGTGCCGTTGCAACGCTTCCTGCAATCGATCCAGTACCGGCGCGATGCATTGCTGCCGATGGACGCCGCCCAGCCACTGAGCCTCGACACGCTGTATTACCAACTGCTGCCGTCGGGTCCCGGACGAGCGCGCCGTGTCGAAGCCCGACTCGCGCCGCAAACTCCGGTCAACAAGCCGTTCTACGATGTGCAGGCGATCGTCGGCAAAGCCGCACCGGGCAAGGTGCAAGTCACGTTGTATTGCAATCAGCGGGAGTTTTCAGAGCTGGAGCATGGCGACCAACTGTTCAGTGTGGTCGCCCGGGAAATCGTCGAGCAGCGCCGTGAAACCGAACGCTATCGCTGCTACATCACCGACCTGGACCTGTCGGGCCTGCTCGGTGATGGTCAGAGCTCAAGCAATTTGTACCTGCGCTACAAGGCCGATCTGGAGCGCGCATTGAATGACGCGCTCGAGCTGGTCTGAGGCAAGTTATTCCGGGAAGGGGCCGCCATTGGCTGGCTGCGATTCGACTTCAAGCAGGGTCAGCTTGAGGGTTTTGCCGCCCGGAGCGGGCCAATCGATGTGCTGGCCAACCTTCAGACCCAGCAGTGCGCTACCGACAGGCGCCAGAATGGAGATCTTGCCTTCGTCCGCGTTGGCATCCTTGGGGTACACCAACGTCAGGTGATAGTCCTTGCCGCTGCTTTCTTCGCGGCAATGCACTCTGGAATTCATGGTCACGACATCGGCGGGCACTTCATCGTGACCGACCACGGTATCGGCGCGATCCAGTTCGGTTTGCAGCGCGATAACGCCCGGCAGCGTGTCGTCCAGGCTGTCGATCAGGCGTTCCAGACGTTGAACGTCCAGACGAGTAAGGGTGATGGAAGGTGCGGTCATGATAGAGGCAGACTCCTTTCTTCTGCACAGAAAAAGCAAAACCCCGCCAGAAAAAGGCGGGGTTTTCACGAGCCTCGATGGGTTGAGGCGTTTCTGGACACTATCACAGCTCAAAAAATATACAAGCAGGGCGCGATGGACCCTATTTTTCGGTAACGCCGATGAAACCTGTAGGAGCAGAGCTTGCTCGCGAAGGCGGCGTGTCAGCCAACATGGGTATCGACTGATGCGCCGCCTTCGCGAGCAAGCTCTGCTCCTACAGGTCTGTGCATCAAGCCAAGGATTTGCGTTGTATAGCCTGCGCGCAGATAACCCGCCGGCGCTCATCATCGGCCGAGCGCCATTCGCGGATGTCTTCGACATGGCGAAAACACCCCAGGCAGACCTTCTGCTCATCCAGCCGACACACGCCGCTGCACGGCGAAGGCACCGCCGGGCTGACATTGCTGTAAAGCGGCTTGGGCGGTCGAACAGGTGCAGGCTGGGTCACGATCTCACAGACCTTCGAAATCGAATTCAGCGCCGGCCTGTTGCTGGACGATGCGCTCAAGCATCTCGCCGAGCTGCTCTTCGCTCTTGTCGCACATCCAGCGCTCGCTCTCTTCGTCGTAGTCGAAGTGGAAGCCACCCGACACCGCCGCCAGCCACAGCTGACGCAGGGGTTCCTGGCGGCTGAAGATCAACTGAGTGCCGTTTTCGAACTTGACGGTGAGCACACCGGCCGAGCTCTCCAGATCGATATCCAGGTCGCTGTCGTCAAAGATGTCCTCCAGGGTTTGCTGGGTGGCATCGACCAGATCGTGGAAACGCGCTTCGGACAAACTCATTACGGCAACCTCAAAAAGTGTCTGATCAGGCTCAAGCGCCGCAAGATACGGGCGAGCCCCGGTGATTGCAAAGGATAACGACCAAGGGCCGATTTAGGTACACCTGTGGGAGCGAGCCTGCTCGCGAAGAGGCCGGCACATTCAACATCATCGTCACCTGACACACCGCCATCGCGAGCAGGCTCGCTCCCACAGGGATTGCACCTTGCTAGCCGGCTTCATGCGAAGCCCCGCCGGACGGGACCCTGGTCGCATAGGCAAGCTGCCGGGTGGCCGGTATACTCCGGCGCAATTAACGCATTTTCAAGGATTTCGCCATGAAGCGCCTGATCTCTTCCTTTGCTGCGCTCGTCGCGGTTGCTTGTTTATTGTCGGCCTGTGGTCAAAAAGGTCCGCTGTACCTGCCTGACGATTCCCAGGACCCTGCCGAGCAGGCCCAGTCCTCGCAAAAGCAGCCGTCGAAAGCACACAAGCACGACGTCTACCAATAAGGGAACGCCATGGACGCTTTTAACTACCGTGACGGCGAGCTGTTCGCGGAAGGTGTTGCCCTGTCCGCCATCGCCGAACGCTTTGGCACACCGACCTACGTCTACTCCCGCGCCCACATCGAAGCCCAGTACCTGGCGTATGCCGATGCACTGGCCGGCATGCCGCACCTGGTCTGCTTCGCGGTCAAGGCCAACTCCAACCTGGGTGTGCTGAATGTCCTGGCGCGATTGGGCGCCGGTTTTGACATCGTCTCCCGTGGCGAGCTGGAACGCGTACTGGCCGCCGGCGGCAGCGCCGACAAGATCGTGTTCTCCGGTGTCGGCAAGACCCGTGACGACATGCGTCGCGCCCTGGAAGTCGGCGTGCACTGCTTCAACGTCGAGTCCACCGATGAACTGGAACGCCTGCAAATCGTCGCCGCCGAGCTGGGCGTTCGCGCACCGATCTCGCTGCGTGTGAACCCGGACGTCGATGCCGGCACGCACCCGTACATTTCCACCGGTCTCAAAGAGAACAAGTTCGGCATCGCCATTGCCGACGCCGAAGACGTGTACGTGCGTGCCGCGCAGCTGCCGAACCTGGAAGTGGTCGGCGTCGATTGCCACATCGGCTCGCAACTGACCACCCTGCCGCCGTTCATCGACGCCCTCGACCGCCTGCTGGGCCTGGTCGACCGCCTCGGCGATTGCGGCATCTACCTGCGCCACATCGATCTCGGTGGTGGCTTGGGCGTGCGTTATCGCGATGAAGAGCCGCCATTGGCTGCCGACTACATCAAAGCCGTGCGCGAGCGTCTCGACGGTCGCGACCTGGCGCTGGTGTTCGAGCCGGGCCGCTTCATTGTCGCCAACGCCGGCGTGCTGCTGACTCAGGTCGAATACCTCAAGCACACCGAACACAAAGACTTCGCCATCGTCGACGCAGCCATGAACGACCTGATCCGCCCGGCGCTGTACCAGGCCTGGATGGACGTCACCGCCGTGCGCCCTCGCGCCACCGCCGCTCGTGCCTACGACATCGTCGGGCCGATCTGCGAGACCGGCGACTTCCTGGCCAAGGATCGTCAGCTGGCCCTCGAAGAAGGCGACCTGCTGGCTGTGCATTCGGCCGGCGCCTACGGGTTTGTCATGAGTTCCAACTACAACACCCGCGGCCGCGCCGCTGAAGTGTTGGTGGACGGTGATCAGGCATTTGAAGTGCGTCGCCGTGAGACGGTAGCCGAGTTGTTTGCTGGCGAAAGCCTGCTGCCGGAGTAAAACCATGCTGCTGCGTTTTACCAAGATGCACGGCCTGGGCAATGACTTCATGGTCCTCGACCTGGTCAGCCAGCACGCGCACATCCTGCCCAAGCATGCCAAGCAATGGGGCGATCGGCACACCGGCATCGGTTTCGACCAGTTGCTGATCGTCGAAGCGCCGAGTAACCCGGACGTGGATTTCCGCTATCGGATTTTCAACTCCGACGGTTCCGAAGTGGAACAGTGCGGCAACGGTGCGCGCTGTTTCGCCCGCTTCGTACTCGACAAACGCCTGACCGCAAAACGGCAGATTCGCGTCGAAACCAAAAGTGGCATCATCGAGCTGGATATCCGCAGTGACGGCCAGATCAGCGTCGACATGGGCGCACCGCGCCTGGTGCCGGCCGACATCCCGTTCGTTGCCGACACTCAGGCGTCGAGCTACTCGCTCGACGTCGACGGCACCACGGTGGAACTCGCCGCTGTGTCGATGGGCAATCCGCACGCCGTGCTGCGGGTCAGCGATATCAACAACGCACCGGTGCATGAACTGGGGCCAAAAATCGAACATCACCCGCGCTTCCCTGCGCGGGTCAATGTCGGTTTTCTCCAGGTCATCGACCGGAACCGCGCGCAGCTGCGCGTCTGGGAACGTGGCGCCGGGGAAACCCAGGCCTGCGGCACTGGCGCCTGCGCTGCTGCAGTGGCCGCGATCAGCCAGGGGTGGATGGATTCGCCGCTATTGATCGACCTGCCCGGCGGGCGTCTGTCCATTGAATGGGCAGGCCCTGGCCAACCGGTGTTGATGACCGGCCCGGCAGTCCGTGTTTATGAAGGACAAGTACGTCTTTGAGTGAGTCAAACCCATGACCGACAAGCCCCAGGTTCCCGCCCTACAGCCCGACGAATCCCCTTCCGAAAGCCTTGAGGCGGCGGCGATTGCCGCGTACCTGGAGGCTCATCCGGATTTCTTTGTCGAGCACGAAGAACTGCTCCCGGCCCTGCGCATTCCGCACCAGCGAGGCGACACCATTTCGCTGGTCGAGCGCCAGATGACCATCCTGCGCGACCGCAATATCGAGTTGCGCCATCGCCTCTCGCACTTGATGGACGTGGCCCGCGACAACGACCGTCTCTTCGACAAGACCCGCCGCCTGATTCTCGCGCTGATGGACGCCACCAGCCTGGAAGATGTGGTGATCAGCGTCGAAGACAGTCTGCGTCAGGACTTTCAGGTGCCTTTTGTCAGCCTGATCCTGCTGGGCGACAACCCGATGCCGGTTGGCCGCTGGGTGACCCACGCCGACGCGCAGACGGCCATTGGCGGTTTGCTTTCGGAAGACAAAAGCGTCAGCGGCAGCCTGCGCGAGCATGAACTGGACTTCCTGTTCGGCGAAGAGCAGCGCAAGCAGATCGGCTCGACCGCTGTCGTCGCCATCAGCCATCAAGGCATTCTCGGCGTCCTGGCCATCGCCAGCCGTGATCCGCAGCACTACAAAAGCTCGGTCGGCACGCTGTTCCTCAGCTACATCGCCGAAGTCATGGGCCGCGTGCTGCCACGGGTCAACAGCTCTCTGCGCTCGGTACGCTGATCGTGGAACGGCAACTGGACGCTTACTGCGAACACCTGCGCAGTGAGCGACAGGTGTCGCCCCACACGCTGTACGCCTACCGCCGCGACCTCGACAAAGTGCTGGGCTTCTGTGTCAAACAGAACATCGGCAGCTGGGCAGCGCTGGATATCCAGCGCCTGCGCAGCCTGATCGCCCGCCTGCATTCCCAGGGTCAATCGTCGCGCAGCCTGGCGCGCCTGCTCTCGGCCGTGCGTGGGCTCTATCATTATCTGAACCGCGAAGGCCTTTGCGATCACGATCCAGCCAATGGCCTGGCGCCGCCGAAAGGCGAGCGGCGATTGCCGAAAACCCTCGACACCGACCGTGCGCTGCAACTGCTTGAAGGTGCGGTGGAGGATGACTTTCTGGCGCGTCGGGACCAGGCGATTCTGGAGCTGTTCTATTCCTCGGGCTTGCGGCTTTCGGAGCTGACCGGGCTCAATCTCGATCAACTGGACCTGGCCGACGGCATGGTTCAGGTGCTCGGTAAAGGTAGCAAGACGCGCCTGTTGCCGGTCGGTAAAAAGGCCCGCGAAGCACTGGAGTTGTGGCTGCCATTGCGCGCCATGACCAACCCGGCGGATGACGCCGTGTTTGTCAGCCAGCAAGGCCGGCGCCTCGGCCCTCGGGCGATTCAGGTGCGGGTCAAGGCCGCCGGTGAGCGTGAACTGGGGCAAAACCTGCACCCACACATGTTGCGACACTCCTTCGCCAGCCACCTGCTGGAGTCCTCGCAGGACCTGCGCGCGGTGCAGGAATTACTCGGCCACTCGGACATCAAGACCACCCAGATCTACACCCATCTGGACTTCCAGCATCTGGCGACGGTTTACGACAGCGCCCATCCACGGGCCAAACGCATTAAGGGCGATGATTCATGACGATCCAATTGATCACCTTCGACCTCGACGACACCTTGTGGGATACCGCCCCGGTCATCGTCAGCGCCGAAGCCGTATTGCGTGAATGGCTGACCGAACATGCACCGAATCTGGGCGCGGTGCCGGTGGAGCATTTGTGGGGGATTCGCGAGCGCATTCTGGGCAACGAACCGGGCCTCAAGCATCGAATCAGCGCCTTGCGTCGCCGGGTGCTTTTCCACGCACTGGAAGAAGCCGGTTACGGCCATGAACAGGCGTCAGACCTGGCCGATCAGAGTTTTGAAGTGTTTCTGCATGCCCGGCATCAGCTGGAAATCTTCCCGGAAGTCGAACCGACACTGGAGACGCTGGCCAAACACTATGCACTCGGCGTCGTCACCAATGGCAATGCCGATGTGCGCCGTTTAGGGCTGGCCGACTACTTCAAATTTGCGCTGTGCGCCGAAGACATCGGCATCGCCAAACCGGACGCACGCCTGTTTCATGAGGCGCTGAAGCGTGGCGGCGCAACGGCCGCGACGGCGGTGCATATCGGCGACCATCCGGGTGATGACATTGCCGGGGCACAGCAGGCGGGGTTGCGGGCGATCTGGTTCAACCCGCAAGGCAAATTGTGGGAGGCGCAGAAAGCGCCGGACGCAGAAATCCGCAGCCTGACCGAGCTGCCGGCGTTGCTGGCGCGGTGGAATTCAATTTCGTAGCACCTTTGAGGCCGCCTTCGCGGGCAAGCCTCGCTCCTACAGGATTTGTGTCGCACGCCAATTATGTGAACGACACAAATCCTGTAGGAGCGAGGCTTGCCCGCGAAGAACGATAACGCGGTCCACCTATCTATCACCCATGAAAAAGCCCGCAGCGACGGCGGGCTTTTTCAGCAAGCAAGGGCAGACGCTTAGATAGGCCGGCTGCCGTACTTGTTGTCAGGCTTCTTGGGAGGATCGGCGACCACATTGGCCTCCACTTCCTGCACCTTGCCGCCCTTGGCCAGGAACTCTTCCATGGCCTTGGCCAAGGCATCGCGTTCCTTGTTTTTTGCTTCGACGCTCGGCAGCTCATCGACCGATACCGCTGCCTTGGCTTTGCCTTTGGCGGTCGGAACGGGCGCATCACCGCCGTCGTCTTCAGCGACGTCTTCCGCCGCTGCTTCCAGACCTTCTTCGGTTTCGTCGTCGTCGCCTACTTCGAGGTCGTCGTTTTCCAGATCATCGTCGCTCATGTTCTACCTCATGACTTGCGAAAAGCAGATTAGTTATAGCCCAGCTTTGCCCTCTGTCGAAGGCTGCCGGAAAAATTCAATAACCGCTGGTGACCAGCGGCTCATGCCTCTTCACCGTGCACGGTGGCGAGGACTTTACGGGCACCGCCAAAATCACGGTGCTCGCCCAGATAAACGCCTTGCCAGGTCCCTAACGCCAGTCGGCCCGCCGAAATCGGCAAACTGAGCTGACAGCCAAGCACGCTGGCCTTGAAGTGCGCCGGGAGGTCGTCCAGGCCTTCGTCGTTATGCTCATAGCCGTCTGTTCCTTGTGGGATCAGACGATTGAAAAATCGTTCGAAGTCGCGACGTACCGCCGGATCGGCGTTCTCGTTGATGGTCAACGACGCCGAGGTATGCTGCAGCCACAAATGCAACAGACCGACCCGACACGCCTTGAGTTCAGGCAGGCCGGCGAGTAACTCGTCCGTTACCAGATGAAAGCCCCGGGGCCTCGCCCGCAGGGTAATCAGAGTCTGTTGCCACATACAGTTCTCCGCACGTTCGGGGCGCATTCTAGCGCGCTCTGGGAAAAAACAAAGGCCCTAATATTCCTTCAATCATGTAAGCCATTGGCCGCAGAAAAACGCCCGCCGTAAACACCACTAAACGTGTACGAAAAAACCTTTCAGCAGTCCTCACACTGACAAACTCCAGACAAAAAAATGCCCGGCAAGCCGGGCAAGTTTTTTATGCGCGTCTTACAAGTTGTAGCCGCGTTCGTTGTGAAGCGCCAGATCGATGCCGACAGCCTCTTCTTCTTCGGTGATACGCAGACCCATGACAGCGTCCAGCACCTTGAGAATGATGTAGGTGACGATTGCGGTGTAGATCACCGTGAAGCCCACGCCTTTGCACTGAATCCAGACTTGTGCGGCGATGTCGGTGACGGTGCCGAAGCCACCCAGCGACGGTGCGGCGAACACACCAGTCAGGATCGCGCCGAGGATACCGCCGATACCGTGTACACCGAAGGCGTCCAGGGAATCGTCATAACCGAGTTTGCGTTTCAGGGTGGTGGCGCAGAAGAAGCACACCACGCCCGCTGCCAGACCGATCACCAGCGCGCCCATCGGGCCCACGGTGCCAGCGGCCGGGGTGATTGCAACCAGACCGGCGACCACACCAGAGGCGATACCCAGTGCACTTGGCTTGCCGTGGGTGACCCACTCGGCAAACATCCAGCCCAGTGCGGCGGCGGCGGTTGCGATCTGGGTAACCAGCATCGCCATGCCAGCAGTGCCGTTGGCCGCTGCGGCGGAACCGGCGTTGAAGCCGAACCAGCCAACCCACAGCATGGCCGCGCCCATCAGGGTGTAACCGAGGTTGTGCGGGGCCATCGGGGTGGTCGGGAAGCCTTTGCGCTTGCCGAGCACGATGCACGCCACCAGACCGGCCACACCGGCGTTGATGTGCACCACGGTGCCGCCGGCGAAATCGAGCACGCCCCAGTCCCACATCAGGCCGCCGTTACCGGACCAGACCATGTGCGCGATCGGTGCATAAACCAGAGTGAACCAGATACCCATGAAGATCAGCATCGCGGAGAACTTCATCCGCTCAGCGAAGGCACCGACGATCAGCGCAGGGGTGATGATGGCGAACGTCATCTGGAAGGTGATGAACACCGCCTCAGGGAACAACGCCGCAGGACCCGTCAGGCTGGCGGGGGTGACACCGGCGAGGAAAGCCTTGCCCATGCCGCCGAAGAAGGAGTTGAAGTTGACGACGCCCTGTTCCATGCCGGTGGTGTCGAACGCGATGCTGTAGCCATAAATGACCCACAGGACGCTGATCAGACCGGTAATGGCGAAGCACTGCATCATCACGGAAAGAATGTTTTTGGAGCGAACCATGCCGCCGTAGAACAGCGCGAGGCCGGGAATGGTCATGAACAGCACGAGGGCTGTCGAGGTCAGCATCCAGGCGGTATCGCCGGAATTGAGGACTGGGGCCGCCACTTCGTCTGCCGCCATGGCCAGGCTGGGCATTACGAGGGACAACAGGGCTCCTAGCCCTGCGAATTTACGCAGAGTCATATTGTTTTCTCCTGGGGCGTTGGGGTTTGTGGCGGCTTAAATCGCGTCGGTATCGGTTTCGCCGGTACGGATGCGAATCGCCTGTTCCAGATTGACCACGAAGATCTTGCCGTCACCGATCTTGCCGGTGTTGGCTGCCTTGGTTATCGCCTCGATAACCCGATCAAGATCCTTGTCGTCAATGGCGACATCGATCTTCACCTTGGGCAGGAAATCGACCACATATTCCGCGCCGCGATACAGCTCGGTGTGACCCTTCTGCCGCCCGAAGCCTTTGACTTCGGTAACGGTAATGCCCTGCACGCCGATCTCGGACAGCGATTCGCGCACGTCGTCCAACTTGAACGGCTTGATGATGGCAGTGACTAGCTTCATGAAAACTCTCTCCCGAATTGGTGGACTTGCCCCAGGAAAACAAACCCGGCTCAAGTCTAAGCGCAGTGCCTGGCTTTGTAACGCATCGTCGGCCTTACCTGCCCGTCCGACGCCAGCTAACCGCTCCGCACGAAACTCTTCCCCCGTTTCGCTTGGCGCACTGCATTCGTCACATCGACTGCATCAGTGCATGGGTCACTACCGTCTAAGCAGAAAGCTTGCCATCTCCACAAAACCCTCAGTTTTCAAGCTCTTGGCCGTAGATGCCCACCACATCGCTGCAACACCGGACGCGTTACGCACAACAACGGTGCGGCACCGTCCGTCCGCATGCGCGAAAAGCGTGCATCCCTGCGGTCGGGATTGACTATAGACACTGCGTGATACACTGCCCGCCATTGTTTCCAGGACCTTTCCCATGCTCGCGCCCAAAGATTTCCTCGACGCCTTGACCGGCACAGCCTCCCGCCTCTTCAGCGGCGACACCCCACTGCCGAAAAGCGAAATCGAAAGCCAGTTCAAGGCATTGCTGCAAAGCGGCTTCAGCAAACTGGACCTGGTGAGCCGGGAAGAGTTTGATAGCCAGATGGTCGTGCTCGCACGCACTCGGGCACGCTTGGAAAGCCTGGAAGCGAAGGTTGCGGAGCTGGAAGCAAAGCTCAACCCCCCAACCGAGTAACCCCGCAAATCCCACTTTGAAACCCGATCCAATGTGGGAGCGAGCCTGCTCGCGATTGAAGGTCGGAACGACCTTCAGATTTACCTGTAGGAGCTGCCGCAGGCTGCGATCATTTGATCTTCAGCCCCACAAAAATCCCGGCAACGTCCTACAACAAAACCACCGCCGTCCGATTGCGTCGCAATGCCCCGGTTCCTAAGCTCGCCCAATGCTGAATGTTCAGCACTGGGTTTGGCGACCTGGAAGCTTAAGGAGCATGACGACCATCGACACAAGTCATGGCGGTTGTGCGTGGGAGGCCTTCGGGTCTGCCGGGTTCCTTTTGCTCCGGTTCGCCAACCCGCGTACAACTGCCACCCAATTGTTTGGCGACGATTGCGGGCAGCCCTTTTAGCAAGAGGAGCTGTATCAATGAATAGCGATGATGCTTATCTGATCCCCCACGTCTTCACCCGCCACAAACTCCACCTCCACGCCCTCCTCCTCCAAAACCAACCCTGGCTCAGCGCCCGCGACCTCGGCCGCTTCCTGCGCCTCCACCTCGACGACCGCGCCGTCCGCAAACTCGACCCCGACCAGCGCCAGTTCGCACGAATGCTCATCCACGGCAGCATCGAAAACACCCTGCTGATCAGCGAATCCGGCGTCTACGCACTACTGATCTACCACTACTGCCCCGAACACCGAGCCCTGCGCGAATGGCTAACCCACGACGTAGTGCCAGCCCTCAGAGACGCAGAACAACCCACCTCAACCGAACGCCCCATCCTCAGCCTGCTGAACTGGCCGGAAATGTCGCTGAGCTTGCTGCACTGGAATAACCAGCCGTGGATTCGGTTGCAGGATGTTCCGCAGATGCTGGTTGATCACGAACCACACCAATGCGCCGTGAATACGCCGTGGTGGAAGCGAGCTTCGAGGATGCTGCAATCGCTTTGAACACTTGACGTCAACCACGCTCGATCTGGGCTGTACGCAAATCGAAGCTCGATTGCAGATTCAGCCAGAATTCGGGCGTGGTGTTCAACTGGATGGATAACTTCTTCGCCAGACCAGCACTGACACCGGCCTGCTGACTCACAACATCGCCTATTTCCGCCTCCGTCTCATTCAGCGAGCGAGCCAAAGCTTCGGTTGTCATACCCAGCGGCTTCAAAAACTCCTCACTGAGAATTTCACCAGGATGAATCGGGCGCATTCCACTCGTGTTCATTCACGCCTCCTACGGCTGCATTCAGCTCGATCATAAGCAGCAATCTTCACCTCGCAAGACCATCCACTCTCTTTCGCCGATGTCCTTCATCTATCTCGGCACGGTCCTACAAAAAGCAGATCCCAGGACTGATTTATTCCCCGAACCCGCGCCCCTATGCTCTTCGTCTTGATCTGTTCGATAGACGAGGTATGCATGAGCCTAAAAAAACGAAAGGCGAAGCTGCTACAAATTGCTGAATTTCACGCAGAAGCGCGTCTCTTGGCTGGAGATTTATCAGCCAATCAACGACGCTTTCTTGAAGTTGCCTTCACGCACGGCAAAGAACGTGAACCACCAGGCCTACTTGCTGGCAAAAGAGCTGAACCTAAGGAAACTGCCTGACGGGGGGTGCGTATGCCAATCAATCCGATGATGACTCGCAACATCTTGCGAAAACTGACCTTCCCTCCCGCCAGGCGAAATCCTCATCTCGTGACTACCCTTAAAAAACCCGCAGGAAGCGGCCCCCCACGTCAGCTCAAGGAACGGCCATATCCCTCTCCATCGTCCATAGCCGCGCCCAGATGGGCGTGGATGCTCCCGCTGTCACTGTCGAAGTCCACTGGGCCAACGGCTTGCCCTCGCTGATCATGGTCGGTTTGCCCGAAGCAGCTTTGAGCAAGCGAATTAACAAATTTCTTACAGCTCATATGAGGCCTGTATATAAGGGCGAAAGGCCAGAGAAACGAAGGGGAGTTTTTGTTCGCAATCCTTGCCTTACGTCGAACGCCAGCTAACCTATCGCTTGTCAATACGTTGATTTCATGGTTTCTAGATGTAGAATGCATCGCTTTTGAAACTCATGCTCCGCGCAATCTGCGCAAGGAACGAAAATGAAGAGATTCGACGAGCCGAACGCCTATCAAAATGATAAGCCGTCGCGCCAAGAAACCGTTCAGAACTCCAACATTGTTGGCTTCGCGTCCTTCAAAGAAAAAAAAGCCGAGTCTGAATACAAAAAAGCCATCGAAAGCATTTTAGCTAGGGCGCAAAAAGCAGACTGGTAACGCAATCGACCTTTTGCTAGTGCCTCAAGGACTCAGAGAATGTCAGCACCAGCAGCAGCACCGGCCCCCGCAAGAGCGCCGGCCAAGTCCGATTCAGCGACCGGTACACGCAACATAAGGGACCGCATTGAGGGAAGGCGTAGTGACGAAATAATCGTTGCGTTTTGCGGTCCGGTCGGATGCAATTTGGCAGACGTCATTCGAACCACCCGACTGCAATTTGAAGAATATGGATATTTAACTGTCCATATCAAAGTCAGCGATATCATCAAAGCCCATTATCACGAGCATGGGTTGCCAGAAAATCTCTCACACCTTTCTATAGACAATAACGTCGGAAAGGAGAGATATACTGCCCTGCAAGATTTGGGCAACGATCTTAGAAAACGCTTTGATCCACAAATTTTAGCTGCCCTTGCCATGGCGAAAGTTGCGGCAAATCGCGAAATCGCGATGTCAAGAGCCGACACAACAAAACCACCAAAAACGGTCTATATAATAGACCAGCTAAAGCACCCTGAAGAAGTTGAATTATTCAAACTGGTTTATGGCGACATATTCTATTTGATCGGTGTTCTTAGCCCTCAAAATGTTCGCTTCAACTACTTAACTCGAACCGAAAGAATTCCTGGCCATGAAGCGCAGTTCCTTATAGACAGGGACAGAAATGAAATAAACGCGACTTATGGCCAAAAGCTTGAGAAAACGGTTCAGCTTGCTGATTACTTTATTAGAAACAATCAGGATTCGATATCCAATCTGTTAGAGCCGTGCCAACGCTTTGTAGCACTAGTGCATGGAAAAAATGGTGTTACGCCGACCAAGGACGAGTCCGGCATGTACGCTGCGTATGCAGCCTCGTTGAAATCTGCGTGTCTCAGCAGACAAGTGGGCGCTGCTATTGCCAATAAAGAAGGCAACGTTATTTCACTAGGTTGGAACGACGTACCGAAATTTGGTGGCGGACTTTATACGTCTGACTCTGTAAATGACCAGCGGTGCATCCACCATGGAGCTAAATGCTACAACGACATCCATAAATCGGCGCTTATCCAAGACATTGTCAAAATCGTAAGCTCTAAAGTTGAAGTCTCTGACGAAATAAAGGACGAGTTGGCTAAACTCATCCAGAAAGAAACTAGAGCCGGGTCTATTATCGAGTTTTCGCGCGCGATTCATGCTGAAATGGAAGCGATTTTGGGATTAGCTCGTTCTCAAGGTAATTCTACGGACTCCTGTGAAATGTTTACCACTACGTTCCCATGTCATAACTGTGCAAGGCACATCATTGCAGCGGGTATTAAACGCGTAGTTTACATTGAGCCTTACGAAAAAAGCTTGGCCCTAGACCTGCATGAGGACGCCATCACAACTGACGTAAACCATGCAGGAAAAACACTCTTCGAGACTTTTTCGGGCGTTTCTCCAGGAAAATACGCATCATTTTTTGTTGCTCGTGGAAATCGTAAAGATAGCAGTGGGCAAGCTGTCGACATTATTAAAACCGATGCTTTACATATCGGAACCGAATACCTTGACCCTTATCAAACCATCGAAAGCAAAGTAGTCCAGGACCTGATGTCGAAAGTCGCGCCGACGTCAGCGTCTCCTCCTCCGTCAGCTCCAGATATACCTCCTACGCCTCCGGCTCCAAATACACCACCTACGCCTCGCGCGGCTTAAATCCAGCCTGCCCGTTGAAAAACTGGTGAGCCATCTAGACCCGTGAAGCCTGGCAACTGGCTTCACGGACAACCTGCTGTGACCTCCCCAATCATCGCTTGAACGTTAATCAGGCGAATCGCTGAATATCCCACTCAAACTGCCAACTCGCTAAGGCTCGATTGTGCGAGCTCGCGGATGAAAAGAGACGCAAAGTTGAGCCGTGCCCTATAACGCAGTGGTCTTTCATCGTATAAACGGGACAGATATTTAAATCGTTGGCTATGCTTGCATCGACGATCGAACATCCAGAAACTCAACACACGCGAGTGTATCCACCGAAGATGCACGGGCCATGGCCTCACCAAAGCCTGCAATCGAAAAACCGTCTCCTCAAGACGGTTTTTTTTCGCCCGCGATTCAGACAAAAGCCTTCGCAACATCCAGCGAAAGTTTACCCCCTCTCCCACCCCACCAGAATCTCCCTTCCGGTCTACCCTTCAAAAATCCGCAGGAAGCGGCTTCCCGTAAAGCTCAAGGAATGACCATGTCCCTCTCCATCGTCCACAGCCGCGCCCAAATCGGCGTGGATGCGCCCGCCGTCACCGTCGAAGTCCATCTGGCCAACGGTCTACCATCGCTGACCATGGTCGGTCTCCCCGAAGCGGCGGTGAAGGAAAGCAAGGATCGGGTGCGCAGTGCGATCATCAACTCAGGCCTGCAATTCCCGGCGCGGCGTATCACCCTGAATCTCGCTCCAGCTGATTTGCCGAAGGACGGCGGACGATTCGATCTGGCGATTGCCCTGGGGATTCTGTCCGCCAGCGTGCAGGTGCCAACGCTGACACTGGATGATGTGGAATGCCTGGGAGAACTGGCGCTATCAGGCGCGGTACGTGCCGTGCGAGGCGTGTTGCCGGCCGCACTGGCAGCGCGCAAGGCCGGGCGCTCGCTGATGGTGCCGCGGGCGAATGCCGAGGAGGCGTGCCTGGCGTCGGGGTTGAAGGTGATCGCGGTGGATCATTTGCTGGAAGCGGTCGCGCACTTCAATGGGCACACACCGGTCGAGCCTTACGTTTCCAACGGTTTGCTTTACGCCAGCAAACCCTATCCAGACTTGAACGAAGTACAGGGCCAACTCTCGGCCAAACGCGCGTTGCTGATTGCGGCGGCGGGCGCGCATAACCTGCTGTTCAGCGGACCACCTGGCACCGGAAAAACCCTTCTGGCGAGTCGTTTGCCAGGACTGCTTCCACCCTTGGCCGAACATGAAGCGCTGGAAGTCGCCGCCATTCAATCCGTCACCAGTTGCGTGCCCTTGAGCCACTGGCCGCAAAGGCCCTTCCGCCAGCCCCATCACTCTGCCTCCGGCCCGGCGTTGGTGGGCGGCGGTTCGAAGCCGCAACCTGGCGAAATCACCCTCGCCCACCATGGGGTTCTATTCCTCGACGAACTGCCGGAGTTCGACCGCAAGGTGCTGGAGGTTTTGCGAGAGCCGCTGGAGTCCGGCCATATCGTGATTTCCCGCGCCAAGGATCGCGTGAGGTTTCCGGCCCGCTTTCAATTGGTGGCCGCGATGAACCCGTGTCCCTGTGGATATCTTGGCGAACCCAGTGGTAAATGCAGTTGTACACCGGACATGGTCCAGCGCTACCGCAATAAATTGTCGGGACCATTGCTGGACCGTATCGACCTGCACCTGACCGTCGCCCGGGAAGCCACGGCGCTGAATCCTGCACTCAAACCCGGCGATGACACCGCCACTGCCGCGTTGCTGGTCGCCGACGCCAGAGAGCGTCAACACAAACGCCAGGGCTGCGCGAACGCTTTCCTTGATCTGCCGGGCCTGCGCAAACACTGCACGTTATCCACAATCGACGAAACCTGGCTGGAAACAGCGTGCGAACGACTGACCCTGTCGCTGAGGTCTGCGCATCGATTGCTCAAGGTCGCTCGAACCCTCGCAGACCTTGAGCAGGTCGATGGCATCACCCGTGGTCATCTGGCTGAAGCGCTGCAATACCGGCCAACCTCCAGCTGATGAAATCACTCCTTCGTCAGATCCACCAACGGCGTCTGCCGAACCTCGGTTTCCCGCCCGTCCTGAATGTCACTCACCCGCTTCAGCGCCTGGTCCACAGCGCCCTTGTCCGCCAACAAGCTGTAACTGATCTGAAACTGCTTGTGCTCCTTCGGCGCAATCGTCGGCACCAGCCCCAGCGGCCGCTGATAGCGCCGGTTATAGGAAAAGCTGGTCCCCGGCTCGAGACCGGTGACATAGCCCTGGCCTTGGGTATCGGTGTTTTTCCACAGCGAAAACACGGGCAGCGTTTTAGTGTTAAAGCCGACCGAAACGCCCAGGCTACCTGCCTTGTTATGCAACACCGTCAATGTGTCACCCTTGGCGTCGCCATACGGCACCACGTTGTAAACCGTTTCGTCGTAGTCCTTGGTCGGCGCGCGGTAAGTCTGCCAGTCCGGCAGATCACCTTTGGCCTTGTCGTTGAACGGCGACACCTGTTTGACCGGCGCAACGAAACGCGCGCCCTGCTCCAGGAATGGCGTGCTGAAGTTACTGTGGTACAGCGCCTGATATTCCTTCGGATAGTCGCCATTGTTGGTCAGGGTATCGTTGAGAGCGAACGCTGCGCTGCCGGGCTCGGTGACCAGCTCGGTGATCACCGAGAAGTCGACTTTCTTGAAGGCCTGTTCTTTCAGTTCGCCGCGCAGGCTGATGGCATACGGCGGTTTTTCGTCGATGTGCAGCGTGACTGTGCTGGCCGGAATGTTGGCAGCGCGGCCATGCAGGGTCAGGAGTTCGCCGTTGTCGACGCCGGGGTGGCCGACCCATTCGTAGCCGCAACGGGTGACCAGCTCATTGAAACCTTCGAGCCAGCCGAGTCCGCCGCGACCGTTGAGCTCAATGAAGGACGGATTGACCACGTCCTTGACCGGCGAATCCCAGCCCATGCGCACATTGCCGACCGATGCCTGCAGGACGTTCATCCCGCGAGTCGGCACCACCGAGAGTTTCATCGTGCCGTTATCGATGTCGACGATGCTGACGCCCTCCTGCCGACCGCCGTGCAAGTTACGAAGGGTCACGGAGAAGGGTTTGTCGGTTTTCACACCGAGTTGCTGGCTGGTGATCTGCCAGTTTTGAGCAGCCTTGTCGCTGTCGAGCAGGACGTAATCCCAAGCCATGGCGTGGGAGGCGGACAGAGCGCCAAAGGCAACGACGAATTTGAGCGGAGTCATGGGGAGGCCTTTCTTGGAGTTGTGCATTTTTTATAGCGCTGATGAAACGATTCAGCAAGCTTAAAAAGCTTACACCCAAGCCTTCCCAAGCCAATTTAAATTGACCCCATGCAACCTCCGCACGCTTACGCTAGTCTCATACGGTTTTGGACCTCCGGATGATTGACGGCGACATCATTATGACATTAAGGTCGCCAGCTAATTGCAGGAGCAAGAACAGACAACTTTGTCTGTCATTTTTGCGCAACAGAACATATGGAGTTTGAATGCGCGGGGCACTATTACGCAGCGGTAAGAGCGGGTCATTCACAGCCTTGGGCGAAACAGGTCAACCGGTATACCGGGCGGCCCTGCAATTGCGCGAAGCCATTCGCCGCAAGAACCCCGAAATGGTCGATCATCTGGCCATCCCTCAAAGCGATGAGCTCGGTAACCAGATCGATTGGTACAGCGGCCTCGACGGCGATGTGATCCCGTGGAGCAGTGCGACCGAAGAAGAACGCGCCCCAGCCCGCCGCCAACTTGAAGCGCTGAAAACCGCGCTCGAGGAATTGAGCCAGCGTTTCCTGGGCACTGAATCCGGCGAACAGCAGCAAGGCGACAAGGCCATGTTCGGCAAGCTGCTCAAGCGCGTGATTCATTTCCCCGATGAGAATTTCGTCTACCTGGTGCAAGGCAAGCCGGTGCTGACCTTTTGGGGTTTCGAGCATGCCGGTACCGGTAATCGCGATCCCCTGCACTGCCTCTATCAGGTTCCGCCCGCGTTTACGCTGCCCCCGGTGGTCGAAGCCGCGCCTGTCGTTGCGCCCGTCGTTGCGCCCGTCGTGCCGGTGGTTGCTCGTCCGTGGTGGCGTCGCTGGTGGTGGCTGTTGCTGCTGCCGTTCCTGCTACTGCTTTTGTGGCTGTTGCTTGGTCTGCGTGGTTGCGTGCCGATTCCGTTGGTGGCGGTAGACCTGCTGCCTGAGGGCATCGTGCCGGTGGAAAAACAGCTGGAAGAACCGCAACTGACCGGCAATGCCACGACGCTGAACGGCGTTCCGGTGACGGGCACCGTTGTAGGCTCTACCACTGGAACCGGCACCGGTACCGCCGTGACCGAAACCCAAGGAGTGGAAGCGCCGGCGGTCGAGGGCAACGAGGCAGATGCAGCGCCGGCCGACCTGGCCAAAGACCCAGCCAAAGACCCGGCAGCCGAATCGCCCGCCACCCCGCCCGAAAACAAAACCGCGCCGCCGGATATCACTTCGCCCGAGGCCGAAAAATCCGCCGCCGCAAAACCCGGCCCTCCCCTGAGCATTCCACCGGACGCCGCCGACGGTGCCGCCAAGTTCCTCGACGGTCAGTTCCGCGCCGGCGCCGGTATTCAGGACCGCCGGACCGGCAAACCGCTGCGTCTGGAATACCAGCTCAAGGACGGTAAGGGCGAAGTCACCGTACACCAGGCCGACGGCACGAAATGCACCGGGCCGGTGAGCGCTACTATGAAGGGTGGCAGCTTGGCCATCGACAGTCAGGGCCAGGCCGTGTGTGGCGATGGCAGCACTTACGACATGCCCAAGGTCAACTGCCGCAAAGGGGCGACCACAGTCGCAGACTGCACCGGCGGTTACGGCAAAGAACAATTCCCCATGTCCATGCGGCACGTGGCCGAATAAAAACGGAATAACCCGACATGTTGCCTGAAGTCACCCAATTCGAAGACACCGTCACGCTGGTCAGCGACACCGGCATCCAGTTCATGGATTTCGCCCTGCGCCTGGACCCTCGCAAAGAACCGGCGGGCGAGTTCGCGCCGATGATCAGCGGGTTGATCTGCCGCCTGTCATACAACGAAGAGAAAGACTTCTTTTTCTACGAGCCGGAGCCGGAAAAGGTCGAAAAAGCCAAACCTGCGTTCAGCGTTGACATGAAAAGCAGCCTCGAGCTGCTCGACGGTGTCTGGCTGCCGACGCCGTTTTTCCGCTTCATGCCGCCGCACCGCTTCGACGAAGGCCCGACCAACTGGTCGCGCATGCGCCTGGTCAAACTGGCGACGCCCGACATCGACGGCAACACCCACCGCCTGACGATGGCCTTCGACAGCCGCGTGATGCCCAAGCGTGACGGCACCGCTTACCTGGCGCCAAACGAAGAAGACATCAGTTCCGGCGTGTCCTTCAAACTGGCGACGAAGGCCAGCGAAACCCGTTGGTTCCTGGCCCAGCCGTGGGTCAACGAATGGCTGCTGGAAGTATTCAACGAGGGCAATGCCCACCGCTCGCGCGCAGAACTGGACACCGACATCCGCGCCAACTATCACTTGGCGCACTACCTCAACTTGCTGAGCCTTCTGAGCAAGCCATCGGCGGCGGAGCAGTCGACTGCCCGGCCGAAAGTTGAAATCCCTGAATTGAAGGTGGTTGCCAACGACAGCAATGGCCTCGTCAAACCGATTCCGGTGGACCTGGTGCTGGACGTCGGCAACTCGCGCACCTGCGGCATTCTGATCGAGAACCACGGTCAGGCCGGTTCCGGGTTGAAACAGAACTACGTGCTGGAACTGCGCGACCTGATCACCCCCGAACACACTTACAACCTGCCATTCGAAAGCCGTGTGGAATTCGCCCAGGCGTATTTCGGCAAGGACCACTGCTCGGTCAAAAGCGGCCGGCATGATGCGTTCCAGTGGGCGACGATTGCCCGTGTCGGCAACGAGGCCAGTCGTCTGGCCAGCCGTCGTCGCGGCACCGAAGGCTCGACCGGGCTGTCCAGCCCGAAACGCTACCTGTGGGACGAAAACGCCTACGGCCACGGCTGGCGCTTCAACTGCTCGTACATCAAGACCGACAGCGAGCCGTACGCCACTGCCGCGCCGTTCTCGCACCTGATCAATGAAACCGGCGAGGCGCTTTACAGTCTTGAAGAAGACGATCGTCTGCCGGTGTTCATGCCGCGTTATTCGCGCAGCTCGCTGATGACGTTCATGCTCGCCGAGGTCCTGGCCCAGGCGCTGTCGCAAATCAACAGCCCGGCCCAGCGCTCGCGCCAGGGTCACACCCGTGTGCCGCGCCAGCTCAACAGCATCACCCTGACCGTGCCGCCGGGCATGCCGCAGGCCGAGCGCAGCATCCTCAACGAACGCATGCAGCAGGCCATCGGCCTGGTGTGGAAAAGCCTCGGCTGGCATGCCGGCGAGGAAGACCCGCATCAGGACCAGGCCGTCAGCCCGCGCACGCCGATCCCGAGCATCCGCGTCGAATGGGACGAAGCCTCCTGCGGCCAGTTGGTGTACCTGTACACCGAGGTCAACGAGAACTTCGCCGGGCACCCGGAAGAGTTTTTCGACACCCTCGCCCGGCCGGACAAAACCGACCGTGAACGCATCACCCTGGCGACCATCGACATTGGCGGTGGCACCACCGACCTGGTGATCACCGACTATCGCCTCGACCGCGCCGGCAACACCGGCAGCGGCAGCAACGTGCACATCGTGCCCGAGCAGCGTTTTCGCGATGGCTTCAAAGTGGCCGGCGACGACATTCTGCTGGACGTGATTCAGGACTTCGTCCTGCCGAGCTTCGAAAAAGCCTTGCAGATCTCAGGGGTCAAATCGCCCGTCTCGCTGATGTCGCGGCTGTGTGGCGATGAATCGGTCAGCGCCCAGGACATGATCCTGCGCCAGCAACTGAACCTGCAGGTATTCGCCCCGCTGGGCCTGGCGCTGCTCAAGGCCTACGAGCATTACGACCCGCAAGACCAGCAGGAAGTGAGCACCCAGACGTACCGCCAATTGCTGGGCGACAACGCAATCAGCCAGACCGTGCTCGATTACGTCAATGCCGCCGTGCGTCGTGATGTCGGCAGCCAAAGCGCCTTTGACCTGTACGAATCGTTGATCAGCTTCGACCTGCAAAAGCTCCATGCCGCATTCCTCAACGATCAGATCAACATCACCAAGATCCTCGGTGCGCTGTGTGAAGTGGTCGCGCATTACCCGTGCGACGTCCTGCTGCTGACCGGCCGCCCTTCGCGCCTGCCCGGCATTCAGGCGTTCATCCGCAAGGTGTTGCCGCTGCCACCGGGGCGCATCCTGGCGTTGCAGAACTACCGCACTGGCGGCTGGTACCCGTTCCACAAGAACGGCCTGATCGACGACCCGAAAAGCACCGCTTCGGTCGGCGCGATGCTGTGCCTGTTGTGCGCCAACCACAGTGTGCCGAACTTCTACTTCCGCGCTTCGGCACTCAAACCGTATTCGACGGTCAAAAACATCGGCGTTATCGACCTGAACAACGTGATCAAGGATGCCGACGTGCTGTACCGCGACATTCAGTCCGAAGACTACAAAATCAAGCTGCCGGAAATCGGCACGGGCGACGCCGCCGACACGCCTCAGCTGGAAATGCGCGGCGATCTGCGCCTCGGTTTCCGTCAGCTGGCCGCCGACCGCTGGGCCGCTTCGCCGCTGTACACCTTGCGTTTCACCAAGGCCGGTCGGGAGAAGTTCTCCCGTGCGATCGGTGAAAACGGCAGCGCGCCGCTGCTCAAGGTGCGCTTCGAGGTCAAACCGGCGGACAAGTACACACGCAAGCAGGATCTCGTCAGCGACCGCCTCTCGGTACGCAACATCGAATCCAACTGCAGCAACGTCAACTTCAACCCGCGCAGCGACCTCGAGCTGGAACTCAACACCATGCTCGACGCCGGCCTGAGCGAGACCAAGTACTGGCTCGACAGTGGAAGTGTGAAACGCAAATGAATGACCTGACCCCCGATCAACATCAGCTCTCTACCCGCTGGGCCGCTGTTTATGAAGGTGCCGGTCAGGCGCTGGAATGGATTGGCCAGACCCGTGTCAACGCGCCACGTCTGGACAGCGAAGCCGACAACCTGAACATCCGCCTGCATCGCGCCCGCAACCTGGCCCACAGCCTCGGTCGCGTGGCCTGCACGCCGATGACCATCGGCTTTTTCGGTTTGTCCCAGGCGGGCAAGTCCTACCTGATCTCGGCCCTCGCGGCCGGGCAGAACGGCAAACTGGAAACCGATTTCGGCGGCCAGCGCCTGGACTTCATCAAGCACATCAACCCGGTGGGTGGCGGCAAGGAAGCCACCGGCCTGGTGACGCGCTTCAGCCGGCGGGCCACACCGAGCCAGGACCCGGATTTCCCGGTGGAGCTGACGCTGTTCAAGGAAATCGAGCTGGCGAAGATTCTCGCCAACTCCTGGTTCAAGGATTTCGACCTTGAACGGATTTCCTACGAGATTGACGAAGAACGCATCCAGCGAGTCCTCAAGCCGTTCGAAGGCCGCGAGACCGGGCCGATGCAGCCGGGTGTCAGCGCCGACGATCTGGTGTCGCTGTGGGATTACCTGCGAGACAACTTCCGTAACTCGGTGAAAAAACTCGAGCACCTGTATTGGCCGAAAGCCTTGCAGCTCGCGCCGCGCCTGAACTTCCAGGAACGTGCCGAGCTGTTCGCCATTCTTTGGGGTGAGCAAAGCGAACTGACGCGCGTGTATCAGCAACTGGCCGGCGCGCTGCACAAGCTGGGCCTGCCCGAGACCGTATTCGCGCCATTGAAGGCCTTGGTGAGTTTCGAAAACGACACTTACAGCCAGCGCGACAGCATCATGAACGTCGACATCCTCGAGCGCTTCGGCAGCCCGCGGGACTTGCCGATCGACGTGCGGCCACGCATCGACGGTCGCCTGCAAAACAGCCAGGGCATTCCCGTCGCGCAACTGGCGGCACTCACGGCGGAAATGACGTTCGGCCTGATCGAAGCCCCGGCCGATGACATCGTCAACCAGGTCGATCTGCTCGACTTCCCCGGCTATCGCGGACGCAAGAAGCTGCACGAGATCGCCAACTCCAACGACCCGGAATCCGCCACCAAGGACAACTCCGTCTCGCAGCTGATTCTGCGCGGCAAGGTCGCGTACCTGTTTGAGCGCTACACCGACAATCAGGAAATGAACGCGCTGGTGGTGTGCACCGGCTCGACCAAACAAAGCGACGTCAACGACGTTGGCCCGGTGCTGACGCGCTGGATCGAAAAAACCCAGGGCGCCGACGCGGCCGCTCGCAGCAAACGCGACACCGGTCTGATCTGGGCATTGACCATGCTCGACCTGCGCATCACCAACTCCCTGAGCCTGACACCCGATCAGTACGACGAGAGCTGGAACGGCATGGTCAAGCTGACCATGCTGGAGCGTTTCGGCAGCTTGAGCTGGATGAACGACTGGGCCGGCACGCCGTTCCAGAACACCTTCCTGGTGCGTAAACCGCGCATGGACGCGGCATTCATCGTCCAGGACGCCAGCGGCGCCGAAACCGGGATCAACGCCAGTTACCAGGAACGCGTCGATGCGCTGGGCGAAAGCTTTGCGAGCAACGCGCTGGTGTGCAAACACGTCAGCAATCCCGCCAATACCTGGAAAGAAATGCTGCGCAACGATGACGGTGGCATCAGTCACTTCAGCGGCAGTTTCAAGGGCGTGGCCAATATCGAATTCAAGCTGCAGCGCATCCGCGAGCAGCTGGACGAATGCCTTGAAGGCCTGACCACGCATGGTCTGAGCACCTGGTATCACGCCGACGGTGACGGCGCCGCCGCTGCCAAGAAAGCCCAGGCACAGATGATTCTGTCGACCCTGGGCCGTCGTCCGGCGGTGCTGGGCGAACTCATCGATCAACTCGACATGCCGAGCGAAGAGGTGCGCGACCTGTACCTCAGCGGCGTGTACGAAACCGATGACGAGCCAGCGGTCAGCGATGAGCCGGTCGCCCTGACACCGAGCCAGAGCCTGTACGGCAACGACGCCGGTTTCGATTTCGATTTCGGCGATGACGCCAGCCCCGACAGCACACCGGCCAGCAGCAAGCCCCACACGCCGGTCCCGGAACTGCAAAGCAACGAACACCGTTTTGCCAAAGCGGCCTTCAAGGCCTGGGTCGCGCACTTGCGCGAACTGACCACCCGGCAAAGCCTGCTCAACCTGCTGGGGCTGGAAAAAGCCTTGCTCGAAGCGGTGGTCGACGAGCTGATCACTGCCGGTTATCGCCAGGATTTGCCGGGGCAACTGAGCCGCGCCGTCCTCAAGCGTGCCCAGAGCGGTGCGCGTCGCGATCAACTGGTTGAGCGCCAGGTACTGGAAGTACAACGCGTGCTGCGCGATTTCGTGTCCTGGTTCGGCTACCTCCAGAAACCCGTGAGCGAGCGCCCACCTAGCCGGACCGGTGCCAAAGCGCCCTTGTTCTCGTTCTATACCGACATCGGTCCGGGACAGGTGCCGGAGTTGCCGCCGCAACCGGCGAACCAGGCGCAACGGTATCTCGGCGACTGGCTTTCGGGCCTGGCCTGTATCACGCAGGACAATGCCGGCCATGGTGCCGGTCGCGAAATCACCCCTGAACAGAACGAACGGCTGGGCCAAGTGCTCACAGCCTTCGCAGCGAGATAAGCAATGCCAATTCGTGTCGACCTGCTCGCCTTAGAGCCCAATGTCCCTGGCCGGGCCTGCCTTACTGTGAAGAAATGGCAGGGTGGCGAAGAACAGCTGGAATTCTCCATTCAGCGTAACCAGGACGGTTTCTACCTCCAGGACCAACAGGCCTGGAGCAACAACCCGTTCTGGTTCAAGGTTTCGCGCTTCACTGTCGCCGCCAGTGGCGAAGCTCTTGAAGCCCAGGTCGGCCCGGAAGTGGTCGACCCGCTGCTGGAAGGCAGCGCCAACTCGCAATTCCAGATCGAACTGCGCGAGCAGAGCCTGGGGCATGCCGACAAAGGCGTGGTCCGGCCAGGCGTCGGGCTGTTGCCATCCACGGCGGGTGGCCAGACGCGCTCGACGTATGGCGGCGCAGATTTGACCGCGCCGGCGGCACCGGCACCGGCACCTGAGATCCCGGAAATCCCGGAACTGCCGGAATTGATCTTGCCCACCGCCGAGCCAGAAATCGAACTGGAATCGGTGCCCAACGAACGCGAATACACGCCTGCTCCGCCACCGGTGAAGAAGAGCAACAAAGGCCTGCTCGGCCTCGCGCTTGTGCTGGTACTGCTGCTGGCGGCAGCGGCCGGGTTCTGGTTCTACAAACGCACGCCGGCGCCTGCCCCGACGGTCGCGGCCGCCGCACCGGCCGGTGCCGACGCACAAGCCTGCACGCTGGAAAGCATGAACAGTCTGCCCGAGCTGACCTTCGTCCAGACCTGCATCAAGGCGGCACCCGACAGCGCCAAGCTGCTGGAAATCATCAACGAAGCCAAGGCCGGCAAACACTGCGGTGTCGCCCAGCGCCTGTACGCCAACCGTGCCCAGGCCGGTGACGCGCTGATCGCCAACGCCTATGCCCGCGAATACGACCCGAAATACCTGAAGGCCAGCGAGTGCTTCCCGGTAGCGGATAACGCCACCGCGGCCTACTGGTACGAAACGATCCTCACCCAGGACCCGAACAACGCCGAAGCCAAGCAGCGTTTCGAGGAGTTGCAGAAGTGATGCGTTCACCCGTGAGTCGTTTCCTGCTGAGCAGCGCCGCGCTGTTGGCGCTGTGCATCAGCCCGTTGTCCCAGGCTGATGACAAACCGCTGATCCAGGCCGGTAAAAAGACCTTGTTCCAACGCGTATTGACCACCCCGGGCTGCAAGATCAGCCCGACGGCGGGCGGTGCGGCAGGCGAGGCGCAACCGGTGTTCAGCCGTTTCTACGTGTACGAACGCGCCCAGGCGGCAAACGCCGAGTGGCTGAAAGTCGGCCCCGACAGTTATGGCAAAACCATTGGCTGGCTGCCTGCAAGCTGCACCACCGACTGGAAAATGCAGCTGACCCTGGCCTTCACCAACCCGGCCAACCGCGACCGGCTGCTGTTCTTCAAGGAACGCACCACGGTCGAAGGCATTCTCAATGCACCGGACCCGGTGAGCAAAGTTGCCCCGCTGCGCGCCACGTTGAAAAAGGGCAAGCAAGCACCCGGCGTGCTGGCCGAAGAACCTGAATACTTCGTCGACCTGCAAAAGCAGTTCTACCTGTTGCCCGTGCTCAGCGGCGAAGAAGTCATGACCGAAGCCGGTTTCCGCACGCGCCTGCTCAATGTCGCATCGGTCAGCAAGCCCGACGAAAAAGACCCCAAGGGCGGTGCTGCCAACAGCGCGGCCGGGGGCAAGGAAGCTGAGGACAAAGCGGCCAGCCAACTGAAGGAATTCAGCGCGGCAGTGGTGTTTGTCATCGACTCGACGATTTCGATGGACCCATACATCGACCGTACCCGCGAAGCGATCCGCAAGGTTTATCAGCAGATCGAATCGCAGAACCTCGGCAAGCAGGTCAAGTTCGGCATGGTGGCTTTCCGTTCCAATACCCAGGCGGTGCCGGGCCTGGAATACACCACCAAGATGTACGCCGACCCTACCAAGGTGAAAGACAGCGCCGACTTTTTCGCCAAGATCGCCGACCTCAAACAGGCCAAAGTGTCGAGCAGCAGCTTCGATGAGGATGCCTTTGCCGGCGTCATGGAGAGCATCGACAAGGTCGACTGGAGCCAATTCGGTGCGCGCTACGTGGTGTTGATCACCGACGCGGGCGCCATCGAAGGTGACGACAAACTGTCGAAGACCGGTTTGAGCGCTGCACAGGTGCGTATTGAGGCTGCCAACCCGGGCGTGGCGATTTACACCCTGCACTTGAAAACCCCGGCCGGGGTCAAGGATCACGCCAAGGCCGAGGCGCAGTACCAGAACCTGTCGACTTACCCGGGCACCAACACCTCGCTGTACTACCCGGTGAATGCGGGTGATGTGCAGGAGTTCGGGCGCAAGGTCGACGCACTGGCCACCGCGATCACTACACAGGTGAAAGCCGCCTACATGGGCGAAGACGCCATCGGCAGTGCGGCGAACGCCAAGCAGGACCCGGCCGAGAAGAAAATGCTCGAGGACGCCGCACTGATCGGCCACGCCATGCAACTGGCCTATCTGGGCGAGAAGAACAACAGCAAGTCCCCGCCGGTGTTCAAGGCGTGGATCACCGACCGTGACCTGATCAAGCAGAACATCCCCACCACCGACGTGCGGGTGTTGCTGACCAAGTCCCAGCTCAGCGACTTGAGCGACGTGATGAAGAAGATTCTCGACGCTGCCAACGAAGGCCTGATTTCGCCGACGGAAATGTTCGACCGCCTGCGCTCGGTGGCCGCGACCATGGGCGCCGATCCGAATCAGCTCAAGCAGAACGGCAACGCCAAACTGGCGGACATGGGCGTGCTCGGCGAGTACATCGAAGACCTGCCGTACCAGAGCGAAGTGCTGAACCTGGATGAAGAGACCTGGAAGAGCTGGGACGGCCTGGCGCAGGAGAAATTCATCCGTACGCTCAACACCAAACTGCGGCACTACCAGCGTTACAACGCTGACGTCGACCGTTGGGTGGCGCTGGCCAAGGACAGCGATGCGCGGGACAACGTGTACCCGGTGCCTCTGGAAATGATGCCTTAACGAGACGCCCATGCTCGATATCAGGAACTTGCTGGTGCGCCGTGGTGAAGGCGCGCTGGCCCATCACGTGCGCCTGCCGCACTTGCAGATCGGCGGCGGGGAAATCCTCGCCATCACCGGCGAGAGCGGCAGCGGCAAAAGCACATTGCTTGAGGCCATCGGCCTGCTGCTGGCGCCGGTCGAGCTTGAGCGCTTTCGCCTGGGCGCAACGCAGGATCAGGACATCGCCCGATTGCTTGCCACGGATGATCAACCGGCTTTGGCGGCGGTGCGTTCGCGGCATCTGGGGTTCATTTTGCAAAGTGGAGGCCTGCTGCCGTTTCTGAGCGTGCGCGACAACATCAGCCTGCCGCGCCGTTTGCTCGGCATGTCGGCACACAGCGCGCACATCGACCACGCGGTTGAGGTATTGCGCCTGCAAGGACTGCTGGATAAAAAGCCGCAGGCACTGTCGATCGGCGAACGCCAGCGCGTGGCCTGCGTTCGCGCCATTGCCCATGAACCGCTGCTGCTGTTGGCGGACGAACCGACCGCCGCGCTCGACCCGCACAGTGCCCGGCGCCTGTTTGAGTTGCTGCTGAGCCTGGTGTCGAGCATGGGCCTGAGTGCGCTCGTGGTATCCCATGACTGGGCCTTGTTGAAGGATTTCGGCTTGCCGCGACTCGGCGCTATCAGCCGCCAGGGAGAGACTCTGTTTGAACCGATGGACTGACCGACTGCGCCTGCTGGGCACCCTGGCCCTGCAAGACCTGTGGCACGACCGCAAGGTGTCGCTGTGCATCGCTGCGTCATTGGTGGCGGTGATCGCGCCGTTGCTGCTGCTGTTCGGCCTCAAGCACGGGGTGGTCAGCCAGTTGCAGGACGAACTGCTGCGCGACCCGCGTAACCTCGAAGTGAAGATGCTCAGCAACGGCAACTACGACAGTGCCTGGATCGAGCGTCTGCGCCAGCGTCCCGAGACCGGTTTTGCCCTCGGCCAGACACGCTCGCTCAACACCCAGGCGGATTTGCTGATCGGCATGCAACGCTTCGTCGAAGGCGCAGAAATCATCGCCACCGAACCCGGCGACCCACAACTGAACCTGCCGGAACTCAACCCCACCGGTGATCAAGTGATCCTCAGTGCCCGTGCCGCGCAACGCTTGCAGGCCAAGGTCGGCGATCGTGTGCAACTGCGCGTGCTGCGCCGTCTGGAAGGCGTGAATGAGCGCGGCGAGATGTCGCTGAGCGTGCTGGCGATTCTCGATGGCGCCCGTTTCGGCCGCGCTGCCGGGTTTGTCGCCCCGCCGTTGCTGCTGGACCTGGAGCGCTTTCGCGATGGCTATCAGGTCAGTGCGTTCGGCATCACCACCGGCAAGCCTCTGGGTGATCTGCAACCGCTGTATGCCCGCGCTCGCGTGTATGCACACGACATCGACCAAGTGGCGCCGCTGGAGCGCTGGCTCAACGAACAACACATCGAAACCTCGAGCCGACTGGCCGACATCGACAACGTCAAAGCCATCAACCATGTGCTGGGGCTGATCTTCGGTGTTATTGCCCTGGCGGCATTAATTGGCTGTGTGGCGTCGATGGTCGGCGCGTTCCTGGCCAACATCGACCGCAAGCGCAAAAGCCTCGCGGTCCTGCGCCTGCTGGGGTTCAAGCGCACGGCGGTCGCCGGTTTCGTGGTCGTGCAAGCGCTGTTGCTGAGCCTGGCCGGCTACCTCGGCGGATTGGGTTTTTACGCTGTCGGCAGTCATCTGTTCGACTACTTGCTCGGCAGCAGCCAGGCCACCGGCACCTTTGTCTGCCACATCACACTCTGGCATGGCCTCGCCGCCCTGCTTCTGACCTTTCTGGTCGCTACACTGGTGGCCGTGATCGGCGCCGTGCGCGCCATCAGCATCCAACCTGCGGAGAGTCTGCGTGAGCTATAAACGTTTTGGCTTGCTGTTGCCCCTGAGCCTGGGCTACTTGCTCGACGCTTCGGCGGCGGGCTGGGAAGAGAAGTATTACAACCCGATGCCCGAAGCCAGCGACGTCGTTTTGCCGATGCCGTGTGAAGGCTCGATGGTGTTTCGCAAGGTGTTCATTCCGGTCACCGGACCGCTCGACGACTACCCGATCAACATCGGTCAGGACGGCGCGGAATACGGCTATGTCGAACAGACTCGACCGACGTTTATCGCTGGCAGTTTCACCGGCGCCAAGAACGACAAATCCCGCTACTACCTGATGGCCAAGTACGAGATGAGTCAGTTGCAGTACGCTGCCCTGACCGACGAAACCTGCCCCACCGCCGCGACCAAGATGCGCTTGCCGCAAGTGGCCGTGAGCTGGGTGCAAGCCGTCGAAGCGGCTGACAAGTACAACCTGTGGCTGCGCAAGAACGCCGCCGGCAAGCTGCCGAAAGAAGACGGCGCCCTGGGCTTCCTGCGTTTACCGACGGAAGTCGAGTGGGAGTTCGCCGCGCGCGGTGGCCTGGAAGTCGGTGCGGCGGAATTCCGCGATACACGCTACCCGATGCCCGACGGCATCAACGCTTACGAGTGGTTCGCCGGGGCGCAATCGTCCAACGGCAAACTGCAGTTGTCCGGCCTGCAAAAGCCCAATCCGCTGGGCCTTCACGACATGCTCGGCAACGTCGACGAAATGATGTTCGAGCCGTTTCGCCTGAACAAACTCGACCGCCAGCATGGCCAGGCCGGTGGCTACGTCGTGCGCGGCGGCAATTACCTGACCGCCCAGGCTGACCTGCGCACCGCGTTGCGCAAGGAAGAGCCGTACTACAACGCCGAAGGCCAGGTAAAAAACAAAACCACCGGCCTGCGCCTGGTATTGGTCTCGCCGACCCTGACCTCTCGCGAACGCGTGGCCAGCATCGAAAACAGCTGGAAGAAACTCGGCACCGGCAGCAAGGAAACCGAATCCGCCGACAAAGGCACGGTTCAGTCGCTGAATACGCTGGCCTCGGGCGTTGAAGATAAAGCGCTCAAGGAAAAGCTCCAGGCCCTGGAAAACCAGCTGCGCGCCAGCAACCAGCAGCAGGAAGAAACCCGCGACCAGGCGATTCGCGCCAGCCTCAATCTGGGTGCGTTCCTGTGCACCAAGATGCTCGACGACGGCCAGTACGTGGATTTCCTGCAGAAAAACTACAAGCTCAATTGCGAAGCCGCCGAAAAAGACGCCAGTTGCGACATGCGCAAGGGCAAGCTCGACGAGCAGAAGGATCGCCTGCACAAACTCAGCCGTTACTACGCCAGCAGCCTGGTGGAGTCGGCGACGTTGTACGGTCAGCCGCTGCTCGAGGCACAGGTTCCGGTGATGGAAGAAATCATTACTCGCAACAAACAGCTTCAGGACCTCAAACCCTACTTGCGCACGCACTGGGCGAATCAGAAGACCTTCCTGCAAAAACAGAAGATCGACACTGACGCCTGGCTGACCAGCTGCAAGACCGTCACTCAATAACAACACGTCAACACCGTCATCGAGGAGTTTCACCATGTCGCGCAGCCTTTGGACTCGCTTCAAACTACAGATCGCATTCGTCGTTGCCGGCAGCCTGTTGCTGACTGGTTGCGCCAACACCGGCAGTTCGATGCTCGGCGGCAGCGACGGCGCAGACCCGCGCCTGACCCAAGGCAATGACGCGGAGTTCTTCAGCAAGTCCGGTTACCAGGCCTGCGCCGTCGGCGCCGGTGTCGGCATCCTCGGTTGCGCGCTGTCCAACAGCAGCAACAAGGCGGTCTGCGCCATCGCCGCCGGTATTACCGCGTGTGGCGTGGCCATGGGCGCGAACTATTATCTGGATCAACGTCGCAGCGAATACGCCGACACCTCCACCCGTCTGGCGAAGATGAACAGCGAAGTCGAGCAAGACACGCGCAATGTGATTGCCCGCACCGAGACCGCTCAGCAAGTGATCAAGGATGACCAGGCGCGTATCGCCAAGATCAAACAGGACATCGCCAGCAAAAAGGTCGACAAGACCAAAGCCCAGACGCAAATCGCCGAGATCGACAACAACATCGCAATCTTGCGCAAAGACCTCAGCAACATGCGCAAAAAAGTCACCGAGTACAGCAAAGTGGCCGATGCCGAACGCGCCCAAGGCTCCAGCGCCGAGATGAAGCAGGTGGATGTGAGCATTCTGAAAATGAACGAGAAAGTCGCTGCCTTGCAGAAGGAAGTCGACGGTCTCTACAGCCAGCGCTCCGCAATCACTCTGGGTTAAGCACATGACGTTACGACAACTGGCGGTCCTGACCGCCGTCCTCGCCTTGAGCGGTTGCGCGACCCAGCCGGGCGAATGCGATGCGACCAATCGCGACAGCAGCATGCTGACCAAGATGAACTGCGACTACTCTGGTGGTTACAGCGATCAGGTCAAACAAAAGGAACAGGCCCTGGCCGAGTCCCGCCAGCAAAACGCGATGTTCCGTCAGGTGTACGAGAACATTCAGGCCCAGCAGCTCAGCACCAAAACCGATTTGGCCAGCCAGCAGAAATCCCAGGCTGAACTGAACCAGTCGCTGGGCAAGTTGCTGACCTCACTGAAGGCGCGCCATGGCAATGAAAGCCAGGTGCAGAAGCAGATCGCCGGGCTCGAACAGCAGCTCAAGGACTCGCAGACTGCACCGGTGGCCAAGCCTTCAAAGGCGGCCCTGGCCGCCAAGCAGGAACAACTGAAGGCGCTGCAGAAAAAGGTCAATCAACTGCAATTCAGCCTCGGTTACGAAGAGTAACTTTTCACCCGCAGGCCTCCCGCCGGAGGCCTGCAGCCTTTTCAGGAATCGACGTCATGCAGCGGGTCATCAGGGATGCGCAAGCCACACCAGAGGGGATGAGTGCGCTGCAAGCCAAAGTCGCCCTCATCCAGAAACACTTTCCGCCGACCGTCTCCAGCCTCTTCGCCATCCCGCGAATGGGCAGCGGCGAGGTGCTGGAATGGTGGACCGAACTGGGTGGCCAACCCACGCCCTATGCCGACCTCAATGAGGACGCTCAACGGCGATTGCTGGAAACCTATGAAGTGCGTCAGACGTCCCTTGGACAGTTGGCGGACGAACTGCAAAAACGCGGTCAGCCCACGGAGGCGGATGACCTGCGCAGCCTGCTCGGCGCTCCCGAGCTGGACAAACTCTACAGCCTCAACGGTGAGCCGTTGGTGGTGCGCTGGAACCAGCGCCCGCCAAAACCGGTGGTGCCGCCGGTGGTTCCGCTGGCTCCGGTGGCCGCCGTGGCGCCTTCGCGCCGTGGATGGTGGATCGCCGCGGCATTGCTGGCACTGCTGTTGTTGCTCCTGGCACTCTGGGCTTACTGGTGGTTTATGCACCGGGAAAAAGTTGTCCCGGTCGAACCGGTCGCCCCGGTGGTGACACCGATCGAGAAACCGGTTGAGCCTGTTCCCGAGCCGGTAGTGGAGCCGGAGCCTGTAGTGGAACCGAAACCGGAACCCGTACCGGTTCCAGAGCCAGAACCAGTGCCCGCCCCCAAACCGGTCCCGCCGCCAAAACCTGTGGTGGCCGCCCCGCCTCCACCACCGCCGCCGCCGCCGCCGGCACCGACGCTGGACAACTTCGCGTGCCGCAAAAAAGCGCCAAACGCAGAGATCCCGCAGTTCGTGGTGGTGCTCGATACCTCGGGTTCGATGGATTTGAACATCAAGTCCGTAAAAGCCGATGAGGACTGGTTCTTCGGCAACGAGCTCAACAAGTACCTGGACGCGAACCGCACCATGCAGATCTTCGCCAAACCCAGCCGCATGGACGTCGCGAAGGACTCGCTGGCCGGCATGATCAACGGGCTGGACCCGAAAATCGACACGCGCCTCATTACCTTCGCCGGCTGCGAACGCACACCGGACCAGGGCGTGTTCAAGTTTGGCGACCGGCCACGGCTGATCAACGGGATTCGAGGCCTGGTTCCCAACGACGGCACACCGCTGGCCGACAGCCTGGCTTACGCGGCAAGCACCGTCGACGGGCGTAATAACGATGCCGTGATCGTGATGTTCGTCGACGGTGAGGACGGTTGCCAGAAAGACGCTTGCGCGGTGTCCCGCCAAATCGCCAGGGAACAACCACGCCTGCGGGTCAACGTGGTGAAAATCGGTGCCGGTGGCCCGTCGCGCTGCATTGCTGAAAACACCGGAGGCCGGGTTTACAACAGCACCAACGCGGCAGAACTGGCCAAGCAGTTGAAACTCGCAACCAAGGAAGTGTCGAGCAACGCCAAGTGTGATTGATTGGCTGATCTGAATATTGCGGTGCAGCCTTCGCGGGCAAGCCTCGCTCCTACAGGGGTCAACGCTGAACCTGTAGGAGCGAGGCTTGCCCGCGAAGGCTATTTCAGAGGCGACTCAACGAAACCGGTCAACCTCTTGGCGCAACTCCGCCGCCAGGCTCTCCAGCTCTTTGGCGGTCACCGCCAGGTTCGACACCACTTCCCGCTGCTCGCTGTTCGCCAGCGCAATGCTTTGCAGGTTGCTGCTGAGCAGGGTCGCGGTGCTGCTCTGCTCCTGGGTCGCTGTAGTGATCGCGGCGAACTGTTCACCGGCGGAACGGCTTTGCTCATCGATCCGCGCCAGTGCCGAAGCGACGTTGGCGTTGCGCGACAAGCCTTCCTGCATCAAAACTTTGCCCTGTTCCATGGTGCTGATGGCATTGCCGGTTTCCTGCTGGATGCTCTGAATCATCCCGGAAATTTCGTCGGTGGCCTGGCGAGTGCGTGAAGCCAGGTTGCGCACTTCATCAGCCACCACCGCAAAACCACGGCCCTGCTCACCGGCACGCGCCGCTTCGATGGCCGCGTTGAGCGCCAGCAGGTTGGTTTGCTCGGCAATCGAGGTGATCACCCCGACAATGCCACCGATTTCCTGAGAACGCTGGCCCAAGGTGTTGATCACCGTGGCAGTACTGTTCAGCGCGCCAGCGATTTGCTCCAGGGACGAGGACGCTTCACCCATCGATGTACGACCGATCTGGGTTTGCTGTGCGTTTTCCTGCGCCAGACGCTGAGTGCTGCCCATGTTGTCGGCAATGTTCAACGAGGTGGCGCTGAATTCTTCCACGGCACCGGCCATGCTGGTGATTTCGCCGGACTGCTGCTCCATGCCTTCATAGGCACCGCCAGACAAACCGGACAAGGCCTGGGCACGGCTGTTGACCTCTTGCGAGGCCCGGCGGATGTGCTCGACCATCGTCGACAACGCCTGGCTCATCTGGTTGAAGGCACGGGCCAGCTGACCGATCTCGTCGTTGCTCGACACGTCCAGGCGCACGCTCAGGTCGCCGGCCCCCAGGGCTTCGGCCTGACGCACCAGATCACCCAGCGGCGCGAGTTTGCTGCGTAGCAACCAGACGGCGGAACCCACAGCGATCAACATCGCCAGCAGGCTGCCAATCGCCAGTTGAATGCCGACGCTCCAGGTCACCGCGCTGATTTCGTCTTGCGGCATGCTCGCCACGACCGACCACGGGCCGTCCTGGAACGGCACGGAAACACTGTAGAAGTCTTCGGACGTGTCGCTCCAGAAACCGCCCTCGCTCGGGGTTTTCGCCAGGGCGGTGATGGCTGGAACGGCTTTATCCAGCGCTTCCACGCCGGCGATCGGTACCAGCCATTTGTTCTGCTCGTCGAGCAACGCCAAGGAACCGGTCTTGCCGATGCGGAATCGCTTGAGGTTTTCGAACTGGGCTTTCTGCGCGTCGGTGTAGTCGAAACCGACATACAGCACGGCAATGACCTTGCCGCCGCTGTCGCGTACCGGGGTGTACTGCGACATGTAGTAGCGTTCAAAAAGCAAAGACCGTCCGACGAAACTCTGCCCCGCCATCAAACGGGCGTAAGCCGGGTTCGCATGATCGAGAACAGTGCCAATGGCACGACTGCCATCCTGTTTGGTGACGTTTGTACTGACCCGAATGAAGTCCTCGCCGCTGCGCACGAACACCGTGGCCACGCCGGCGGTCATCTGCTTGAACTCGTCCACTTCCTTGAAGTTGTTGTTGAGCACTTCGCCGCCCAGTTGCAGGCCCGGAGTCTGGGTGCCCGCCACGTTCACCGGCGCATCCGGGTGCACGCTCAGCCCGCCACTGAAACGCTTTTCGAACAACCCCGCAAGGCGCAGGGTACTTTCACGCAACGTGCCGTGAAACGTACTCAACTGGTCGGCCAGCAACCGCGCCTCACTGGCCAGGTGCTCTTCGCGGGTGGCGAGGTTGGCCGTGTCCAGTGAACGCAGGGCAAACAGGGTACTGCCGCTGATGACAATCGCCAGGATAACGGCGAGCGCAAGGCCAAGCTGTGAAGCGATCCGGGCACGAGGTTGAGACATGACAGCTCCTGGCCGAGCGATCTGATCCTCCTTGATCGGCTACTCAGCAAAATTTCTAATAATGGGAATTACGTCGAACCTGCACGAAGGTTCCATCTGCAGATTTTCGGCGGCAAACCTGAATACTTGAGTAAATAGCCGGGATATGGCTCAAGGCCGCTATTTCAAGGGCTCTATCGATTCAGCACAAGTGTTCGACGTCCGGCAATTTCATCGCCCGCACTTCGCCTTGCAGGAAATCACTGAGGCGGCGCAAACGTTCACCTCCTGGGCGGGTTTTCGGCCAGACGAGGTAATAATTCTCACCACTGGCGACGGCGGTCGGCCACGGCAAACTCAGACGGCCCTGCGCCACATCTTCGGCCACCATCAGCAGATCGCCCATCGAAACGCCATAACCCCGGGCGGCGGCGATCATGCCCAGCTCCAGCGTATCGAACACCTGCCCGCCCTTGAGCGACACCTGATCCGTCAGCCCCATGCGCTCCAGCCAGTTGCGCCAGTCACGCCGGTCCGGCGTCGGGTGCAGCAGTTCGGCATGGGCCAGACGCGCGACGTCCCACGGTTGGTCCTTCAGAAGATTCGGTGCACCGACCGGAATCAGCTCCTCCGGGAACAGGAGGCTCGCCTCCCAGTCCGGCGGAAAATGCCCATTGCTGAGGATTACGGCGCAGTCGAACGGCTCATGGTTGAAGTCCACCGAATCGACGTCCATCCAGGCGCTGGTCAGTTGCACTTCGTTGCCCGGTTGCAGGTGGCGGAAACGGCTGAGCCGCGCCAACAGCCAGCGCATGGTCAGGGTAGACGGCGCTTTCATGCGCAGGATGTCATCTTCGGCGCGCAAGGTATTGCAGGCCCGCTCAAGGGCGGTGAAGCCTTCGCGAATGCCCGGCAGGATCAGCCGCGCCGACTCGGTCAATTGCAAATTGCGCCCGCTGCGATGAAACAGCCGACAGGCAAAATGCTCTTCAAGCGTACGAATATGCCGACTGACCGCACTCTGCGTAATCGACAACTCTTCAGCGGCACGAGTAAACGAGCTATGCCGCGCCGCCGCTTCAAATGCGCGAAGGGCATACAAGGGAGGAAGACGACGAGACATGCGGAAAGCTCCTATGGCGCAATTTCGTCAACTTATCAGAAACTCCTCATGATGAGTTTTAATCATGCCATCCATCCTTTTTATCCCTTTGTGCAAACCCCGCAGAGCGCCGAGAATCGACGCTTTCCTGTTCTCTTTGATAATCGGGCGTGATGACCATGCAGCATCCAGCACGTATTGAACTCTGGGCCATCCTGCGGCTGGCGGGGCCGTTGATTGCCTCGCAGTTGGCGCACATGCTGATGGTCCTCACCGACACCTTGATGATGGCGCGCCTGAGCCCCGAGGCATTGGCCGGCGGCGGACTCGGCGCGGCGACCTATTCGTTTGTGTCGATCTTTTGCATCGGCGTGATTGCGGCGGTCGGCACGTTGGTGGCGATCCGTCAGGGCGCGGGCGATATCGTTGGCGCGGCGCGGCTGACCCAGGCCGGGTTGTGGCTGGCGTGGTTGATGGCTTTGGTCGCCGGGTTGCTGCTGTGGAACCTCAAACCGGTGTTGCTGATGTTTGGCCAGACCGAAACCAATGTCCAGTCAGCCGGGCAGTTCCTGTTGATTTTGCCGTTCGCCTTGCCCGGTTACCTGAGCTTCATGGCCCTGCGCGGTTTCACCAGCGCGATTGGCCGGGCGACGCCGGTGATGGTCATCAGCCTCGGCGGCACGGTGGCCAACTTCGTGCTCAATTATGCGTTGATCACCGGGATGTTCGGCCTGCCGAAAATGGGCCTGGTGGGTATCGGTCTGGTCACGGCAATTGTTGCCAACCTGATGGCCGTGGCGTTGGCGCTGCATATTCGGCGGCATCCGGCGTACGACGCCTATCCATTGCGCCAGGGCTTGTCGCGGCCAAACCGGCAGTACCTGAAGGAGTTGTGGCGCCTGGGTCTGCCGATTGGCGGCACCTACGCAGTGGAAGTCGGGCTGTTTGCCTTTGCCGCGTTGTGCATGGGCACCATGGGCAGTACGCAACTGGGCGCGCATCAGATCGCGCTGCAGATTGTCTCGGTGGCGTTCATGATTCCGGCGGGGCTTTCCTATGCGATCACCATGCGCATCGGCCAGCATTACGGCGCCGGGCAGTTGCTGGACGCGCGGCTTGCCGGGCGGGTCGGGATCGCCTTTGGCGCAGCGGCGATGCTCGGTTTCGCGATGGTCTTCTGGCTGTTGCCGAATCAGTTGATTGGCCTGTTCCTGGACCACAACGACCCGGCCTTCCGCCCGGTCATCGAACTGGCGGTGAGCCTGTTGGCGGTGGCTGCTTGGTTCGAGCTGTTCGACGGCACGCAAACCATCGCCATGGGCTGCATTCGCGGGCTCAAGGACGCCAAGACCACGTTCCTGGTCGGGTTGGGTTGCTATTGGCTGATCGGCGCGCCCGCCGCGTGGTGGATGGCGTTCCATTTGCACTGGGGGCCGACGGGTGTCTGGTGGGGTCTGGCGTTGGGCCTGGCGTGCGCGGCGGTGAGCCTGACGCTGGCGTTCGAGTGGAAGATGAAGCGGATGATTCGGCGGGAGCCGACATCAGGGGCAAGTTTCCAGATCGCCCAGCCTGACTGAGATCCTTGTAGGAGCGAGGCTTGCCCGCGAAGGCGTCGTGTCAGGAACAACAATGTCGACTGACTCGACGCCTTCGCGGGCAAGCCTCGCTCCTACAGGGATTCGTGTCAGCTCACGATCTCTAGCATCGGCTGCTGACTGCTGCCAAAACTCAGATACTCAATCAGCTCCGTCAACGGTAACGGCTTGCTGATCAGATAACCCTGCACCTGATCGCAACCAAACCCGCGCAACAAATCCAGCTGCTCCGGCGTTTCCACGCCCTCGGCGACCACTTCAAGATTGAGGTTGTGCGCCAGGTTGATCATCGCGTGCACCAGTTTGCGATTCTCTTCGCGCCCTTCCATTCCGCCGACAAAGCTCTTGTCGACCTTCAACAAGGCAATCGGCAGGCTGTTGAGGTGCACGAAGGACGAAAACCCGGTGCCGAAGTCGTCGAGCGAGAAGCGCACGCCCAGGCGCCCGAGGGCATCCATGGTCTGTTTCACCAGATCGCTGCGGCGCATGACCGCCGTTTCGGTCAGTTCGAATTCCAGCCACTGCGCCTCGACGCCACGCTCGGCAATCAGCCGGCTCAGGGTCGACAGCAACTGACTGTCCTGAAACTGGCGGAACGACAGGTTGATCGCCATGTGCAGCGCCGGCAGACCGAGCTCGCGCAACGCCTGCATGTCGCGCAACGCGCGGGAAATCACCCAGTAACCGAGCGGCACGATCAAACCGCTTTGCTCGGCCAGTGGCACGAACTCGCTCGGCGGCAACAACCCACGCTCGGCATGGCGCCAGCGCACCAGGGCTTCGAGGCCGACGATCTGCCCGTCTTCAAGGTTCAGGCGTGGCTGGTAATGCAGCTCCAGCTCATCGCGACGCAACGCCCGGCGCAGCTCGCTTTCGAGGTCGGCCATGCTGCGGGCATTGCGGTTGATGCGTTCGTTGAAGATGTGAAAGGTGCAGCCTTGAGTGCTCTTGGCTTGCTGCATGGCGATGTGCGCGTGCCACATCAACGGATCGGCGCCGGCCTGGGCGCGAGCGTGGGCGATGCCCAAGCTGGAACCGATCAACAGGCTTTCGCCGTCGACCCAATAAGGTTCGGCCAGTGCTTCGGTGATGCGTTCGGCCATCCATTCGGCGCGTTGCGGCGCGCGGCGGGTGTCGATCAGCAGGGCGAACTCATCGCTGCCCAGCCGTGCCAGTTGATCGCCGGCCTCGAGCTGGCTTTTCAGGCGCGCGACCACTTGCAGGATCAAGCGGTCGCCGGCCTGGTGGCCAAGGGCGTCGTTGGCGTGGCGGAAGTTGTCGAGGTCAAGGTGCCCGAGGGCCAGGCCACGGCCGTCGTTTTCCGCCAGTCGCGCGGCCAGCAAGGTCTGGAAACCCTGGCGGTTGGCAATGCCGGTCAGCGGGTCTTGCTCGGCCAGGCGTTGCAGGGTGTTTTCCAGCACGCCGCGCTCGCGCACGTGGCGCAGGCAACGGCGCAACATGCCGGGGTCGAGATGATCGCGCACCAGCCAGTCGCTCACGCCATCGGGCGGCAACAGCGGCTCTTGTTCGAGCAACAACACCGTTGGCAAACTGCAACGGCCGGGCGCCGGCTGAAGGGCCGGGATCGTCAACAACACCGCGCTGCGGTTGTCATCAAACAGAGCGCTGACCGACTCCCAGCTCGGAGCGCTGATGAGCACGGCCGAGCTCCCCATCGGAGCCAGACACTCGCGCAACAACGCTGCCCACGCTGGCTCTTCGGCCAATAGCAGCAAACGCAAGGGTTCGACAGGCGTAGACAAGCTAGCTCCCTAGACTCTGCAATGATGTAGGCGGCGGGCATTATGCCGTGCCAATAACTAATGACCAATGACATCAGTTATCAAACGAGGCTTTTGTATCCGGAATTACGAACATTAGCCGCAAATTCCTCCCGCATCCTGCGTGAAAGTAACAAAACCGGCAAATATAGATAGCGTATTGCGTCACAAGTCGGAGAGAGCAGCACAATTCGCTGAGCCTGTTAAAATGCCGGCCCATTTCGTACTGACTCCTGAATTTACCTATGTCCCGACTCAATCCCCGGCAGCAAGAAGCCGTGAGCTACGTCGGCGGCCCTCTTTTGGTGCTCGCCGGTGCAGGCTCCGGCAAGACCAGCGTGATCACGCGCAAAATCGCGCACTTGATCCAGAACTGCGGCATCCGCGCCCAGTACATCGTCGCCATGACCTTTACCAACAAGGCCGCGCGCGAGATGAAGGAACGGGTCGGCACCCTGCTCAAGGGCGGCGAAGGCCGTGGCCTGACGGTGTGCACCTTCCACAACCTGGGCCTCAACATCATCCGCAAGGAACACGTGCGGCTGGGCTACAAACCGGGCTTCTCGATCTTCGACGAGACCGACGTCAAAGCCCTGATGACCGACATCATGCAGAAGGAATACGCGGGCGACGACGGCGTCGACGAGATCAAGAACATGATCGGCTCGTGGAAAAACGACCTGATCCTGCCCGCCGAAGCCCTGGAAAACTCGCGAAACCCCAAGGAACAGACCGCCGCCATCGTCTACACCCACTACCAGCGCACGCTCAAGGCGTTCAACGCGGTGGACTTCGACGACCTGATCCTGCTGCCGGTGAAACTGTTCCAGGAACACGCCGACATCCTCGAAAAGTGGCAGAACAAAGTCCGCTACCTGCTGGTGGACGAATACCAGGACACCAACGCCAGCCAGTATTTGCTGGTGAAGTTGCTGATCGGCACGCGCAACCAGTTCACCGTGGTGGGCGATGACGACCAGTCGATCTACGCCTGGCGCGGCGCCCGCCCGGAAAACCTGATGCTGCTCAAGGACGACTACCCGTCCCTGAAAGTGGTGATGCTGGAGCAGAACTATCGCTCCACCAGCCGCATCCTGCGCTGCGCCAACGTGCTGATCTCGAACAACCCGCACGAGTTCGAAAAGCAGCTGTGGAGCGAGATGGGTCACGGCGACGAGATCCGCGTGATCCGCTGCCGCAACGAAGACGCCGAAGCCGAGCGCGTGGCCGTGGAATTGCTGACCCTGCACTTGCGCACTGACCGGCCCTACAGCGATTTCGCGATCCTGTATCGCGGTAACTACCAGGCCAAGCTGATCGAGCTGAAGCTGCAACACCACCAGATTCCGTATCGGTTGTCCGGCGGCAACAGCTTTTTCGGACGCCAGGAAGTGAAGGACCTGATGGCCTACTTCCGCCTGATCGTGAACCCGGACGACGACAACGCCTTCCTGCGGGTGATCAACGTCCCGCGCCGGGAGATCGGCTCGACGACGCTTGAGAAGCTCGGCAACTACGCCACCGAACGCAAAATCTCGATGTACGCCGCCACCGACGAAATCGGCCTGGGCGAGCATCTGGATGCGCGTTTCACCGATCGCCTGTCGCGCTTCAAGCGTTTCATGGACAAGGTCCGCGAGCAGTGCGCCGGCGAAGACCCGATCTCGGCGCTGCGCAGCATGGTCATGGACATCGACTACGAGAACTGGCTGCGCACCAACAGCTCCAGCGACAAGGCTGCCGACTACCGCATGGGTAACGTCTGGTTCCTGATCGAGGCGTTGAAAAACACCCTGGAGAAAGACGAAGAAGGCGAGATGACCGTCGAGGACGCCATCGGCAAACTCGTCCTGCGCGACATGCTGGAACGTCAGCAGGAAGAGGAAGACGGCGCCGAAGGCGTGCAGATGATGACCTTGCACGCCTCCAAGGGCCTGGAATTCCCCTACGTGTTCATCATGGGCATGGAAGAGGAAATCCTTCCGCACCGCTCCAGCATCGAAGCCGACACCATCGAAGAAGAACGCCGCCTGGCCTACGTCGGCATTACCCGCGCACGTCAGACACTGGCCTTCACCTTCGCGGCCAAGCGCAAGCAATACGGCGAGATCATCGACTGCGCGCCCAGCCGCTTCCTCGATGAACTGCCGCCGGACGACCTGGCCTGGGAAGGCACCGACGACACGCCGGTAGAAGTCAAAGCCGTTCGCGGCAATACCGCATTGGCCGATATACGGGCGATGTTAAAGCGCTAGAATTGAGCACTTTTTAACCGACACCTTTTGACAAACTAGGCGCACATGGCGCCAGTAGAGGAACGCTTCATGGAAGCACTGCACCAGAAAATTCGCGAACAAGGCATTGTGCTTTCCGATCAGGTCCTGAAGGTCGACGCCTTTTTGAACCACCAGATCGACCCGGCGCTGATGAAACTGATCGGCGACGAGTTCGCTGCGCTGTTCAAGGACTCGGGCATCACCAAGATCGTCACCATCGAAGCCTCGGGCATCGCTCCGGCGATCATGACCGGCCTGAACCTGGGCGTACCGGTGATTTTCGCGCGCAAGCATCAGTCCCTGACCCTGACCGAAAACCTGCTGTCGGCGACCGTTTACTCGTTCACCAAGCAGACCGAAAGCACCGTGGCGATCTCCCCGCGCCACCTGACCAGCAGCGACCGCGTGCTGATCATCGATGACTTTTTGGCCAACGGTAAGGCGTCGCAAGCGCTGATCTCGATCATCAAACAGGCCGGCGCGACCGTGGCCGGTCTGGGCATCGTGATCGAGAAGTCGTTCCAGGGTGGACGTGCGGAACTGGATGCGCAGGGTTATCGCGTTGAATCGTTGGCTCGCGTTAAGTCGCTGGCCGATGGCGTTGTGACCTTTATCGAATAACCAGCAGCACCGCATTTCCCCTGTGGGAGCCAGCCTGCTGGCGATGGCGTCGTGTCAGTCAAAATCTTCATGCCTGACAGACCGTCATCGCCAGCAGGCTGGCTCCCACAGTTGCTTTGGGTTGGCTGTTATTGCGCGGTGGCTTTGAGGCCGGTGAGCAGCAGCCGCTGAAACAGGTCCTCTTTCAACCCTTCCGGGTTGGTCAGTTGCATACGCTCCAGATGCTCGGGAAACGCTGCCGGTTCGGGCGCATCCAGTGCCGCCTTGCCCAACTCCAGAATCTCCGTCAGCTTGAACTTGCTCTTCAACCAGTTCAGCGCCCGCAACAAATCCCGCTCATGCGCGGTGAAATCACTCCCTAGCGGATACTCCGGAAACAACTGCGGATGCCGCGCCTGAATCGCCTGTAAACGTTCTGGTCGGTTGTCGGCAAAACGCGGATCAAGACGAAAACTCTTCGGCAGTTTCCCGGCACTCTGCGCCTGCTCGATCAAGCCGGGCTGGAACCGTGAATCGCTGATGTTCAGCAACGCCTCGATCACTGCCGCATCGGTCTTGCCACGCAAATCCGCGATACCGTATTCAGTGACCACGATGTCCCGCAGATGCCGCGGGATCGTGCAATGGCCGTACTCCCAGACGATGTTGGAACTGACCTCCCCGCCCGACTCGCGCCAGCTTCGCAGCAGCAGAATCGAACGCGCGCCTTCCAGCGCATGGCCCTGGGCGACGAAGTTGTATTGCCCGCCAACACCGCTTAGCACCCGCCCGTCTTCAAGCTGATCGGCCACGCCGGCGCCAAGCAATGTCATGGTGAACACGGTGTTGATGAAGCGCGCATCCAGGCGCTGCAAGCGTTTGAGTTCCTCCTGACCGTACAGCTCGTTGATGTAGCTGATACGGGTCATGTTGAATTCGAGTCGCTTGCTTTGCGGCAGCTCTCGAAGACGCTCGTAGAAACTGCGCGGCCCCAGGAAAAACCCGCCGTGCACCGAGATGCCGTCGGTTTGCGCCGCTTCATCCAGCGTGCCGGCATTCGCCTGTTGTTGGGTGGGCACATCGGGGTAGACCTTGCGCCGCACGATGCCGGCGTCGACCAGGACCAGCAGGCCGTTGACGAACATTTCGCTGCAACCGTAAAGGCCTTTGGCAAACGGTTCGACGCCGCCTTCGCGGCCGATCAACTGCGCCCACTGGCTGAGATTTACGTCGGCCAACAACGCCTTGTATCCGTCGTTATCCGCCTGCCGCGCCAGCAACGCCGCCGTCAGCGCATCGCCCATGGCGCCGATGCCGATCTGCAAGGTGCCGCCATCGCGGACCAGCGCGCTGGCGTGCAGGCCGATGAAATGGTCCTGGAAACCTACCGGCATGTTCGGCGTCGAGAACAGCGTGGTGTTGTCTTTCTCGTCGACCAGCAGGTCGAAAGTGTCGATGCCGATTTCCGCATCACCGGGCATGTACGGCAAGTCGTTGTGTACCTGGCCCACGAGCAGGACCGTCTCCCCCGCCGCCCTGCGCTTGGCGATCATCGGAAACAGGTCGAGGGTGATGTCCGGATTGCAGCTCAGGCTCAGGCGATCAGGGTGTTCGGAGTGGCTGGCCACCAGTTGCGCAACCAGGTTCAAACCGGCCGCGTTGATGTCCCGCGCGGCGTGGCTGTAGTTGCTGCTCACGTAGTCCTGCTGGGCGGATTCGCTATGAAGCAGGCTGCCGGGCTGCATGAAAAACTGTTGAATATGGATGTTGGGCGGCAGGTTGTCCTTGCGCAGGCCCGCGAGGAAATCCAGCTCCGGATAATCGCCGAATACCCGTTCGATGAAGGGTTCGAGGAAGCGCTTCTGCAAGCCGTCGCCCAATGCAGGACGGCCCAGGCACAGCGCGGTGTAGATCGTCAGCTTGCGCTCGGGCAATTGCGCAACGCGTTGATACAGCGCGTTGACGAAGTGGTTGGGTTTGCCCAGACCGAGGGGCAGGCCCATGTGGATATGCGCCGGCAACCGCGCCAGCACCTCATCGACCGCTTGCTCGATAGAACACAGCTGCACCATCTGATCCTCCCTTACATTCCATGAATTGGGGTTGGACCGAGCTTGCCGGGTCTTTGCTGCAATGAACAGCCTCGGGCGGTAAATCGCTTTATGCCCACCACCTGTAGGAGCCGGCTTGCTGGCGATGAACGATCACACGGTTTACCTGGTTAACCGCGGCGTCTGGATCGCCAGCAAGCCGGCTCCTACAGGTCCGTGAACAACAGGCACAAAAAAGCCGCCCGGAGGCGGCTTTTTCGCTAACGATGCGGGCGAGTTACAGGCCGGACATCTCTTTGATGGCGCCTTTCAGCTCGTCGTCGGAGCAGTCGGCGCAGGTGCCTTTAGGCGGCATCGCATTGATACCGGTAATGGCTTTGGCCAGGATGCCGTCGAGACCGCCCTGGTGATCGGCGCGTTCTTTCCAGGCAGCCTTGTCGCCGATTTTCGGCGCGCCCAACAGGCCGGTGCCGTGGCAAGCATTGCAATGTTTTGCAATCACGTCTTTAGGTGCCTTGGCACCGCCACCGCCGCCAGAAGCAGCAGCGACTTCCATCCCCTTGCACTCTTGACCCTGAACACAAACTTGGCCAACTGGATCAAGGCGTTTTGCAATATCGTCATTCGTCGCAGCTTGAGCGCTGACAGCCCAAAGGGCCAATACGGTTGCTGGTGCAGCCAGCATTTTCATAATTAGGTTCACGCGTTCACCCTCAATGGTGGCTAGTCACGCCTACGGCCACGGTTCGCAGGCGGGCGCAAGTATAGCGGTAAGCCCGCCGCACTGAAACAACCCCAAAGTCGAAGGGGTCTTGTTGCGCCGCGGAAAAACCCTTTGGGTGCCGCTGCCGTGCTGGCAGGACGCCTCTTCTCTTAGAAATTCGCTGGCGTGGCTGCGCTGATTAGTCGCGCCGGCGCGTCGAACGGATTACGGAAACGGTGCGGCTTGGTACTTTCAAAGTAGTAGCTATCACCGGCTTCGAGCACAAAAGTTTCCAGCCCGACCACCAGTTCCAGACGCCCTTCCACCAGAATCCCGGTTTCCTCGCCCTCATGGGTGAGCATCTCGTCACCGGTGTCGGCGCCTGGCGGGTAGATTTCATTGAGGAACGCAATGGCGCGGCTCGGGTGAGCCCGGCCGACCAGTTTCATGGTCACTGCGCCATCGGAAATATCGATCAGCTCGTTAGCCTTGTAGACGATCTGAGTCGGTTTTTCCTGCAGGATCTCTTCGGAAAAGAACTCGACCATCGACATGGGAATCCCGCCCAGAACCTTGCGCAGCGAACTGATCGAGGGGCTGACGCTGTTCTTCTCGATCATCGAAATGGTGCTGTTGGTGACGCCCGCGCGTTTGGCGAGTTCACGCTGCGAAAGACCTTTGAGCTTACGGATGGATTGCAGTCGTTCACCGACGTCCAAGCTTGCGCCTCCAGGATTCAGGTTGTAGGAATATTGAGCGTTATCATGGCGACAGCGTTCAGTATTTACAACACTTTGGCCTGAATCCTGTTCGGCGAAGCGACTTCCGGTCCGCGAGGTTCGGGTCAAGCCCCGGAATAGAGCAGCGGAACCCGGCGCAGGTTGCAGAAGATCTGATAGGGAATCGTGTCCGCGGCTTCCGCCACGGTGCTGGCGAGCACGTTTTTGCCCCACAACTCGACGGTCGAACCCAGCCCGGCTTGCGGTACATCGGTCAGATCGATGCACAGCATGTCCATCGACACCCGGCCGATCAACTGGCTGAGCTGCCCGGCGACCATCACCGGCGTACCGGTCGGTGCGTGACGCGGATAGCCATCGGCATAACCCATCGCCACCACGCCAACGCGCATCGGCTTCTGGGTGATGAACTTGGCGCCGTAACCGATCGGCTCGCCGGCCGGCAGCTCTTGCACGCAAATCACTTTCGATTCCAGGGTCATCACCGGTTGCAGGCGCGAGGCCACGGCATTGGCTTCTTCGAAAGGCGTGGCGCCGTAGAGCATGATGCCCGGACGCACCCAGTCACTCGGGATCTGCGGCCAACCGAGCACTGCCGGCGAGTTGCGCAGGCTGACCTCGGCGGACAAACCCTGACGGGCCGCTTCAAACACGGCCACTTGCTCGGCACTGGCTTGACTGTGCAGCTCATCGGCGCGAGCGAAGTGGCTCATCAACACCACTTTCGCGACATTGCCGCTGGCCAGCAGCCGTTGATAGCCCGCCTGGTAATCCTTTGGTTGCAGACCGACCCGGTGCATGCCCGAATCGAGTTTGAGCCAGACCGTGATCGGCTTGCTGAGCGCGGCTTTTTCGATGGCTTCAAGCTGCCACAGCGAATGCACCACGCACCAGAAATCATGCTCGACGATCAGCGACAGCTCGTCGGCTTCGAAAAAACCTTCCAGCAACAACACCGGCGCGCGAATGCCGGCAGCGCGCAGTTCCAGCGCTTCTTCGATGCACGCCACGGCAAACCCGTCCGCCTCGGCTTCCAGCGCCTGGGCGCAACGCACCGCGCCATGGCCGTAGGCATCGGCCTTGATCACCGCGAGGGCCTTGGCCCCCGGCGCAAGCTCACGGGCGAGTTGGTAGTTGTGGCGCAGGGCTTGGAGGTCGATCAGGGCACGGGCTGGACGCATGGCGGCAGGGCTTCTAGGCGGTCATGGGAATAAAAACCGGCGCTGGCTGACAGCGTGAACCGCCAACAGCACCGGGAGAGGGATCTTTCTGACAGGCTTACGGCAGAGCGGCTACCACCGACAGCTCGATCAGGATTTCCGGTTCGCACAGCTTCGACTCAACCGTTGCACGGGCCGGAGCGACGCCTTTTGGCAGCCACTTGTCCCACACCGCGTTCATGCCTTCGAAGTGCGCGTCGATGTCTTTCAGGTAAATCGTCACCGACAGCAAATGGTGCTTGTCGGTACCCGCCATATCCAGCAAACGCTCGATATTGGCGAGGGTTTCGCGAGTCTGCTGTTCAATCCCGGCGTTCATGTCGTCGCCGACCTGCCCTGCCAAATACACCGTACCGTTGTGAGCGACGATCTGACTCATGCGCTCATTGGTGAGCTGGCGCTGGATTGCCATGTTTTGCGGGCTCCTGGACTTTGCTGCCATAACGGGAAATATCGAGGCCTTCTGCACTGATCTGCGGCGTTTTCTTCGCCATCAGGTCGGCCAGCAAGCGACCGGAGCCGCACGCCATGGTCCAGCCGAGGGTGCCGTGACCGGTGTTCAGGAACAGGTTGCTGAACGGCGTTGCACCCACAATCGGCGTGCCGTCCGGCGTGGTCGGACGCAGACCGGTCCAGAAACTTGCCTGGGCCAGATCGCCGCCCTGAGGATAAAGGTCGTTGACGATCATCTCCAGGGTTTCGCGCCGACGCGGGTTCAGCGACAGGTCAAAACCGGCGATTTCAGCCATGCCGCCGACGCGGATGCGGTTGTCGAAACGGGTGATCGCGACCTTGTAGGTCTCGTCGAGAATGGTCGACGTCGGGGCCATCGCCGGGTTGGTGATCGGCACGGTCAGGGAGTAACCCTTGAGCGGGTAAACCGGCGCCTTGATGCCCAGCGGCTTGAGCAACTGCGGCGAGTAGCTGCCGAGTGCCAATACGTAGCGGTCAGCGGTTTCCAGCTTGCCGTCGATCCACACACCGTTGATGCGATCACCGGCGTAGTCGAGCTTCTGAATGTCTTGGCCGAAGCGGAATTCCACACCCAGTTTCACAGCCATTTCGGCCAGGCGACTGGTGAACATCTGGCAATCGCCGGTCTGGTCGTTCGGCAGGCGCAGGGCACCGGCGAGGATGTCGGTCACGCTGGCCAGCGCCGGTTCAACGCGAGCAATGCCGGCACGGTCGAGCAGTTCGAACGGCACGCCGGACTCTTTCAGTACGGCGATGTCTTTCGCGGCGCCGTCGAGTTGAGCCTGGGTGCGGAACAATTGAGTAGTACCGAGGCTGCGGCCTTCGTAGGCAATGCCGGTTTCGGCGCGCAGTTCGTCGAGGCAGTCACGGCTGTACTCGGACAGACGGACCATGCGCTCCTTGTTCACCGCATAACGGCTGGCGGTACAGTTGCGCAGCATCTGCGCCATCCACAGGTATTGGTCGATGTCGGCAGTGGCCTTGATCGCCAGCGGTGCGTGGCGCTGCAACAGCCACTTGATGGCCTTGAGCGGCACACCCGGCGCGGCCCACGGCGAGGCATAACCCGGCGAAACCTGCCCGGCGTTGGCGAAACTGGTCTCCATGGCCGCAGCCGGCTGACGGTCCACCACCACCACTTCGAACCCGGCACGCGCCAGATAATAAGCACTGGTGGTACCGATGACGCCGCTACCCAAGACCATAACGCGCATTTTCATATCCCTCATCGCGGCGTGCCGCTGACGTTTGTAGAACAGACCGTAGATGTGGGCAGTTTAAAAAAGATTAGCCAGTGCATTTCACTATATAAGCACCTATATTTGGCGACAATTCTCGGCAAAAACGCTTTTCACGGAGGCGCATCCCCTATGCGTACCAACACTCAGACCAAACGTGAGCTGGACAAGATCGACCGCAACATCCTGCGGATCCTGCAAGCGGACGGGCGTATCTCCTTCACGGAGCTTGGGGAAAAGGTCGGGCTCTCGACCACGCCCTGCACCGAGCGGGTCCGGCGCCTGGAGCGCGAAGGGATCATCATGGGCTACAACGCCCGGCTGAACCCGCAGCACCTCAAGGGTAGTCTGCTGGTGTTCGTCGAGATCAGCCTCGACTACAAATCCGGCGATACTTTCGAAGAGTTCCGACGCGCAGTGCTGAAACTGCCCCATGTGCTGGAATGCCATTTGGTGTCAGGGGATTTCGACTACCTGGTGAAGGCGCGGATCTCGGAGATGGCTTCTTATCGCAAGCTGCTGGGCGACATCCTGCTCAAGCTGCCGCATGTGCGCGAATCGAAGAGTTATATCGTGATGGAAGAGGTGAAGGAGAGTCTGAGTCTGCCGATTCCGGATTGAGATGTTTATCGCCGCTGAGGGCCTCTTCGCGAGCAAGCCCGCTCCCACATTGGATCGGCGCCTATACAGAATTTGTGTTCACTGAAGATCCAGTGTGGGAGCGGGCTTGCTCGCGAAGGCCGCAACTCGGTTTAACTGGCTAGACGAGTACCTGCCGGGTAGAAGCCATGTACTCATGAATCTGCTTCTCCACCCGCGGATGAATCAACTCCACCGGCCCCCGCCCATTCGGGCACGGCAAGGTCTTGGTGGTGCCGAACAACCGGCAAATCAACGGTCGCTCGTCATACACCGTGCAGCCGTTGGGCCCCAAGTGCACACAGTTGAGCTCATCCATCGCCGCATCCTGCTCGGCGCGGGTCTTGCGCGGCAGGCGGGACATTTCTTCCGGCGAGGTGGTCACCGGCCCGCAGCAGTCATGGCAGCCGGGCACGCACTCGAAGGAGGGAATCTGCTGTCGCAACGTGCGGATTTTCTGACTGTTGCAGCTCATCGAAACGGTGACCCAAAGCGGACTGGAGCGCGATTCTGACGCAAACGCGCCGATCCAGACAGCCACAACCGACCAGTGTTGCCCGCGCCGGAAGGTCCGGCTTATGCTCCGTCAAATTTACTAAACACAAAAACCAGGATGATGCGCATGAATGCCCGTGCTCAGCACACCGCCTCTTATTACGCCGCCAGCAGCCTGTCGCAGCCCGATCATCCGGTGTTGAAAGGCGAGCTGGTAGCCGATGTGTGCGTGGTCGGCGGCGGGTTTTCCGGGCTGAACACCGCGCTTGAGCTGGCGGAACGCGGCCTCAGCGTGGTGCTGCTCGAAGCGCACAAGATTGGCTGGGGCGCCAGCGGCCGTAATGGCGGGCAACTGATTCGTGGCGTCGGTCATGGGCTCGATCAGTTCGCCAACGTGATCGGCACGGACGGCGTGCGTCAGATGAAACTCATGGGCCTGGAAGCCGTGGAAATCGTCCGACAGCGCATCGAGCGTTTTCAGATCCCTTGCGACCTGACCTGGGGTTACTGCGATCTCGCCAACAAACCCCGCGACCTCGAAGGCTTCGCCGAAGACGCCGAGGAACTGCGCAGCCTTGGTTACCGCTACGAAACCCGATTGCTGCAAGCGCATGAGATGCACAGCGTGGTGGGTTCCAATCGCTACGTCGGCGGCCTGATCGACATGGGTTCGGGCCATTTGCACCCACTGAATCTGGCATTGGGCGAAGCCGCCGCCGCGCAGCAATTGGGCGCCAGACTGTTTGAGCAATCGGCAGTGACCCGCATTGATTACGGCCCGGAGGTGAAGGTCCATACGGCTCAAGGATCGGTTCGCGCAAAAACCCTGGTGCTGGGCTGCAACGCCTACCTCAACCAACTCAACCCCGAACTCAGCGGCAAGGTGTTGCCCGCCGGCAGCTACATCATCGCCACCGAACCCTTGAGCGAAGAACAGGCACATGAACTGCTGCCGCAGAACATGGCCGTATGTGATCAGCGGGTGGCGCTGGATTACTACCGGCTCTCGGCGGATCGTCGCTTGCTGTTTGGCGGTGCGTGCCACTATTCAGGTCGCGACCCCAAGGACATCGCTGCGTACATGCGACCGAAGATGCTTGAGGTGTTCCCGCAACTGGCTGGCGCGAGGATTGATTATCAGTGGGGCGGGATGATCGGCATTGGCGCAAACCGATTACCGCAGATCGGTCGACTCAAGGACCAGCCGAACGTGTATTACGCCCAGGCCTACTCAGGTCACGGCGTGAATGCCACGCACCTGGCGGGCAAGTTGCTGGCCGAAGCGATTAACGGGCAGCAGGGTGGCGGGTTCGATCTGTTTGCCAAGGTGCCGCACATTACCTTCCCCGGCGGGAAGCATTTGCGTTCGCCGTTGTTGGCGTTGGGGATGTTGTGGCATCGGCTTAAAGAGTTGGTCTGAGGGATTTGTGGCGTCAGTGATGACGCCTTCGCGGGCAAGCCTCGCTCCTACAGTTGAACGCACATCCTGTAGGAGCGAGGCTTGCCCGCGAAGGCGTCCGGGAGAACGCCACACATTTCAAACCCGCCAAAATGGCTTAAGCCCCTCCTCCCGCGCCTGCTCCCGGCTCAACCCGACATCCCGCAATTGCTCCGGCGTCAGCTCCAGCAACGCCTTGCGCGTGTGCAGACGATGCCAGAACAGACCCCAGCGACTCAGGCCTGACGGTGCGTTGCGCATCAACGCCTCGCGCGTACCGTTGATTTGCCCTGCCGCCAGTTCCTGACTGCGTAACGTCAGCCGCACATCGCTCAAGCCGTTCATTTTGATTGCTCCTGTTTACTTGGGTAGCCAGAGCTTTCATGATGCGCGGACGGCGAAAAGCATTACAGATTCAACCAGCCTGTATTAATTCCATACAGATTTGGCGTTTTAGCCTCTGAATTACAATTTTTTGCCTGATCTGTACTGGTTAACCGAATCACTCACACCGAGACTGCGCCATGACCCTTTACGTCAACCTCGCCGAATTGCTCGGCACGCGGATCGAACAGGGCTTCTATCGCCCCGGCGACCGGCTGCCGTCGGTGCGGGCATTGAGCGTCGAACACGGGGTCAGCCTGAGCACGGTGCAGCAGGCCTATCGAGTGCTGGAAGACAGCGGCCTGGCGATGCCGAAACCCAAGTCCGGCTATTTCGTCCCGGCCAGCCGCGACCTGCCGGAACTGCCGGCGATTGGCCGTCCGGCGCAACGTCCTGTGGATATCTCGCAGTGGGACCAGGTGCTGGAACTGATCCGTGCGGTGCCACGCAAAGACGTGGTGCAATTGGGTCGCGGCATGCCGGACATCACCACGCCAACCATGAAACCGTTGCTGCGCAACCTCGCGCGCATCAGCCGACGGCAGGACATGCCCGGCCTGTATTACGACAACATCCACGGCACCCTCGAACTGCGTGAGCAAATCGCCCGCCTGATGCTCGACTCCGGCTGCCAACTGACGGCCAACGACCTGGTGATCACCACCGGCTGCCACGAAGCGCTGTCCACCAGCATTCGCTCCATCTGTGAGCCGGGCGACATCGTCGCGGTGGATTCGCCGAGCTTTCATGGCGCCATGCAGACGCTCAAGGGCTTGAACATGAAAGCCCTGGAAATCCCCACCGACCCGCTGACCGGGATCAGCCTCGATGCGCTGGAACTGGCCCTGGAGCAATGGCCGATCAAGGCCATACAGTTGACCCCCAACTGCAACAACCCACTGGGCTACATCATGCCGGAATCGCGCAAACGCGCGTTGTTGACGCTCGCACAGCGCTTCGACGTGGCGATTATCGAAGACGATGTGTATGGCGAACTGGCCTACAACTACCCGCGACCGCGCACGATCAAATCCTTCGACGAAGACGGCCGCGTCCTGCTCTGCAGTTCTTTCTCCAAAACGCTGGCACCCGGCCTGCGCATCGGCTGGGTTGCACCGGGCCGCTATCTGGAGCGGGTGCTGCACATGAAATACATCAGCACCGGCAGCACAGCGCCGCAACCGCAGATTGCCATCGCCGAATTCCTCAAGGCCGGTCACTTCGAGCCTCATTTGCGGCGGGTGCGCACACAATACCAGCGCAATCGCGACATCATGATCGATTGGGTCAGCCGCTATTTTCCCGCTGGCACCCGCGCCAGCCGGCCGCAAGGCAGCTTCATGCTCTGGGTCGAACTGCCCGATGGCTTCGACACCCTGAAACTGAACCGCGCCCTGCATGACCAAGGCGTACAGATTGCCGTCGGCAGCATCTTTTCGCCCTCGGGCAAATACCGCAATTGCCTGCGGATGAACTACGCTGCCAAGCCAACACCACAGATTGAAGACGCGGTGCGCAAGGTCGGCGCGGCGGCAATCAAACTGCTGGCGGAAAATGAGAACTTCACTGACTGACCTTTAGCCGAGATCCAGCGTCCATATGTCGACACCTGCCGCCAATCGGACCGATCCCACGTGAGAGTCAGACAGCCCCTACTCGCTCTGCTGCTACTCGCCTCGCTCCTGGGCGGTTGCGCCAGTCTCGATGTTCAACGCGAACCGAGCCAGGCGCTGCCCGCCAGCGACTCGGCATTCGGTCGATCAATCCAGGCCCAGGCCGCGCCCCACGAGGGCAAGTCCGGCTTTCGTCTGCTGTCCAATAGCGGCGAAGCGTTCATGGCCCGTGCCGAGCTGATCCGCAACGCCCAAAGCAGCCTCGACTTGCAGTACTACATCGTCCATGACGGCATCAGCACACGGATGCTGGTGGACGAACTGCTCAAGGCCGCCGACCGTGGCGTACGCGTGAGAATCCTGCTCGACGACACCACCAGCGATGGCCTCGACTGGATCATCGCCACGCTGGCGGCGCACCCGCAGATCCAGATCCGCCTGTTCAACCCGCTGCACCTGGGCCGCAGCACCGGCGTGACGCGGACCATGGGCCGGCTGTTCAACCTGTCGCTGCAACACCGGCGCATGCACAACAAGCTGTGGCTGGCGGACAACAGCGCCGCCATCGTCGGCGGCCGTAACCTGGGGGACGAGTATTTCGATGCCGAGCCCAACCTGAACTTCACCGACATCGACATGCTCGGCGTCGGCCCGGTCGCCGAGCAGTTGGGCCACAGCTTCGACCAGTATTGGAACAGTGCGCTGAGCAAGCCGATCGATGAATTCCTGTCGAGCCGACCGACGCAAAAGGACCTGCAAAACACCCGCACGCGCCTGGAGGAATCACTGGAAGAGTCGCGCAAACAGAATCACGCGTTGTATCAGCGGCTGATGACTTACACCACAAACCCGCGCATGGACACTTGGCGCCGGGAGCTGATCTGGGCCTGGAACCAGGCGCTGTGGGACGCACCGAGCAAGGTTTTGTCAGACGGCGAGCCCGATCCTCAATTGCTGCTGACCACGCAACTGGCGCCAGAGCTTAACGGGGTCAGCAAAGAGCTGATCATGATCTCGGCTTACTTCGTACCCGGTCAGCCAGGGCTGGTTTACCTGACCGGCCGCGCCGATGCCGGGGTCTCTGTCAGCCTGCTGACCAACTCGCTGGAAGCCACCGACGTACCGGCGGTGCACGGCGGTTACGCGCCCTATCGCCGGGCGCTGCTGGAACATGGCGTGAAGTTGTACGAATTGCGTCGCCAGCCCGGCGAAGGCGGCGGCAGCGGGCCGCATATTTTCTACAGCAAGCCATACCGGGGTTCCGATTCGAGTCTGCACAGCAAAGCGATGATCTTCGACCAGCAGAAATCCTTCATCGGCTCGTTCAACTTCGACCCGCGCTCGCTGCTGTGGAACACCGAGGTCGGCGTGCTGGTAGACAGCCCCGAACTCGCTGTCTATGTGCGCAAGGCGGCACTGGAAGGGATGGCGCCGCCTCTGAGTTATGAGGTGAAACTGGAAAACAATCGGATCGTCTGGGTGACCGAAGACGACGGCAAAATGCACACACTGACCGATGAACCGGGAAGCTGGTGGCGCCATTTCAATGGGTGGATGAGCACCGCCGTGGGACTGGAGAAGATGCTCTAACAGACAATAAACATCCCTGTGGGAGCGGGCTTGCTCGCGAAAGCGGCGGACCATCCAACGATGATGCCGACTGACCCACCGCTTTCGCGAGCAAGCCCGCTCCCACAGGGGATGTGGCTATCCTGCCACTTCGGTGTCAGGCAGGCTCTGCAACCGTGCCGAACGCACCTTGGCGCGACAGCAAAATCACCAGCCCAAACGCACCCGCCGCCATCAACAGCGGCAACGCATGACCGCTGATCCACTGACTACCGGCGCCTGCCGCCAATGGTCCGACCAGGCAACCAATGCCCCACAACTGCGCAATATGCGCATTGGCCCGTACCAGCGCATCGTCGCGATAACGCTCGCCAATCAGGATCAGCGACAAGGTGAACAAACCCCCGGCACTGGCGCCGAACAGAACCCACAATGGCCAGATCAGCAACGTGTCGATGAGCAATGGAATCGCCAGGCTCGAAAGCATCAGCACCACAGCACAACCGGTGAACAACGTGCGTCGCGACAAGCGATCTGCCAGTGCGCCAATCGGCAATTGCAGCAAGGCATCACCCACCACCACAGTGCTGACCATCGCCAACGCGATTTCCGTGGTAAAGCCCTGGCGCAGGCAATAGACCGGCAGCAAGGTCAGGATCATCGCCTCGAACGCCGCGAACAGCGCCACGCCCCAGGCAATCGCCGGCAGGCCCCGGCAAAAGCCCCACAAGTCGCTGAAGGTCACGCTGCAGGCTTCGCTGGTCGGCGCACCGCTGCGGCCGAGCAACAGGAACGGTGCCGCCGTCAGCAAACCGACCCCGACCCAGAATCCATAATCGTGCTCAGTCCCCAGAACACCCAACAACACAGGCCCGGCCAGCCGACTCAGCGCATAGCTGCTGCCATACAGCGCCACCAGCCGACCGCGCCATTGCTCGACCACCAACTGGTTGATCCAGCTTTCACCCAGTATGAAGACGAGGGTCAGGATCACCCCGATCATCAGCCGCAGCACCAGCCACACCGGATAACTCGGCAACAGCGCGAGCAAACCGATGGACGCCGCCCCGGCCCACAGGCACAAGCGCATCAGATTGGCCGTGCCGAGCCGCGCCGCCAGATGACTGGAGATCTTCGCCCCCAGCAACACGCCAATCGCCGGCATCGCGGCCATCACGCCGATGGCAAACGAACCGTAACCCCAGCCTTCCAGGCGAAACGATACCAGCGGCATGCTGACACCCAGGGCCAGGCCGACACTCAAGACAGACGCCAACACGGCGAAATAAGTCGCCCAACGCATGTTCCACGCTCCTGTGGATATTTTATGTACAACACAAAACACTGTGGGAGCGAGCCTGCTCGCGATAGCGGAGCAACATTCAACATTTTCGTCGACTGTTACACCGCTATCGCGAGCAGGCTCGCTCCCACAGGGGATTCGCGTCCTGAGGGGAACCTGTTTTAGACAGGCTCCCCTACTGGCTTACAACTTGATCCAGGTCGCCTTCAGCTCGGTGTACTTGTCGAACGCGTGCAGCGATTTGTCACGGCCGTTACCCGACTGCTTGAAGCCACCAAACGGTGCAGTCATGTCGCCACCGTCGTACTGGTTGACCCACACGCTACCGGCACGCAAGGCCCGGGCAGTCAGGTGTGCCTTCGAGATGTCCTTGGTCCACACGGCTGCGGCCAGGCCGTAAGGCGTGTCGTTGGCAATCGCGACGGCTTCTTCGGCGGTATCGAAAGCAATGACCGACAGCACCGGGCCAAAGATTTCTTCCTGGGCGATTTTCATCGCGTTGCTGACGCCGTCGAAAATCGTCGGCTCAACGTAGGTGCCACCGGTTTCCTGCAGCGTACGCTTGCCGCCAGCAACCAGTTTGGCGCCGTCGGTGTGGCCGGATTCGATGTAGGACAGCACGGTGTTCATCTGCTGGGTGTCCACCAGCGCGCCAACGTTGGTCGCCGGGTCCAGCGGGTTGCCCGGCTTCCAGGCTTTCAAGGCCTCGATTACCAGCGGCAGGAACTGGTCCTTGATCGAACGCTCGACCAGCAGACGCGAACCGGCGGTGCAGACTTCGCCCTGGTTGAAGGCGATGGCGCCCGCAGCCGCTTCCGCAGCTTCCTGCAGGTTCGGGGCATCGGCGAACACGATGTTCGGGCTCTTGCCGCCGGCTTCGAGCCAGACGCGCTTCATGTTCGATTCGCCCGAGTAGATCAGCAGTTGCTTAGCGATCTTGGTCGAACCGGTGAACACCAGCGTATCGACATCGTTATGCAGGGCCAAGGCCTTGCCGACGGTGTGACCGTAGCCCGGCAGCACGTTCAGCACGCCTTTCGGGATGCCGGCTTCAACGGCCAGCGCCGCGATGCGGATGGCGGTCAGCGGTGATTTTTCGGATGGCTTGAGGATCACCGAGTTACCGGTGGACAGCGCCGGGCCGAGTTTCCAGCAGGCCATCATCAGCGGGAAGTTCCACGGCACGATGGCGCCGACAACGCCGACCGGCTCACGAGTGACCAGACCCAACTGATCGTGCGGGGTCGCAGCGACTTCGTCGTAGATCTTGTCGATCGCCTCACCGCTCCAGCTCAGGGCTTGCGCCGCACCGGGAACGTCGATGTACAGCGAATCGCTGATTGGCTTGCCCATATCGAGGGTTTCAAGCAGGGCCAGCTCTTCGGCGTGCTGTTTCAGCAGGCCGGCGAAACGGATCATGGTGGCTTTGCGTTTGGTCGGGGCCAAACGCGACCAGGCGCCGGAATTGAACGTGGCGCGAGCGTTTTCAACAGCGCGCTGGGCGTCGGCGGCGTCACAGCTGGCAATCTTGCCCAGCAGACGGCCATCGACCGGGCTGATGCACTCGAAGGTCTCGCTGGAGACGGCATCGGTGTATTCGCCATTGATGTAGGCACGGCCTTCGATCTTCAGATCGCGAGCCCGTTGTTCCCAATCGGCACGAGTCAGGGTGGTCATTCGAGTGTCCTCCTCTTATTGAATACGAGCGCCCCGCGTTCTTCGCGGACGTCCCCAGGAATTCTGCCCAGCCAGCCTGCAATTCGGCCGAAGGCAACCGTCACCCTAAACCAGTGGCCGGGGTTGTTTCAATATATTTGACATAAGGTCGGTAAACGGCCTTGCGGTGTTCATTTTAATAAACATAGACTTTGGGCTTTCCAGCCATCTTTCCAGCCACTCGCGCCGCAATCACGGGGGATAACAATAATGAGCATCCAGAATATCGTCGATTTTAGCCAGGCCACTACCGAGCCCGAGCGCTACAGGCCGGACCCGGCGAAAATCTTGAAGGGCGACCCCGAGCAAGTGGTTTACAACCACTACAACAGCCCGTGCGGCCAGTTGAACGCCGGTGTGTGGGAAGGCGCTGTCGGCCAGTGGACGGTGAACTTCACCGAACACGAATACTGCGAAATCGTTCAGGGTGTGTCCGTGCTGCGTGACCTCGACGGCAATGCCAAGACACTGCGCGTAGGTGATCGCTTCGTGATCCCGGCGGGCTTTCGTGGCACTTGGGAAGTGCTGGAGCCGTGCCGCAAGATTTATGTGGCGTTTGAACAGAAGGCCTGACGACTTGCGTTGTTCGGGCCGGCCTCTTCGCGGGCAAGCCTCGCTCCTACAGTGGATTGCGTCCGCCCTGTAGGAGCGAGGCTTGCCCGCGAAGGCGCCCTGGCAGACAACACAAACCTCAGGCAACAAAAAAGGCCCGTATCTCGCGATACGGGCCTTTTTCGTAAGAGGGAAAAATCAATTACTTGATTTTGCCTTCTTTGTAGATCACGTGCTTGCGAACAACCGGATCAAATTTCTTGATCTCGATTTTGTCCGGAGTAGTGCGCTTGTTCTTGTCGGTAGTGTAGAAGTGACCAGTACCGGCGCTCGAAATCAAACGAATCAATTCACGCATGATTAGCTCCCTTAGATCTTGCCAGCGGCGCGGATTTCGGCCAGCACGACAGTGATGCCACGCTTGTCGATGATACGCATGCCTTTGGCAGATACGCGCAGACGCACGAAACGTTTCTCTTCTTCAACCCAGAAGCGGTGATGCTGCAGGTTCGGCAGGAAACGACGACGGGTTTTGTTGTTTGCGTGGGAAATGTTATTCCCAGTCACCGGACCCTTACCGGTAACTTGACATACTCTCGACATGCCTCAGCCCTCTAAAACCACATGCCCAACCCGGCATGGGTTGGCCGCTTAATCTCTCAGTCATTTGGCGCCAGGCGCCGCGTTTCTTTAGAGGTCTTACCGGCTACACCTACAGTGAAGGAACCGGGCCCCTAGAAAAGAGCGCTGCTTTATACCAGAAAGACTGAGGTGCAACAACATTCCGTGCGCACCGACTTGATAAAAACCCCATTTTTCAGGCTGCGAGCGCCTTGGGTAAAGGCTATCGTCGATAAAGACCGCTCGTCGCAGAAAATCGGCCAACCGGCCAATCCAGGGGTTTTCTCGGCCGGCATTCACCGAAAACGATCGCACATAGTCCCCTTAAAATGAAAAAGGGGATAGTCATTTACAAAAGAGCCCTCTAGGGTAAGCCTTTTCCAGACTGCACTTGCAGATGGGCCTTCGATCTGTAAAGGAATCCGACCATGCGCCTCGCTGCCCTACCGCTGTTGCTCGCCCCGCTTCTACTGAGCCCGCTGGCCCACGCCGCCGCCCTGAGCGTCTGCACCGAGGCCAGCCCGGAAGGGTTCGACGTGGTGCAATACAACTCGCTGACCACCACCAACGCCTCGGCCGACGTGCTGATGAACCGTCTGGTGGACTTCGATACCGCCAGCGGCAAAGTGGTCGCAGGCCTTGCGGACAGCTGGGAAGTCAGCCCGGATGGCCTGACCTACGTGTTCAAGTTGCACCCGCAGGTGAAATTCCACCGCACCGAATACTTCAGCCCGACCCGCGAACTGACCGCCGAAGACGTGAAATTCAGCTTCGAGCGCATGCTCGACCCGGCAAATCCGTGGCACAAAGTGGCGCAGAGCGGCTTCCCGCACGCGCAATCGATGCAATTGCCGGCACTGATCAAGAAGATCGACGCGCTGGATCCGCTGACCGTGCGTTTCACCCTCGATCATCCGGAATCGACGTTCCTGCCGACCCTGAGCATGGGCTTCGCCTCGATCTACTCCGCCGAATACGCCGACCAGTTGCTGAAAGCCGGCACCCCGGAGAAGCTCAACAGCCAGCCGATCGGTAGCGGCCCGTTCGTGTTCACGCGTTTTCAGAAGGACGCCACGATCCGCTACAAAGCCAACCCGGATTACTTCCGTGGCAAGCCTTCGGTGGACCCGTTGATCTTCGCCATCACCCCGGACGCCAACGTGCGGTTGCAGAAACTGCGTCGTAACGAGTGCCAGATCGCCCTCTCGCCGAAACCGCTGGACGTACAAGCCGCGCTGAAAGAGCCGACACTGAAAGTCGAAAAGACTGATGCGTTCATGACCGCGTTCGTTGCCATCAACAGCCAGCATCCGCCGCTGGACAAGCCTGAAGTGCGCCAGGCGATCAACCTCGCGTTCGACAAGGCCAACTACGTCAAAGCCGTGTTCGAAGACACCGCCGAAGCCGCCAACGGCCCGTATCCGCCGAATACCTGGAGCTACGCCAAAGGCTTGCCGGGCTACGCGCATGACGTTGAAAAAGCCAAGGCATTGATGGCCAAGGCCGGCCTGAAAGACGGTTTCCAGACGACGATCTGGACCCGCCCGTCCGGAAGCCTGCTGAACCCCAACCCAAGCCTCGGCGCGCAACTGCTCCAGTCGGACCTGGCGGAAATCGGCATTCAGGCCGAGATACGCGTGATCGAATGGGGCGAAGTGATCCGCCGCGCCAAGGCTGGCGAGCATGACTTGCTGTTCATGGGCTGGGCTGGCGACAACGGCGACCCGGATAACTTCCTGACGCCGCAATTTTCCTGCGCGGCGGTCAAGTCCGGCACCAACTTCGCCCGCTACTGCAACCAGGACCTGGACAAGCTGATCAGTGCCGGCAAGACCACCTCCGAGCAAGGTGTACGCACCAAGCTGTATGAACAGGCCCAGGCGCAGATCCAGCAGCAGGCGCTGTGGCTGCCGCTGGCGCACCCAACGGCTTTTGCGCTGATGCGCAAGGAAGTCGAGGGGTATGCGGTGAGCCCGTTTGGCCGCCAGGATTACTCCAAGGTCAACCTGAAGTAACACCACAAACCCTTGTAGGAGCCGGCTTGCTGCGGGCGGCGTTCCGACGATGGCATCACCGCGGTCAATCAGCCACACCGCGTTGTCCGGATCGCCAGCAAGCCGGCTCCTACAAAGTCCCGTTACATCCACCCATACTCCGCCATCGACAGCGGATCACCGTCGCCGATGATGAAATGGTCGAGTATCCGCACATCGATCAAGTCCAGCGCCTCTTGCAGGCGCTTGGTCAGCTTTCGGTCGGCATGACTAGGGTCGGGATTACCTGAGGGATGGTTGTGGCAAAGGATCAAAGCTGCGGCGTTGTGAGCCAAAGCGCGCTTGACCACCTGACGCGGATAAACGCTGGTGCAGTCGATAGAGCCGCGAAACAGTGATTCAAACGCCAGCACTCGATGTTTCGAATCGAGGAACAGACAACCAAATGCTTCATGAGGCTCATGTCGCAGCATCGACTTGAGGTAATCACGCACCATCAGCGGATTCTCCAACACGGAGCTGTGGCGCAAGCGCTCAGCCAGATGCCGACGGGCCATTTCCAACACTGCCTGCAACTGCGCAAACTTTGCCGGCCCGAGCCCCAACTGTCCGCTGAATGCCTTTAGATCGGCCTCCAGCAAGGCGCGCAGGCTGCCAAATTGACTCAACAAGTGTCGCGCCAGATCCACTGCGCTTTTACCCGACACGCCGGTCCGTAAAAAAATCGCCAACAGCTCAGCGTCCGAAAGGCTCGCCGAACCCAACTCCAGTAACCTCTCCCGCGGCCGCTCGGCCACCGGCCAATCGCGAATACTCATAGCACCTCCCTGTCTGTGGGCGCCGCTGTTCCGTAGCGGTCGCTGTGATATCGTAGCCCATCTTTTTTGTGGGCGATTTCACTCCTGGGGAGGGGGTATCGCTACGCAGTCATCAACGAAATGAAAGGCAGACCTATGCAGCGGCTGTATCGGAAACGCATCGTTCTGGGCGTCGGCGGCGGTATTGCTGCCTACAAGAGCGCCGATCTGGTTCGCCGCCTGATCGATCAGGGCGCCGAAGTGCGCGTGGTCATGACCCGTGGCGGCGCCGAGTTCATCACTCCGCTGACCATGCAGGCCCTGTCCGGGCACCCGGTCCACCTGGACCTGCTGGACCCGGCGGCCGAAGCGGCGATGGGCCACATCGAACTCGCCAAGTGGGCCGATATGGTGCTGATCGCTCCGGCGACCGCGGACCTGATCGCCCGTCTGGCCCAAGGCATCGCCGACGACCTGCTGACCACGCTGGTGCTGGCCACCGACGCCGTGGTTGCCGTCGCCCCGGCGATGAACCAGGCCATGTGGCGCGACCCGGCGACCCAGGCCAACCTGCAAACCCTCGAAAGCCGCAGCATCAAGGCCTTCGGCCCGGCCTCGGGCAGCCAGGCCTGTGGTGACGTTGGCCTGGGCCGCATGCTCGAAGCCGTCGAACTCGCCCAATGCGCAGCAGACTGCTTCCAGCGCCAGGCGCTGACCGGCAAACACGTGCTGATCACCGCCGGCCCGACCCAGGAAAACATCGACCCGGTGCGCTACATCACCAACCACAGCTCCGGGAAAATGGGCTTTGCCCTGGCCGAAGCCGCCGTTGAAGCAGGCGCCCGCGTGACCCTGATCACCGGCCCGGTGCACCTGCCGACGCCGGATCGCGTCACCCGCATCGACGTGGTCAGCGCTCGCGACATGCTCGCCGCCTGTGAAGCCGCGATCCCTTGCGACCTGTTCATCGCCTCGGCAGCAGTCGCGGACTACCGCCCCGAAGTCGTCGCCCCACAGAAACTCAAGAAAGACCCTACGAACGGCGACGGCTTGCTACTACAAATGGTCCGCAACCCAGACATTCTGGCCACCATTGCCACGCGCCCCGACCGCCCATTCAGTGTCGGTTTCGCCGCTGAAACCGAACACCTGCTCGATTACGCTGCGCGCAAGTTGAAAGACAAGAACCTCGATTTGATCGTCGCCAACGACGTCGCCAACCCGAGTATTGGCTTCAACAGCGAAGAAAACGCCTGCAGCGTGATCGACCGTGAGCTCCACGCCACACTTTTCGCCCAGACCAGCAAGAGCAAAATTGCTCGCCAGCTGATCACTTTTATCGCCGAACGTCTGAACCAGGTTTAATTTACATGCACGCTTTGCAAGCCAAGATCCTCGACCCACGCATCGGTACCGAATTCCCGCTGCCGCAATACGCCACCCCAGGCTCCGCCGGCCTCGACCTGCGCGCCATGCTGGAAAAAGACATCGTCATCAAACCGGGTGAAACCGTGCTGATCCCGACCGGCCTGTCCGTCTACATTGGCGATCCTGGCCTGGCGGCGCTGATTCTGCCGCGCTCCGGCCTGGGCCATAAGCACGGCATCGTGCTGGGCAACCTGGTCGGCCTGATCGACTCCGATTACCAGGGTCCGTTGATGGTTTCGTGCTGGAACCGTGGCCAGACTGATTTCAACATGGTGGTCGGCGAGCGTTTGGCCCAGCTGGTTCTGGTGCCGGTGGTTCAAGCGCACTTCGAGATGGTCGAAGAGTTCGTTGAAACCGAGCGCGGTGCGGGCGGTTTCGGGCATTCCGGCAAGCATTGATTTCTGGTTTTCAGGCTGGGCGCCCTGCCCGGCCTGAAGGGTGCTCTGCATTTTCAGAATGAAAATTGCATAGCCGTCATCTGGAAGGTTTAACACTGGAAAACAAGGCATTGGCTGGCCAAATCCTGGTTGGCGTTGGTGGCATGGCCTTTTCGCACCACGAACTCTCTGCGAAAAACGCCGTCATACCCTTCAGTTCGAGCCCGCCGAAGCGTTCTTCGCGCGCAGGTCCAGCCACTTTCGAGATGGAGCATTCCCACAGATGAGCAACCCAGCCCAAGTCGCACCCAAGTTCCCCGACAGCATTTTCCGCGCGTACGACATTCGCGGCACCGTCCCGGAATTCTTGAACGCTGAAACCGCTTACTGGCTCGGTCGCGCCATTGGCGCCCAAAGCCTGGCCCAGGACGAACCGAACGTCTCCGTTGGCCGCGACGGTCGCCTGTCTGGCCCGGAACTGGTCGAGCAGCTGATCAAAGGCCTGGCCGAGGCCGGTTGCCACGTCAGCGACGTCGGCCTGGTGCCAACCCCGGCGCTGTATTACGCCGCCAACGTACTGGCCGGTAAATCGGGCGTGATGCTGACCGGCAGCCACAACCCGTCGAACTACAACGGCTTCAAGATCGTCATCGCTGGTGACACCTTGGCCAACGAACAGATCCAGGCCCTGCACGACCGCCTCAAGACCAACAACCTGAGCAGCGGCAAGGGCAGCATCACCAAGGTCGAGATCCTCGATCGCTACAACACCGAAATCGTCCAGGACATCAAACTGGCCCGCCGCCTCAAAGTCGTGGTCGATTGCGGCAACGGCGCGGCCGGCGTGATCGCCCCGCAACTGATCGAAGCGCTGAACTGCGAAGTCATCCCGCTGTTCTGCGAAGTGGACGGCAACTTCCCGAACCACCACCCGGACCCGGGCAAGCCTGAAAACCTTGTCGACCTGATCGCCAAGGTCAAGGCAACCAACGCCGACATCGGCCTGGCTTTCGATGGCGACGGCGACCGCGTTGGCGTAGTGACCAACACCGGCAGCATCGTCTACCCGGACCGCCTGCTGATGCTGTTCGCCCGCGACGTTGTGGCGCGCAATCCGGACGCGGAAATCATCTTCGACGTCAAATGCACGCGCCGCCTGACGCCGCTGATCAAGGAATACGGCGGTCGTCCGCTAATGTGGAAGACCGGTCATTCGTTGATCAAAAAGAAAATGAAACAAACCGGCGCCCTGTTGGCCGGCGAAATGAGTGGGCACATCTTCTTCAAGGAACGCTGGTTCGGTTTCGACGATGGCATTTACAGCGCCGCACGGCTGCTGGAAATCCTCAGCAAGGAAAAATCCACCGCGGAAGAGCTGTTTGCAACCTTCCCGAATGATATTTCTACGCCGGAAATCAATATCCATGTGACCGAAGAGAGCAAATTCAGCATCATTGATGCATTGCACGACGCGAAGTGGGGCGAAGGCGCTGACCTGACCACCATCGACGGCGTGCGAGTCGACTATGCCAAAGGCTGGGGCCTGGTGCGCGCGTCCAACACCACACCGGTGCTGGTGCTGCGCTTCGAGGCCGATGACGAGGCTGAATTGCAACGCATCAAGGACGTTTTCAAAGTCCAGTTGAAGCGTGTTGCACCTGATCTCCAACTACCGTTCTGATTCACCCGGAGCCCTGAATGACCCTCGAACGCGAAGCCGCCGCCAACACCGCCAAGGTCCTGTCCGAAGCGCTGCCTTACATCCGCCGCTATGTCGGCAAGACGCTGGTGATCAAATACGGCGGCAACGCGATGGAAAGCGAGGAGCTGAAAACCGGCTTCGCCCGCGACATCGTGCTGATGAAAGCCGTCGGGATTAACCCGGTGGTGGTTCACGGCGGCGGCCCGCAAATCGGCGATCTGCTCAAGCGACTGTCGATCGAGAGCCACTTTGTCGATGGCATGCGCGTCACCGACGCGGCAACCATGGACGTGGTGGAAATGGTCCTGGGCGGCCAGGTCAACAAAGACATCGTCAACCTGATCAACCGTCATGGCGGCAGCGCCATCGGCCTGACCGGTAAAGACGCCGAGCTGATTCGCGCGAAGAAGCTGACCGTCACCCGCCAGACGCCGGAGATGACCCAACCGGAAATCATCGACATCGGTCACGTCGGTGAAGTGGTCGGCATCAATACCGATCTGCTGAACCTGCTGGTCAAAGGCGACTTCATCCCGGTGATCGCGCCAATCGGCGTCGGTGCCAACGGCGAGTCGTACAACATCAACGCCGACCTGGTGGCCGGCAAGGTGGCCGAAGCGCTGAAAGCCGAGAAGCTGATGCTGCTGACCAACATCGCCGGGTTGATGGACAAGTCGGGCCAGGTCCTGACCGGCCTGAGCACTCAGCAGGTCGACGACCTGATTGCCGACGGCACGATCTACGGTGGCATGCTGCCGAAGATCCGTTGCGCGCTGGAAGCGGTTCAGGGTGGCGTGGGCAGCTCGCTGATCATTGATGGTCGCGTGCCGAATGCGATCTTGCTGGAAATCTTCACCGATACCGGCGTGGGTACTTTGATCAGCAATCGCAAGCGTCACTAAGCGATAGCGCATACAAAAAGACCCCGCTCAGCCTGGCTGAGCGGGGTCTTTTTTTGCCTGCGCGATCCCTTGTAGGAGCGAGGCTTGCCCGCGAAGGGGTCGTCACATTCAACAGGGATGTGACTGCGAGTCCGCCTTCGCGGGCAAGCCTCGCTCCTACAATGTCGGCGTCAGACGCCGAATTGGGCGCGGTAGGCTTCTACGGCTGGCAGGTGTTGCTTGAGCTGCGGGTCATCGGCCAGGAACTCCAGCACCTGATTCAGCGAAACAATGCTGATCACCGGAATGCCGAAATCACGCTCCACTTCCTGGATCGCCGACAATTCACCATTGCCACGCTCCTGACGGTTCAGGGCGATCAGCACGCCTGCCGCCTTGGCGCCGTCCTGGGAAGCGATGATCTGCATCACTTCACGGATAGCGGTGCCGGCGGTGATCACGTCGTCGATGATCAGCACATCGCCGGTCAATGGCGCGCCGACCAGGCTGCCGCCTTCGCCGTGGGCCTTGGCCTCTTTGCGGTTGAAGCACCATGGCAAATCACGGTCGTGATGTTCAGCCAGGGCCACTGCGGTGGTCGCCGCCAAAGGGATGCCTTTGTAGGCAGGGCCAAACAGTACGTCGAAGGGAATGCCGCTCTCGACGATGGCCGCCGCGTAGAAACGACCCAGCTGCGCCAGGGCCGAACCCGAGTTGAACAGGCCGGCATTGAAGAAGTATGGACTGGTACGCCCGGACTTCAGGGTGAACTCACCGAAGCGCAAAACGCCGCGATCGATGGCAAAACGAATGAAATCGCGCTGATACGCTTGCATGAAAAAAACCCCAAATACCACGGATTTAGCTAATTAGGTTGACGCCGTGTATCATACACGCACGCGATTTTTGGGGCCATTTATGCGGATCATCAGTGTGAACGTCAATGGTATTCAGGCTGCAGTGGAGCGAGGTTTGCTCAGTTGGCTGCAAGCACAGAATGCCGACGTCATCTGCCTGCAGGACACCCGCGCCTCCGCCTTTGAACTGGACGATCCAGCCTTCCAACTGGATGGCTACTTCCTTTATGCCTGCGAAGCCGAAGTTCCCGCCCAGGGTGGCGTGGCTTTGTATTCGCGGTTGCAGCCGAAGGCAGTCATCAGCGGTCTCGGTTTCGAGACGGCCGACCGCTACGGGCGCTACCTGCAAGCCGATTTCGACAAGGTCAGCATCGCGACCTTGCTGCTCCCTTCGGGGCAGAACGGCGATGAAGACTTGAACCAGAAGTTCAAGCTAATGGACGACTTCGCCCGTTATCTGGATAAACAGCGACGCAAACGTCGCGAGTACATTTACTGTGGCTCGCTGTACGTGGCGCAACAGAAGCTGGATATCAAGAACTGGCGCGACAGCCAGCAATCCCCGGGCTTCCTGGCACCTGAGCGTGCCTGGATGGACGAGATTGTCGGCAACATGGGTTATGTCGATGCCCTGCGCGAAGTCAGCCGTGAAGGTGATCAGTACAGCTGGTGGCCGGACAATGAGCAGGCTGAGATGCTCAACCTGGGCTGGCGCTTCGATTACCAGATACTGACACCGGGCCTGCGCCGCTTTGTACGTAGCGCTCGTTTGCCACGTCAGCCACGGTTTTCGCAGCATGCACCACTGATCGTGGACTACGACTGGACGCTGACCATCTAGACGTCGTTACACAGACACAAAAAAGCCGACTTCACAGTCGGCTTTTTTGTGGGCGCTGATTTTGCTTTCTGTAGGAGCGAGGCTTGCCCGCGAAAGCGATTTAACAGCCGACATTTATGCCGGATGTGACGGCCTCTTCGCGGGCAAGCCTCGCTCCTACAGGGCTGTGTCGCCTATTTGATCAGCCGCCAAGTGAACGGATACCGATACGGCACCCCTTCATTGGCCTTCACGCCAGCAATGATCGTCAACACCAACGCACCGATCGCCAGCAACCCAAACAGGAAGAACCCGATGATCAACACCATCAGCAGGAAGCAGATGGCGGAAGCGATGGCGACGGTGATCTGAAAGTTCAGCGCCTCCTTGCCCTGCGCATCGACAAACGGGTCCATCTCGCGCTTCATCTGCCAGAGAATCAGCGGGCCGATCAGCGTGCCGAACGGAATCCAGATCCCCAGCAAGGCGGACAGGTGACAAAACATCGCCCATTGCCGAACTTCTTTGCTCGGGACGGGAAGCAGCTCTTGCTCGTCACTCATGTTGTCCTCCTTGTCTGGGATGGTTCCGGTCAGTCAGCCAGTGCAGCCTTTTGCAGTTCGAAGATTTCGGTCATGCCTTTCTTCGCCAGTTCAAGCATAGCGGTCAACTCTTCAGGCTGGAACGGCGCGCCTTCGGCAGTGCCCTGAACTTCGATGAAGCCGCCAGTGCTGGTCATCACCACGTTCAGGTCGGTCTCGGCAGCCGAGTCTTCCAGGTAGTCGAGGTCGAGCACAGGCTCGCCCTGGTACATACCCACCGAAACAGCGGCGATCATTTGCTTGAGCGGGTCGCCGCCTTTCAGGCCGCCGCGCTTCTTGATCACTTTCAAGGCATCGACCAGCGCAACCATCGCGCCGGTGATGGACGCGGTGCGGGTGCCGCCGTCAGCCTGGATCACGTCGCAGTCGACGTACAGGGTGACGTCGCCCAGCTTGGACATGTCCAGCGAGGCGCGCAGCGAACGACCGATCAGACGCTGGATTTCCAGGGTGCGGCCGCCTTGCTTGCCGCGGCTCGCTTCACGCTGGTTACGCTCGCCGGTGGCGCGCGGCAGCATGCCGTATTCGGCGGTCAACCAGCCTTGGCCCTGACCTTTGAGGAAACGCGGCACGCCGTTTTCGACGCTGACGGTGCAGATGACTTTGGTATCACCGAACTCGACCAGTACGGATCCCTCGGCGTGTTTGGTGTAGTTGCGGGTAATGCGGATCGAGCGGAGCTGATCGGCAGCGCGACCACTTGGACGTTTCATAGGGAATACCTGTACGGGGGACGGAAAACTGCCGAGCATTATAGAGCCGCGCGCCAATACTGGGCACTTCTAAAAAATCCGCCCGACGATTGAAGGCTCTGGCCTGAGCTTAGAACAGCGCTTTACCGACGGCCTGCAGCCCTTTGTCACACCGTGTGTTTGGGCGCATCCGCCCCACTGCGCTACAATCCTGCGCCTTTGCTGCCTGTCGGCTTTAATTCACAGATAGCGGGTCCGCGAAACCTTTGGTAACGCATCGACCTGCATTGCGAGGTACCTCCATGGTGCACAGCATGACCGCCTTCGCCCGCGTCGAGAAAGCCGGCGTCCAAGGCACCCTGAGCTGGGAACTGCGCTCGGTCAACAGCCGCTACCTGGAACCGCACTTGCGTCTGCCGGAGTCGTTTCGCGATCTCGAAGGCGCGGTCCGCGAAGCGCTGCGCCAAGGCATCTCTCGAGGCAAACTCGAATGCACCCTGCGCTTCACCGAAGAGAACACCGATAAACCCCTGCAAGTGGATCGCGAACGCGCCGCGCAATTGGTTGCGGCCGCCGAGACCATCGCCGGCCTGATCAAGAACCCGGCCGCGCTGAACCCGCTGGAAGTGCTGGCCTGGCCCGGCGTGCTGGTGGGCGATGCCACCGACCCGCAAGCCCTGAATGCCGAAGCGCTGGCGCTGTTCAACGAAGGCCTGAAGGAACTCAAGGCTGGCCGCGAGCGCGAAGGCGCGGAGCTGGCACGGTTGATCAACGATCGCCTGACGTCCATTGAAGAAGACGTGGTGACCCTGCGTGAACTGGTCCCGCAGATGCTCGCCACCCAGCGCCAGAAAGTCCTCGACCGCTTCGCCGACATGAAGGCCGAAATGGACCCTCAGCGTCTGGAGCAGGAAATGGTCATGCTCGCTCAGAAGAGCGACGTCGCCGAAGAACTGGATCGCCTGAGCACTCATATCATCGAAGTTCGCCGGGTACTCAAGTCCGGCGGCGCTGCCGGCCGGCGCCTCGACTTCCTGATGCAGGAGCTCAACCGCGAAGCCAACACACTGGGCTCCAAAGCCTTCGACCCGCGCAGCACTCAGGCGGCGGTCAACCTCAAGGTGTTGATCGAGCAGATGCGCGAACAAGTGCAGAATATTGAGTAAGGCAAACCCGACATGACCCACAGCACCGGCACCCTGTACATCATTTCCGCCCCTTCGGGCGCGGGCAAGAGCAGCCTGGTCAAAGCCCTGACCGACGCTGATGCGGAGATCCGCGTCTCGGTCTCCCACACCACCCGCGCCATGCGCCCCGGTGAAGTGGACGGCGTGAACTATCACTTCGTCGAACGCGGCGAGTTCGTGAAGATGATCGAGCACGGCGATTTCCTCGAGCGCGCCGAAGTATTCGGCAACCTCTACGGCACTTCGCAAAGCCACCTGCAGCAGACCCTGGACGAAGGCCACGACCTGATTCTGGAAATCGACTGGCAAGGCGCCGAGCAAGTGCGCAAGTTGATGCCTCAGGCCCGCTCGATCTTCATTCTGCCGCCGTCCCTGCAGGCCTTGCACCAGCGCCTGACCAATCGCGGCCAGGACAGCGACGAGATCATTGACGGCCGCATGCGTGAAGCCGTCAGCGAGATGAGCCACTACGTTGACTACGACTACCTGATCATCAACGACGATTTCGCCCATGCCCTGCGCGATTTGCAGGCGATTTTCCGTGCCAATCAGCTGCATCAGAAGCGTCAGCAGCAGCGCAACGGCAAACTTTTGGCTGAATTGCTCGGCTAAACAGCTCTTCCCAAAACCGCTGCAAGGGCTTTACATTGGCACTTGCAGCGCGTTGAAGGGCTTGGTCAAAAAATCAGCGCTTCCCTAATCGCTGGTGATTTTTTAAACTGTTGAGTCCGCTCGCCCAACCGGGCAGCGCGCATATTGCATTCGCTCCGAGGAATACCATGGCCCGCGTAACCGTTGAAGACTGCCTAGAACACGTGGAAAACCGCTTTGAGCTGGTCATGCTCTCTACCAAGCGTGCCCGTCAACTGGCCACCGGTGGCAAAGAGCCGCTGGTTCAGTGGGAAAACGACAAGCCTACCGTTGTAGCGCTGCGTGAAATCGCTGAAGGCCTGATGAGCTACGAGTTCATCGCCGAGCAAGAAATCGTCCAGGATGAACCGCTGTTCGCAGCGTTCGAGGACGAGTCCAACGAGGCCGTCTAAGCCTATGCCTGGTCGACGTAGCACGGCGCGGGGTCACAGCGAACGGCAGGAGTCATCATGCCGAGCATAGACGCCCTCGCCGATCGCTTATCGACCTACCTCGGCAAGGACCAGGTCAACCTGGTCCGCCGAGCGTACTTCTACGCCGAACAAGCCCACGACGGCCAACGCCGCCGCAGTGGCGAGGCGTACGTCACGCATCCTCTTGCGGTGGCGAATATTCTTGCCGACATGCACATGGACCATCAGAGTTTGATGGCTGCGATGCTGCATGACGTGATCGAAGACACCGGTATTGCCAAGGAAGCGCTGCAAGCGCAGTTCGGCGAAACCGTGGCCGAACTGGTCGATGGCGTCAGCAAGCTGACCCAGATGAATTTCGAGACCAAGGCCGAAGCCCAGGCCGAAAACTTCCAGAAAATGGCCATGGCCATGGCGCGCGACATTCGCGTGATCCTGGTCAAACTCGCCGACCGCCTGCACAACATGCGCACGCTGGAAGTCCTGTCCGGTGAAAAACGCCGGCGGATCGCCAAGGAAACCCTGGAAATCTATGCGCCCATCGCCAACCGGCTGGGCATGCACGCCATCCGCATAGAATTCGAAGACCTCGGCTTCAAGGCCATGCACCCGATGCGTTCCGCGCGGATCAACCAGGCGGTCAAACGCGCCCGGGGCAACCGCAAGGAAATCGTCAACAAGATCGAAGAATCCCTCGGCCACTGCCTGGCCATCGATGGCATCCAGGGCGAAGTCAGCGGTCGCCAGAAACACCTCTACGGCATCTACAAGAAAATGCGCGGCAAACGTCGGGCCTTCAACGAGATCATGGACGTCTATGCGTTCCGGATCATCGTCGACAAGGTCGATACCTGCTACCGCGTGCTGGGTGCTGTACACAATTTGTACAAACCGCTGCCGGGGCGTTTCAAGGATTACATCGCGATCCCCAAGGCCAACGGCTACCAGTCGTTGCACACCACGTTGTTCGGCATGCACGGTGTTCCGATCGAGATCCAGATCCGTACCCGTGAAATGGAAGAGATGGCCAACAACGGCATCGCCGCCCATTGGCTGTACAAATCCAGCGGTGACGAGCAGCCCAAAGGCACTCACGCCCGTGCCCGCCAGTGGGTCAAAGGCGTGCTGGAAATGCAGCAACGCGCCGGCAACTCGCTGGAATTCATCGAAAGCGTGAAGATCGACCTGTTCCCGGACGAGGTCTACGTGTTCACGCCCAAAGGCCGGATCATGGAGCTGCCCAAAGGCTCCACGGCGGTCGACTTCGCTTACGCGGTGCACACCGACGTCGGCAACAGCTGCATTGCCTGTCGGATCAATCGTCGTCTCGCGCCGCTGTCCGAACCGCTGCAAAGCGGCTCCACGGTCGAGATCGTCAGCGCTCCCGGCGCACGGCCGAACCCGGCGTGGCTCAACTTCGTGGTCACCGGCAAGGCGCGAACCCATATCCGCCACGCGCTGAAACTGCAACGCCGCTCCGAATCCATCAGCCTCGGCGAACGCCTGCTGAACAAGGTCCTCAACGGTTTCGACAGCGCCCTGGACAAAGTCCCGGCCGAGCGCGTCAAGGCCATGCTCACCGAGTACCGCCTCGAACTGATCGAAGACCTGCTCGAAGACATCGGCCTGGGCAATCGCATGGCTTACGTCGTCGCCCGTCGCCTGCTGGGCGAAGGCGAACAGCTACCAAGCGCGGAAGGCCCGCTGGCGATTCGCGGCACCGAAGGTCTGGTGCTCAGCTACGCCAAGTGCTGCACGCCGATCCCGGGCGACCCGATTGTCGGTCACCTGTCGGCGGGCAAAGGCATGGTTGTGCACTTGGACAACTGCCGCAACATCAGCGAAATCCGCCACAACCCGGAAAAATGCATCCAGCTCTCGTGGGCCAAGGATGTCACCGGCGAATTCAACGTCGAGCTGCGCGTCGAGCTGGAACACCAGCGCGGCTTGATCGCACTGTTGGCCAGCAGCGTCAACGCGGCCGACGGCAATATCGAAAAAATCAGCATGGACGAACGCGATGGTCGCATCAGCGTGGTCCAACTGGTGGTCAGCGTGCACGACCGTGTGCATCTGGCCCGCGTGATCAAGAAACTGCGCGCACTGACCGGGGTGATCCGCATCACCCGCATGCGCGCCTAAGCCAACCTATTACAAGGAGTCATTCATGACCAAGACTGTTATCACCAGCGATAAGGCCCCGGCCGCCATCGGCACTTACTCCCAGGCGATCAAGGCTGGCAACACCGTTTACATGTCGGGTCAGATTCCTCTGGACCCAAAAACCATGGAACTGGTTGAAGGCTTCGAAGCCCAGACCGTCCAGGTGTTCGAGAACCTGAAAGCCGTGGCCGAAGCCGCTGGCGGTTCGTTCAAGGACATCGTCAAACTGAACATCTTCCTCACCGACCTGAGCCACTTCGCCAAGGTCAACGAGATCATGGGCAAGTACTTTGACCAGCCATACCCGGCCCGCGCCGCCATCGGCGTAGCTGCCCTGCCAAAGGGTTCGCAGGTTGAAATGGATGCCATTCTGGTCATCGAGTAATGCGTTCGGCGCAGCCCGAAAGGCTGCGCCAATGCCGTATGTATAAAAAGCGTTTTGAAAGGATTCCACCATGCGCACTGCGCTTGCTGTCTCGCTGGTCGCCCTGTTCTTGGGCGGATGTGCCAGCAACCCTGCCGACCGCGACATCAGCGGCACCTGGATCAATCAGGTGGCGATCGATGCTGCGTCCAAAGGCGGCCCCCTGCGCGAAGCGCTCCAGGCTTATGGTCCGAACCTGGAATGGGACGTCAACACCAAGGCCGGTCAGGCCCGCTACACCAACGGTTTTGAGAACGTCGAAGGCAAGCTGCTGGGCGAAGCGTCCGGCGCCTGGAAAGTCGACTTCTACGGCAGTTCCGCGAGCGAGCTGAAGCGTGACGGCAAGCAACTGGCCCAAGTCGCCAGCGACAACGAACCCGCACAGGTCTTCGACCGCGCACTGATCCCGGTGCCGGATGGCGCACCGATGGGTGCCAGCTTCGAACGCGCACTGTATTCCGCCTACATGGGCGGCAACTGGAAAGTCGTCAGCGGTCCTGGCGAAGGCAGCTCCGTGCAGTTCCAGGCCGACGGCCAGGTAACCGGTTTGCCGGGTGCGGATCGCTACGCGCTGTGCCTGGCGGGCGATTGCGCATCGATGAGCGGCGGCAACGACAACATGTGGTTGCAGCTCAAGGGCCAGGGCAACACCTGGATCTTTGCGCGCAAGGGCAAGGAACTGGAGATCCTCCAGGCGGTGAACACCGCGCAGGCAGACGAAATGCCGCAGTTCACGCCGGGTGATCGCAAGTGGTTGCTGGAAAAGCAGTAACCCGCAAGCCCCACGCAAAACCAACTGTAGGAGCCGGCTTGCTGGCGATAGCGTCGTGACATTCAACATTAATGTTGCCTGAAACACCGCTATCGCCAGCAAGCCGGCTCCTACAGTTGTATGTGGGGCCTCGAAATCAGCAGCGGCCTTCGAGAATGGCGGCATAACCTTCGCGATAGCTTGGGTATTTCGGCACCCAACCCAAGGCCTTCACCCGCGCATTGCTGCACTGCTTGCTGCCCGTGCGCCGCACACTCGCATCGTCAGCCCATTCAGTCACGCCCAGATATTCACGCAACCAATCCACCACTTCGGCCAGCGGTGCAGGCGCGTCGTCGACGCCGATATAAACGTCATCCAACGCCACACCGCGCCGATCCGCCTCAAGCAGAAACGCCAACAAGCCAGCCGCGTCATCCACGTGAATCCGATTGCCGTACAACGGCGGATCAATCGCCACGCGATATCCGCGACGAACCTGCGTCAGCAGCCATTCGCGGCCCGGGCCGTAGATGCCGGTCAAACGCACGATGCTTGCCGGAATGCCACTGTTGAGTGCCACTTGTTCCGCCTCCAGCATCAGTCGACCTGAATAGCCGGCAGCGATGGTCGGCGACGTTTCGTCGACCCACTCGCCGTCCTGCTGGCCGTAAACACTGCTACTGGAAACGAACAGCAGGCGATTGGGCACCTGTCCGTAGTCGTCCAGCCACTCGATCACATGCTGCAAGCCCTCGACATAAGCGGCGCGGTAACCGGCTTCATCGTGATCGGTGGCTGCCGCGCAATACACCAGGTAGTCCACCGCACCGACCGGCCAGGTTTGCGGGCAATCCTTGTTGAACAAGTCGCCGGCAACGCCAATCACCCCCTCGGGCAGGCGCGAGACGTCACGGCGCAGGCCATGGACCTCCCACCCGCAAGCGAGCAATTGTGTAGCCAGACGACTGCCGACATCACCGCAGCCGGCGATCAAAACAGAGGGCGCGGACATCAAAAAACTCCTATCGGAAAGCCACAGACTAGCGCCGGCAATGGACGAGCGGCTAGCAATGAAGGAAAAAAAGATACTCTATTACTTCTGTTAACAAGAATTACTTGCAATAATGCCCGCCACTTTTGTTCTCGGCCTTCGAGGCCTGGAAGAACATTTACCGTCTTTTCCTCTCAGGTCCGGCCAGCATGACACGCAATCAATTCCCCGCTTCGCCAACCAATCGACCTCGCGCCTGGAGCGCGGTGGCCGCCCTGTTGCTCAGCCTGATGCTGGCGCCAACCGCCGCCTTCGCTGACGCACAAGCCCCGGCCACCCCAGCCGCCGCCACTGCGCCCGCTCCCGCCGACCACTCTGCCGAACACGCCGCACCGGTTGCCAACGATCCGGCCCAGGCCGTAGACACCGCTGGTGAAGACGCGCCGCAAGTCCTCGAAGCCGACAACAGCCTGGGCATGGCCCATGACCTGTCGCCGTGGGGCATGTACCAGAACGCCGACATCATCGTGAAAATCGTGATGATCGGCCTCGCCATCGCGTCGGTCATCACCTGGACCATCTGGATCGCCAAGGGCTTCGAGCTGATGGGCGCCAAGCGTCGTCTGCGCACTGAAATCGTCCACCTGAAGAAGGCGGCCACCCTCAAGGAAGCCAGTGTAACGGCAGCCAAGCCCGGTACCCTCGCCAACCTGTTGGTGCACGATGCGCTGGAAGAGATGCACCTGTCGACCAACAGCCGCGAGAAAGAAGGCATCAAGGAACGCGTCGCCTTCCGTCTTGAGCGCCTGGTCGCAGCCTGCGGTCGCAACATGAGCAGCGGCACCGGCGTCCTCGCCACCATCGGTTCCACCGCGCCGTTCGTGGGCCTGTTCGGCACCGTGTGGGGCATCATGAACAGCTTCATCGGCATCGCCAAAACCCAGACCACCAACCTCGCCGTCGTGGCTCCCGGCATCGCCGAAGCCTTGCTGGCCACCGCGCTGGGCCTGGTTGCCGCGATTCCAGCCGTTGTGATCTACAACGTGTTCGCCCGCTCCATCGCCGGCTACAAGGCGCAAGTGTCCGACGCCTCGGCAGAAGTCCTGTTGCTGGTCAGCCGCGACCTCGACCACCAGCCTGAGCGCAGCTCGCAACCGCACATGGTGAAAGTGGGGTAATCGGCCATGGGCCTGCATTTGAAAGAAGGCGCAGACGACGATCTGGCCGAGAACCACGAAATCAACGTCACGCCGTTCATCGACGTGATGCTGGTGCTGTTGATCATCTTCATGGTGGCCGCTCCGTTGGCCACCGTGGACATCAAGGTCGACCTGCCTGCCTCCAGCGCCAAACCGGCGCCGCGGCCAGAGAAACCGGTGTTCCTCAGCGTCAAGGCTGACCAGCGCCTGTTCCTCGGCGAAGACGAAGTGAAAGCCGAAGCACTCGGCGCCACGCTCGACGCCAAGACCCAGGGCAAGAAAGACACGACGATCTTCTTCCAGGCCGATAAAGGCGTGGACTACGGCGACCTGATGAGCGTGATGGACAACCTGCGCGCTGCCGGCTACCTGAAGGTCGGTCTGGTCGGACTCGAGACGGCAGTGAAGAAATGATCACGACGCGCCATAAGCTGACGCGTTACGGCGGTAGCCTGGCCGTGGTGCTGGGCGTCCATGCGCTGGCCATTGCGCTGGCGCTGAACTGGACGTCGCGCCCACCTATCGAGCTGCCGCCGCAGGCGATGATGGTCGAGTTGGCGCCGGTTCCGGCACCGCCTCCTCCGGCACCGCCGAAGGTGATAACGCCGCCACAACCCCCTGCTCCGGTGGAAGAGCTGCCGATCCCGAAACTGGCCGAAGTGCCGAAGGCAGAAATCACCGTACCGAAGCCGGTCAAACCCAAGCCCAAGCCTCAACCGCCCAAGCCTGTGGAGAAAAAGCCGGAGCCGCCGAAGGAAAAACCGTCCGAGGAAAAACCGAGCGAAGCGCAACCGACCCAGGCGCCGACGGAGAAATCCGCTCAACCGGCACCAGGCCCATCACCTGCGCAGCAAGCGGCCAAGGCCAGTTGGCAAGGCACCCTGCTGGCGCACCTGGCCAAGTACAAAAAGTACCCGGCCAGTGCACAGGCGCGGGGCAAGGAAGGTTTGAACCGTCTGCGCTTCGTGGTGGACGGCGAAGGTAACGTGTTGTCGTTCGAATTGGTGGGCCGCTCCGGCAACGCCGATCTGGACCGGGCCACCCTGGAAATGATCAAGCGTGCCCAGCCGCTGCCCAAGCCGCCGGCCGACATGCTGAACAACGGCTCCATCGAAATTGTTGCACCGTTTGTTTACTCGCTGGAACGCCGCCGCTAAAGAGAACCCTGTAGGAGCGAAGCTTGCTCGCGAAAACGGTGTGTCATTCACGAATGATTCGACTGACATACCGCTTTCGCGAGCAAGCTTCGCTCCTACAGATTCTGTGGCGGTAACAAGATATGCAAAAGGCACCCGAAAGGTGCCTTTTGCATATCCGCCAGCGGCAAACCGGCATTACCCGGTGTCACTCGACACACTCTCTCTGATAACGTGCGTCTATCGATTGCAGCCGGTATGCTTGGCCCGCAACTTCATGGACGCTCGCTATGACTCTTACAGAATTACGCTACATCGTTACCCTCGCCCAAGAGCAGCACTTTGGCCACGCGGCCGAGCGTTGCCACGTCAGCCAGCCGACCCTGTCGGTGGGCGTGAAAAAGCTTGAAGACGAACTCGGTGTGCTGATTTTCGAGCGCAGCAAGAGCGCCGTGCGCCTGACCCCGGTCGGCGAAGGCATCGTGGCCCAGGCACAAAAAGTCCTGGAACAGGCCCAAGGCATCCGCGAACTGGCCCAGGCCGGCAAGAACCAGCTGACCGCCCCGCTGAAAGTCGGCGCCATCTACACCGTCGGCCCGTACCTGTTTCCGCACCTGATTCCGCAACTGCACCGGGTCGCCCCGCAGATGCCGTTGTACATCGAGGAAAACTTCACCCACGTGCTGCGCGACAAACTGCGCAACGGCGAGCTCGACGCGATCATCATCGCCCTGCCGTTCAACGAAGCCGACGTCCTGACCCTGCAGCTCTACGACGAGCCGTTCTACGTCCTGATGCCGGCCCAGCACCCGTGGACACAAAAAGAATCCATCGACGCCGCCCTGCTCAACGACAAGAGCCTGCTGCTGCTCGGCGAAGGCCACTGCTTCCGCGATCAAGTGCTGGAAGCCTGCCCGACGCTGACCAAAGGCAACGACGGCGCCAAGCACACCACGGTGGAATCCAGCTCGCTGGAAACCATTCGTCACATGGTCGCCTCGGGGCTCGGGATTTCGATCCTGCCGCTGTCGGCCGTAGACAGCCATCACTACGCCCCCGGTGTAATTGAAGTGCGCCCACTGAGCGCACCGGTGCCGTTCCGCACCGTGGCCATTGCCTGGCGTGCGAGCTTCCCGCGTCCGAAGGCCATTGAGATCCTCGCTGACTCCATTCGCCTGTGCTCGGTGGCTAAGCCGCCCGCACCAGTGGCTGCGGCTTAAGTCGCTGTCATGACCGAGTTGTCGCAAGTGTCGGTCACGGCACTCAAGGGTGTCGGCGAGGCCATGGCCGAGAAACTGGCCAAGGTCGGCCTGGAGAATCTCCAGGACGTGCTGTTTCACCTGCCGCTGCGTTATCAGGACCGCACTCGCGTTGTCCCGATCGGCCACCTGCGACCGGGGCAAGATGCCGTGATCGAAGGCACCGTCAGCGGCGCCGATGTGGTTATGGGCCGGCGCCGTAGCCTGGTCGTGCGCTTGCAGGACGGCACCGGCGGGCTCAGCCTGCGCTTCTACCATTTCAGCAACGCCCAGAAAGAAGGCCTCAAACGTGGCACGCGGATTCGCTGCTACGGCGAAGCGCGGCCCGGTGCGTCGGGGCTGGAGATCTACCACCCGGAATACCGCGCCCTCACCGGCGACGAGCCGCCGCCCGTGGATGAAACCCTGACGCCGGTGTACCCGCTCACCGAAGGTTTGACCCAGCAGCGTTTGCGCCAGCTCTGCATGCAAACCCTGACGATGCTCGGCCCGACCAGCCTGCCGGATTGGTTGCCGAACGAACTGGCGCGGGACTATCAACTGGCGCCGCTGGCCGACGCGATTCGTTACCTGCATCACCCGCCGGCCGACGCCGACGTCGACGAACTCGCCCTCGGCCATCATTGGGCGCAGCACCGTCTGGCCTTTGAAGAACTGCTGACTCATCAACTCTCGCAGCAGCGTCTGCGCGAAAGCATGCGTTCCCTGCGCGCGCCGGCGATGCCGAAAGCCAGCCGATTGCCGGCCCAATACCTGGCCAATCTCGGCTTCAATCCGACCGGTGCCCAACAACGTGTCGGCAACGAAATTGCCTATGACCTCAGCCAGCACGAACCAATGCTGCGCTTGATTCAGGGCGACGTCGGCGCGGGCAAAACCGTGGTCGCCGCCCTCGCCGCGCTCCAAGCACTGGAAGCGGGTTATCAAGTCGCCTTGATGGCGCCCACCGAGATCCTCGCCGAGCAGCACTTCATCACCTTCAAGCGCTGGCTCGAACCGCTGGGCATCGAAGTCGCGTGGCTGGCCGGCAAGCTCAAAGGCAAGAACCGCGTGGCCGCGCTGGAACAGATCGCCAGCGGCACGCCGATGGTGGTCGGCACCCACGCGCTGTTCCAGGACGAAGTGCAGTTCAAGAACCTCGCGCTGGTGATCATCGACGAACAGCACCGCTTTGGCGTGCAACAGCGCCTGGCGCTGCGCCAGAAAGGCGTCGGCGGGCGTATGTGTCCGCATCAGCTGATCATGACCGCCACGCCGATCCCACGCACGCTGGCCATGAGCGCCTACGCCGACCTCGACACCTCGATCCTCGACGAACTGCCGCCCGGCCGAACCCCGGTCAACACCGTGCTGGTCACCGACACCCGGCGCGTCGAAGTCATCGAACGGGTGCGCGGCGCCTGCGCCGAAGGGCGTCAGGCCTATTGGGTGTGCACGCTGATCGAAGAGTCGGAAGAGCTGACCTGCCAAGCGGCGGAAACCACCTTTGAGGACCTCACCGCCGCCCTCGGCGAGTTGAAAGTCGGGTTGATTCACGGCCGAATGAAGCCCGTGGAAAAAGCCGCCGTGATGGCCGAATTCAAGGCCGGCAACCTGCAACTGCTGGTCGCCACCACCGTGATCGAAGTCGGTGTCGACGTGCCGAACGCCAGCCTGATGATCATCGAAAACCCCGAACGCCTCGGCCTCGCGCAACTGCACCAATTACGCGGTCGTGTCGGTCGGGGCAGCGCCGCCAGCCATTGCGTGCTGCTCTACCATCCGCCGTTGTCACAGATCGGCCGTCAGCGCCTGGGCATCATGCGCGAAACCAACGACGGTTTTGTCATCGCCGAAAAAGACCTCGAACTGCGCGGCCCCGGCGAAATGCTCGGCACGCGCCAGACCGGTCTGCTGCAATTCAAGGTCGCGGACCTGATGCGTGACGCCGATCTGCTACCCGCCGTGCGCGATGCCGCCCAGGCATTGCTGGAGCGCTGGCCGGATCACGTCAGCCCGCTGCTCGACCGCTGGCTGCGCCACGGGCAGCAATACGGCCAAGTGTGAGCACCGTCGCAGTTTCTGGACCCTGCCCTTAAACAAGCTGGTTATACTCCTGCAATTGTTTGAATACGGATACAGACCATGACTGAAGCTGCCCTCGTCCCTGAAACCCCGCACGCTCCGTCTGTTATTCGGCTGCTGCTCGCCAAACTGGGCATCGCCTACGAAGAAGTCCTCGACCACCACGGCCTGAACGCCTCGCGCAAAGTGCAAGCGGTGCTGCTCGACGACGCCGTGGGCGCGCTGATGGTGCTGTTCCCGCAAAGCCAGTTGCTCGACCTCAACCGCCTCGCCGAACTGACCGGCCGCCGCCTCGCCGCCGTGTCGACCGAGCGCCTGGAAAAGATGCTCGGCAAACACAACCTGAGCCTGCTGCCCGGCCTGCCGGCGCTGACCAGCTCGCCCTGCCTGTACGAAGAAAGCCTGCTGCGCGAACCGAAGTTGCTGATCAACTCGGGCGAGCCGGGTGTACTGCTGGAAATCACCAGCGAAGCCTTCAAGACCATGCTGACCAAGGCCAGCGCCGCCAACTTCGGCGAGAACGTGAGCAGCATCCGCCCGAACCTCGACCGCCCCGACGATGACCGCGAGGAAATCACCCAGGCCGTCCAGGCGTTCACCGCGCGACGCATCCAGCAGCGCCTGGAAGCCACCATCGAAATTCCGCCGCTGGCCGAGACCGCGCAGAAAATCATCAAACTGCGCGTCGACCCCAACGCCACCATCGACGACATCACCGGCGTGGTCGAAACCGACCCGGCCCTGGCCGCACAAGTCGTGAGCTGGGCGGCGTCGCCGTACTACGCCTCGCCGGGCAAGATTCGCTCCGTTGAAGACGCCATCGTCCGCGTGCTGGGTTTCGACCTGGTGATCAACCTCGCGCTGGGCCTGGCCCTGGGCAAAACCCTCAGCCTGCCCAAAGACCACCCGCAACACACCACGCCGTACTGGCAGCAATCAATCTACACCGCCGCCGTCATCGAAGGCCTGACCCGCGCCATGCCGCGCGCCCAGCGCCCGGAAGCTGGCCTGACCTACCTCGCCGGCCTGCTGCACAACTTCGGCTACTTGCTGCTGGCCCACGTGTTCCCGCCGCACTTCTCGCTGATCTGCCGCCACCTGGAGGTCAACCCGCACCTGTGCCACAGCTACGTCGAGCAACACCTGCTCGGCATCAGCCGCGAACAGATCGGCTCATGGCTGATGCGCTATTGGGACATGCCCGACGAACTGGCCACCGCGCTGCGCTTCCAGCACGACCCAAGCTACGACGGCGCCTACGCTGAATACCCGAACCTCGTGTGCCTGTCCGTGCGCCTGCTGCGTAGCCGCGGCATCGGCTCCGGCCCGGATGAAGACATCCCCGACGCCCTGCTGGAACGCGTCGGCCTGACCCGCGACAAAGCCAACGACGTCGTCAGCAAAGTGCTTGAGGCTGAAGTGCTGCTGCGCGAACTCGCCTCGCAATTCACTCAGGCCTAAAAGCTTCGCGGGCAAGCCTCGCTCCTACAGATCACCGATATCCCGTAGGAGCGAGGCTTGCCCGCGAAAAATCCACCTCGGTCTACCTGAACACCTCAAACCTTAGCGGCAGCCTTCGCCTTGCGCGGCTTCAAATACTTGGTCAACCCCTGAAACCAGATCACCAACGCCGGGTTGCCCTTGATCTGAATCGACTTATCCTGAATCCCCGCCTGCTTGTTTTTCGCTCAATCCGCGGCTATCGGCCAGCTAGGACAACGAGCAAGTGCCCTGCTATGATTTGACTGCAAATAGAGGGCTTTCTGATGACCCAAACAGCTGCTGTCAGTGTTGCAAGCCAAGTCCGCAAGCTTGCAAAAGATCACATGGTCTCTGCTGATCCTGACGGCATGAGCCTCATGGCGGTGACCATTACTCGTATGGCAGGCGATGTCGTTGAGTTGGACGGCGTCGAACAATTGCTCGTCAACCTCAAGAAGAAAGGCGTTCTGAGCAAGTCTGAAACCATGGCACTGCAAGGACGCTACCTTCAGGAAAGACGCTCAAAGAAACAAAGCGCATGACTTTTGACCCGTTCGGCGACTTTGAAACTGCAGGATATCTTCAAAATTCGCTGCAACTGAAAGATCCCACCGAAGTAAAAGAGTCAGAGCATCTTTCGTTCGAATTAAGCATCGAAGATGCGCTTGCCTATTTGGCCAAGAAAAAGCCAATCGATTACCAGACAGTACTCAACGTTCACGAAATCCTGTTCTCCGGCTTCTATCACTGGGCAGGAAAAGACCGGAACGAGCTTGTCCCTCACCTGGCAGTCTTCAAGGGCTCCCTCAACGATCCCCGAAGCACCGTGTTTGAGCGCCCGGACTCCATCAACATGTCCGTCGACTACGCGCTTAAGCTCGCAGCAGACAAAAAACGCTTTAGAGACCATCCAGGCGGAGTGATGGGCCAACTCGCTTTCGCACACCCCTTCCTGGACGGCAACGGGCGTACGATCCTATTGGTCTTCATGGAGCTCTGCTATAGGGCCAAGTTCGCCATCGACTGGTCCAGGACAAACAAGGACGACTACCTGCGGGCACTCAGCGACGAGATCCGAGAACCTCGTGAGGGGTATCTCGATAACTACCTGAAACCGTTCGTGGTCGATATATCCAGTCGCGACGACTGGCCAGCAACGATCAGCGGCATCAGGGGCCTGGATGGTCTCGACAAAGAAGGCATCACTTACGAGAGCCTGGACAATCCGGAAGTCCAGCAGATCTACAAAACGTACCGAGCCCTGCCACTCGACATCCTCGAGCCCCCCTGAACCAGATGGCTGAAGAGGCGAGCCTGCTCTCGAAGAACCCCGGCGAACTACTTGAAGGACCTATGCCTTTGGCTTGGCCTTCTTCGGCTTCAAATACTTGGTCAACCCCTGAAACCAGATCACCAGCGCCGGGTTGCCCTTGATCTGAATCGACTTGTCCTGAATCCCCGTCATAAACGCCAACTGCTTGTTCTTCGCCTGCATCGTGGCAAAGCCATACGCCGCATCTTTGAAGGCAATTGCAAAGGCAGGCTCGGCATACACGCCCGACTTGCTGGTAATGCGCTGATCCTTCACAAAGAAATGCCGCGCCACTTTCCCGTCCTGGGTCTGTAGCTGAAACACTAATTCCTTGTCGCCCAACTGCTGTTGAAACGCAGGATTGGTGCGACTGGCCTTACCCATCAACAAACCCAGCATCCACAGAAGAAAACGAAATTTCATGCGCACAGCCTCAAAAGGAAAATGAACGGCCGGCGCAGTGTAGCGGCTTCGAGCGAGAACGCCACCATTGCGCAGTGTTAGAAGAAGATGCCGTGGTTTTTGACGCTGATGACTACCAAGTCATTGACGAAACGCTGTTGTTTAAAAGCTGATGTTTATTGAGGTTTCTACGCTCACTCCTATCAGACATTTCCTGCTAAACGCCGAGCTGTCCATGAACTAGGCAACCTCTTACTTCACCGATAACCTTTGCCCGTCGCCGCGAAATCGGCGACCGGATGTGCAAGTCCGAAATCGGAGAAAACATTTTATTAACTCCAAGGATTTACACCTATGACCAATCCGACATCCAAATCGCCCGAAAATGAAGCCACTTCCCCCTACGAATCCTTAGATTCCAAGAAACTCCACGAAGCCGCCGAGCGCGCCCTCGACCATCACTTCGGCACAACTGCGGATAAACCATCGAAATCCCGCAAGGGTGCGCTCTTCATCGTCGCTCCCGATCTCCACACCGAAACCCTCCTGGCCAATGCCTCCGAAGACCTGCTGTCCATCAGCGCCATCGCCGCCGACCTGGCCGACGGTGTAGAAGGCTCCCGCCGCTCAGTCGCCCTGGCCCTCAGCAGAATGGCGGACGGTGTGCATCTGTTGGTGGAGCGAGCGCTGGACCACATTGATTCGCCGACCCCAGAAGAACATCGCGCCAAGGCGTAAGGCTGAACTGGCTAACCAAGCAAACAAAAACGGCCCCGATTGATGTTGCCAACAATCGGGGCCGTGTTCTTTTCTGGCTCAGGAACCCGGGCAGACCTTTGGTTCCTTCGCTTCAAAATAGGCTTTGTCAGGGTAATTGGGTACCAAACTAAAAGGACGGCCCACCAGAGCCGCCCTTATCTTTGTACGGCTACACGTTCTTTTCAGACGACTTCAAGTTACTGGCCTGATCAGCCACCAAGTCGAGCCAGCCACTGGGCTTGTCCTCTTCGTTCGCCGCATTCGCCAGCATACCGGCCAATGCACCCACGTCTTTCTTGCGAGCAGCTTCGACTGCTTCAAGCGCCTGATGGGCTACCAGAATTTTCTGCAGCGCCGGGGTGTTCGCGGTGGCTTCGGTCAATGGTTTCAGCGGTGGCAAGGCTGCGACTTTGGCCACTAGGTCACCCGGTTCTTTAGTGAACGCTCGTAGAGCATCCAGATTGCTTGCCACTGGAAGCGCAATGCCTGTAAGTGGGTCGAACGCACTGATTTCCGGCAGACCTACTTTTCCGCTCAGGACAGGACGCGCCAACGACGGCAAGAACAGACCCAGCAACATACGGGGATCTCTTTTCTTGATACTAAGGCCGACACTCGCCAAGGCAATTCCGAGTCCGATCACCCGTCCTGCGCTAATCAAAAGCGACAACTGTTTATTCGATTCATTATCGAAATGAACCAGTCGAATTCGGAAGTAGTCGGTAAAGGGCTCACGTGGGCCGGCTGCCGAAAAGTTCATAAACCACGCGCGCGAGTCATGAACCTGTTCATCGAACAATGCAACTAGGTCCTCCTCACCTTTCCTCGGTACATTTGGCCCGCTGAACATTTGGTTGTAGCGCTTGGTCCCCTCTGTATAAAGATACGAATACTCCTCGGCTTCATCTTCCTCGTTAATCAAGTAGACCGTACCGCCCAGCAGCATATCGGCAACGCCACCTAGGGTGAATCCGTCCTCTACCATGCCCCATTCTTGTAAGTAATCATGGCGGAACTCAGCCGCAGCACCACTCAACTGTCTACGGTCCAAGGGAGGTTCAAATACCTTCTGCGGACGCAACTTATCGACTTTTTCCTCGCCGCCAACTATCTGTATATTCAACTGGTGCTCATTCTCCTGAGCTTCAGTGTAAATTGGCTTGGGCAACCCCGTATTATTAGCCATGATTTCAGCATTGTTGCGCTCTTCAATAGCCTTCCAAGCGTCAATTTTGGCCTTCGGCATGTCCGGAGCAGCATTTTTGAAGAACGATTGTTTTTCTACACCGCCTGCATATCGATCAATTCGCCAACCAGTGATTAGAGCGTGCTCACGTTTCATCATCTCTTCCAACGGACCACTTTGGCCTTGTGCCTGCCATGCGTTGAATCGATTGATGAGTGTTTCGGAGATTAAAAACTCACCCTCAAGATCTATGGGCATCGCTCTCCATGTGTCGTGAACCCCATCTTGCAGTGCGGGCTTCGGAACCAGCAATGGAGCACCCGCCATGAAGGCTTCGGCGTACATGTGCTGCAAAGCAATTTGGGACAAGACGTGGTCTGATCCAGCGGTTGCTTTCCCTTGGTCATTGGGTGGATACCCGCCACCTACGTCCGAATGAACCCCTGGATAAATGTACTCAACGGTGCCTTGTCGATAACTTGAAGCCTTACTTTTATCACGACTGCCATCTGCTGTTTTGGGGCGGCGGCGTATGGAATCCAATGGAAAACTTGCTCGCTGCTCATGGCCAGAAACCAAATGAACGCAGCGTTTTAGATAAGAGCAATCATCGGGCAGCGCTGTGCTCTGAGAAAGGGATTCTGCTTCGTCGGGAAGGCGCATAGTGCCATCAGCCCAGTCCATATGCCCTGCTGCAAATGGAACACTGTCGGCAAGCCCAACTGCGGCGACGGTGTCGAAAACACCTAGAAAGTTGATCGATATCGGTAGTCCCGCAAATCGGTACTCAACGCCACCACTTTCATTTTCGCAACGAACGAGTTCCTGTAACCAATTGACAAAAGTTCGAGCTTCGGCAGCCCCCCGGGAAAACCCGTAAACATAAAGTCGCATCGCCAAAATATGCGGTTTCTCTCCAGAGTCATCTCGCTTTTTCAGTTTATCCTGAAGATCCTGAATTTCTTTTCGCAACGTCGTTTCGCGTTTTTTTGCTCCGCTCTCGAATAAACCTAAGCCGAAGGTATTTGCGTAACCATTCGTCGCCATGTCTTTTAGCATTAACTTGGTTTTATCAATGGGTAGCCCCCCCTCTCCCATGCCTAGTCTTAATGCATCTAATAATCGGGTGAGGCCCCAATTAATTCGGTTTTCTCCCCCTCGAGCCCCGACCAGTCCCTGCTGGTCAGGAATATACTCTTCGACATCAGGAAACACCGTCCCAACTCCGGGACAATAGTACTTAATAAAACCAGCCTGCCGCATATCACTTTCGGCACCCAAACTTGCATGAAAAATTCGCGCAATGTTGCTACGCGAATTCGGCGTTGATGCGCCGTCTGCTTGGTCGTTGTTGTTAGTGCCATCAAATGCCAGTGTGATATGTAGAGTTTTACAACAAGGTACTCCGCTATCTGCCCCTCCCTGCGCCTGAATGAGCTTACGCTGTTGACTACCAAATCGCCGCTCATCTTCTTTTTGCTGCTTTATATTCTTTGCCAACTGGCTTGGTTCAACTGGCAGTCGACGTGTAATTGGAAACTTTGGAGCAACCAATGCTCCAGCCGGCGGAGGAGAGGACTCTCCGATTAGTGATTCGAACATGATGCCGGCTCCTTGACTTGAAAATATGCCTTATCTGGGTAATTTTTACTTCCGACTCCGTAACAAGTCGTAGACACCCTTACTTGGTCACAAGGAAGAAAGTGAACCTGCAATGCACACAGTTCTTCAGCATATTTAGGAATTTCAACGGTCGCTGAATGGTGAGAATAGGCAGTGGAATGGCTAGCTAGGGCTGCCTTATCAATTTGGCCATACTTATCTCGCTTTACGTCTCCATATGGGTTTGGGTCTTTGTCCCATTCAATAATAGCTCGGAGCCCGGGCTTCCATTGCATGGGAAGTAAGCCGCAGCAAACTTCATTCCCCCCCCCTTGATTAGGTGGAATTCGGGGTCCCCCAGCACCATTAATAGTGAACCGCGTAATTTCTGCGGATGTATGATTAAAACCTTTAACCGGTGCAGACACCATTTCAGGGCCAGCATTGCAAGCGCTTACACCGAACATGCTGAATACAAGAACTAATGATCGCGCCATCATATTGGAACCGATTTTTCTTAGCCCCAAGCAAAGTTTCCGCACAAAAACGTCTTGCATAACTGCCGCAAACAAGCATATTTCTTTAACTACATCATTCATTATTGACATACCTTCGGCTCCTCCATATTCATTGAAAAGTTATACGGATAGGCTGGATCTCCGCGTTTGATGTTGTCAGCTGACACGCGAACTTGATCACATGGAAGAAAATGCACCTTCAAAGAACCCGCCGTATCGTATTTTGGAATATCGACAGTTACTGAATGCTGGGAATATTGCGCCGCATGTTTTTTATATTCTGCACGGTATGCATCCGTACCAAGTGGTGGCCATTTGGCAGAAGGTCTTGCATTAGGGTCTTTCTCCCATTCAACAATAGCTCTCAAACCTGGAGTCCATACTCTTGGCACAACCCCACAACAAACTTCGCTACCACCACCCTGATGAGGCCCTACGTTTGCACCACTTGCACCATTCACAGTAAAGCGATTGATGGCAGAAGAAGTATGGTTGTATCCAGTCACCGGTGCCGCCAGCATTTTCGATGGAGCACTGCTGCAACCACTCAACATCATCACACCCCCTAACACCCACCCACGAACCCGCCAGGAAGAACTCATCCCCCCCAGCCCACGAGCAAGCCCCTCCATCAAATCAACGCCTTCGGCGGCTCATCAATCACAAACGGCGAATTCTCCACCAACCACTGCTCAATAAACGGTTCCCGCTCTTCCGGTTCCTTCAACCCCTTCTGATTCGCCGCGATCTGGCTGCGATACAAATGACGAATAAGGCTCTCATTACGACTCAAGCCGTAGTTTTGCGGCACGGCGCAGCGGTCGACGCGGTAGGCGTCGGCTTCGGTCCAGGCGAGCAGGTTGGCGACTTGTGGGTGGTCGAACATGACAGGGCCGTTGGCTGGTGTGGGGGCGTGGCGGACGTAGTTGCCGGGCAGGCTTTGTGGGTGTTGGTCGCGGTCGAGCCAGTGCCAGGAGATGACGGCGGCGTGGAAGGCGTTGCTTTGTACCGGGGTCAGGGTTTCGGCGACGGGCAGCAGCATGCGCGGGTCGTAGTAGCGCAGCACGCCTTCGGAGCGGCCCTGGTTCCATTTTGCCTGGGTGTAGCCGCGCAGGTGTTCGGCCAGTGCATCGAACGCCCAAGGGCTGAACAGGGCGACGACGTGTTTGTTGCAGTCGACGGCGCTGATGAAGGTTTTCAGCCAGGCGCGTTGGGCCGTGTCGACGCGCAGCAGCAGCGGGCCGAAATCGGCGATGGCGACTTCCGGAGTGTTTTCAAACAGCTTGGCCAGTTTTGGCCCGTCGGGCTGCTCCGCCAGTTCTTGCAGCAGCGGGTAGTCGAGGCTGGTGGCGTCGATCAACAGGTCGAGGTGCGACTGTTTCAGTTGCAGGGCGTTGACCCATAACTCATCCAGCCAGTGCACGTTGCTTGTGTACATGAAGTCGTCCTTTATCGTGCGGCCAGGGCCTGGGCGTTACGTTTGGCCCGGGCCAGGCATTCCTTGCAAACCGGGGGCGGCGCCATCGGTGCGTTGCCGAGAGCCTGAGGCGGCACGGCGCCGGCGATGTCTTTGTCCGCTGCACCTGGCAGTATCGGCGGTTTGATGCCGATCCCGGTCCCCGAGCCTGCCGAGCCGCCGGCATTGATCTTCACGATCGGTCCGACCACGGTCACGCCGCCGGCATCCAGTTTGATGAAGCTGCCACCGCCCTTGATGGTCAGTTCCGAGCCGGCCTCGATAACAATCTTCGCCCCAGCCTTCAGGTGTATCTCTTTCCCGGCGCTGGTCAGTTGTGCGGTGCCGAGTTTGACATGCTGGTTCTGCCCAATCGTCAGGTGATCATCCACCCGCGTTTCCACCTTGCGATCAGCAATCGTGGTGCGATGCTCTTCAGCCTTCAGCTCGGTGTAGGTGTTCTTCACCACCGTGTCATGCCGCTCATTGCCGACGCGAATCTTCTGGTCGTGCTCGATGTTTTCATCCCAATCCCGCTGGGCATGGATGAAGATCTGCTCCGCGCCTTTCTTGTCTTCAATCCGCAGTTCGTTGTACCCGCCGCCACCCGGTGAGCTGAGGGTTTTGAACACGCTGCGCGTCTTGTTCGCCGGCAGGTCGTAGGGAACCTGGTTTTCCTTGTGGTACAGGCAGCCAGTCACCAACGGCTGATCGGGGTCGCCTTCGAGGAAGGTGACGAGCACTTCCATGCCGATGCGCGGGATGACGATTGCGCCGTAGCGGTCGCCGGCCCAGCTTGAGGAGACGCGCATCCAGCAGCTGGTTTTGTCGTCGGCCTGGCCTTCGCGGTCCCAGTGGAATTGCACTTTGATGCGACCGTATTGGTCGCAGTGGATTTCTTCGCCGGCGGGGCCGGTGACTTTGGCGGTCTGGCTGCCGAGTACGCGGGGTTTCGGGTGTTGCAGCGCCGGGCGGTAGAACACGGCCCATGGGGTGGCGAGGAAGCGGTTGCGGTAGCCCTGGTGGAAGTCGTCTTTGTTGTCGGTGGTGTCGCTGGTCACCGACTCTTCGAGGACTTGCGGCTGTTTGCCTTCGTGGACGATTTCGGTGAGCAGCCAGAGGTCGTTCCACTCGGTGCGTGGGTGGTCGGACATTTCCAGGAAGTGGCCGCTGATCAAGCGGGTTTGATCACCGTGGCCTTCGGCTTGCTGGTAGTCGGCGCGGTGGCGTTCGAGGATGCGCTGGCTGAGGAATTTGCCGCGCGCGCGGTCGAGGAAGCGGCCGGGGTAGTCGTAGTCTTCGAGGTCTGGTTCGTCACTCTGAACATCGGGCTTGTAGGCAGCTTCGAGTTGCAGGCGTGGTTTTTCGAAGTCGTAGTCGCGGCGCGTGGTGCGACTGGTGCGGGTTTCCAGGCGCAGTTTGAAGCCTTTGATCACCGGTTCGTCGGCGACCATGCCGCTGCCTTGCACGTACGCGGTTGGCTGGCCGAGTTTGGGGAATACGGTCTGGTCGTCGCCGAACACCAGCAGGTGAGCTTTGGCGCTGTGCTGGAAGTGGTAGTGAATGCCTTCCTCTTCGCACAGGCGCTGGACGAAGTGCAGGTCGGTTTCGTCGTACTGCACGCAGTAGTCGCGGTCCGGGCATGGCTGGCTGAGCTGGAAGTTGTAGGCGTTGCCCTTGATGCCGTGTTCTTCGAGGATCAGCGCGATGATTTTCGGCGCGGACATCTGCTGGTAGATGCGCTGGTTGGTGCGGTGATGCAGGTATTGCAGGTGCGGCACCAGGGAGACTTTGTAGCGGGTCAGGCGCTTGCCGGCATCGCCCTGGGCAACGCGGTAGATCTGGCCGTGGATGCCGGAACCCTGCGGATCAAACGCGAGGAACGCTTGCTTGTGCAGGAGTTTTTCCAGGTCCAGATCGGGGTTTTCGCTGACCAGTTCGAGGTCGAAGCGATACGGCTGGCTGATGCCTTCGGTGCCGGTGAACGACAGCACTTGCAGGTCGCCGACGTAGTCTTCGACAGTCAGGCTGAAGTGCGTTTCGTTAGCTGAGTTGAACATTGCTTGCTCCCTGTTCGGTAGTCATCCGTTACGCCCGAAGTCGCAGACGTTGCAGCAAAGACGAAGTGGCGCCCATGGCGTCACGCAGTTGTGCGGCGGTGATCGTTCGATCGGCCGCATCGAATGCCAGCGCCGTTCGCAGGGCTGGCCAGCAGTGTTTCGGTAGATTTTTCGGGGCGTGCAGCTCGCGCTCCAGGTGTTCGTCACGGGCCTGGGTCGAGGGCAAGCGGCGGAACGGGTGTTTGCCGCCCGCCAATTCGTAAAGCACGCAGGCCACGCCGTAGACGTCGGCGCTGGCGGACAGCGGCTGGCCTTCGAGCAGTTCCGGTGCGGCGTAGCCTGGGGTCCAGGCGTTGAAGCGGTCGCGGCTCAAATGAGGTAGGCCGGGCAGGATGCCCTCTTCGGCTTGGCCCAGACCGAAGTCGAACAGGCGCACGCCTTCTTCGCTGAGCATCACGTTGCTTGGCTTCATGTCGCCGTGCAGCACGCCGCGCGCGTGGGCGTAGGCCAGTGCGTCGAGCAGCGGCAGCGCGATGTCGCGCAGTTCGTTCCACGGCAGGCCGAGTGGTCGCTCGCAGAGCAGTTTGTCCAGGGTCAGCCCACGCATGAGTTCCATGGTGATGAAGGCGCGCTGGCAATCGGTGTCCACTTCAAAGGTGTGCGGTCGCAACACATTGTTATGGCGCAGGCGTCGGGTCAGGGCGAACTCGCTGTAGAGCAAGGCGCTGGCGTCCGGCGATTCGGCAAATTCTTCGCTGAGGATTTTCAGCGCGATGTAAGGGTCGGGATCGCCGAACTGTTCGCTCAGCAAGTCCCGTGCACGGTAAACCGCGCCCATGCCGCCGGCACCGAGCAGGCGCTCGATGCGGTAACGGCCTGCCAGCACGTCCGGCAGTTCACCGACACTGGCCTTGGTCGGCGCCAACGCGGGCTCCGCTTGATGCGACTTGGCGAACGCAAAGTAAGTCAGGTTATTGGCTTGCTCTTCGCTCATCAGCAGGTCGTCGAGCGGCGGCATGAGTTGGGTCATTGGCGGATCACCACGGCAGTCAGGTTGTCCCGGGCCGAACCACGCAGCGCGCCGTCAAACAGACGCTCAAGCGCGATATGCGGCGCGGTCAGGCTCAGGGCGCTACCCAAGGCATCGCTGCTCAGCCCGTTGTACAAACCATCGCTGCACAACAGAAACGCATCGCCGGGGTAAACCTCGAGTTCGAGCACGTCCAGCGTCAGTTGCTCGGCCGCCCCGACCGCACGGGTCAAGGCATGCGCGGCGGGATGCGCGCTGGCGTCTTCGACGCTCATCTGTTGCTCGTCGATGAGTTGCTGTTGCAGCGAATGGTCTTTGGACAGCTGATACAAACGCTGGCCGCGCCACAGGTAACAACGGCTATCGCCGGCCCAGATGCAGGCCGCGCGATTGCCTTCCACCAGCAGCGCCACGACGGTGCTGCCCATGATGCTGTCGTGGCGCCCGGCGGTGACGGTCAACTCCTGACCCAAGCGGCGGTTCAGCCAGTGCAGGCACTGGCGAATGCCTTTGAGTCGTTCGTCGAAGTCATCCTGCGCCGGCAATTCCGCCAGGCTGGCGACGATCAACTGGCTGGCAACGTCGCCACCCTGATGACCGCCCATGCCGTCCGCGACCACCCACAGCCCCTGCTGCGGACAGTCGAGGAAAGCATCTTCGTTGCGCGCCCGAACCTTGCCGGCATCGGTGCGCGCAGCGCTGCGCCAGGAACTGGCAACCAGCATCAGAGCTGCACCGGCATACGGAAGGTGCGCAGCACGCCCATGTCGAACGGGTTCGGCGTGCGCTGGCTGGTCAGCAAATAGTTGGCGCGCAGGCCACCGACGTCCGCCTTCAGCACCAGCACGTCACGACCGCTGAGGTACTCGGTCTGCATCAGGTCGAACAGGCGGAACAGCGACCACGGGCCGGAGTTCTTCTCGATGCCGATCGGGCGGCCCGCCATCTTGTCCATCACCAGGCTGGTGCGCCCGTCTTCAGCATCGGTCGGCCATTTGAACGACACCGGCACAATCGGGCCGTGACGGTATTCGATGGTCTTGTCGCCGAACTTGAACTCGGAACGGCTGACGGCCGGGTCGAGGGTGTACGGCTCCAGTTTGAACTGCACTTGCGGTTCCGCCGGGTTGATCGAGAAGAAGCTCTGGCGGATCACTTGGGCCGCGGCCATCTGGTCGAGGTAGACCTTGGAGATCGGCATGCTGTGACCGTCAATGCTGCGCAGACGGTAGTTGCCCGGATCGCCACTCACGAACGGACGCATGTAGGTATCAAAGAAGCGATCGGCAATGCCCTGCGCCTTGAAGAACTCGCGGAAGTCGCTGATCGCCACATCGCTGGTGCTGTGGGCGCTGAACGGGTAGCGCTTGTTGATCGCCTTGCCGTAAAAGCTATACAGCTCGCTTTGATAACGCTGGTTCAGGTACTGGTAGGAATCGTTGAGCACCAGACGCCAGGTGTCTTCAGCCAGCACGTTGAACCACACACTGACCGGGCGCGGCAGACGGTTCGAGGCACTGCGCAGGTTGCTCAGCGCATCACGCTGGCCGCTCATGCGGGTCTTGGCCATTTCGAACGCGGCCTGCTCCGGCGCACTGGCGCGCGCAAGGCTCGACAGTTGCATTTGCAGGTCGTTGAGCGCCGTCAGCGCCGGGGTCAAATCAGCAGCCGGGCCGTTGTTGTCATCCAGCAAACGGTGCAGCGGTTCGAAGCGGCGTTGCAGGGATTTCTTCGCGGTGTCCGGCAGGTTTTTGATCGCCGCCATGTCCGAAGCTTTGTCCGCGGCGGCAGACGCCAGTTTGCCCAGCTTGCCCAACTTGCCTTTCTGCTCGCCCAGTGCTGCAGCGGCATCAGCCGCTTGATCGACCGCCTCGGCTTCTGCCGGGAACCGGGTGTTCTCGCGCACTTCCACCAGCAGTTGCAGCACCGGCGAGTTGGCCGAGGTCAGGCCCGCCAGTTGCTCGGCGCCCTCACTGAAATCGCTGATCGGAGGCAGTGCAACCTGGCCCACGGCTTCGCTCCAGAAGTTGGCGTAGTCGCGGAAATACAGCTGCTCCAGTTCGACCATCAGGCGACGCAAGTCCATGCCGCTGATGCCCGAACCTTCGCCCAGCACCCAGTTGTCACGCAGGATGTCGGTGACCAGCGCACTGCCCTGCACCGAGAAATACTGCTGATAACCCTGCTGGGTGTAGAAGCCCGGGATCACGTAATCGGTGCCGACAAACAGCGCACCTTGCGGGCCCAGGTGTTGGCTCAAACGGTATTCCGGCAGGTCTCGGGCCTGCTCGCGCAGCATCCGGTAAACCACGTTGGCCAGCGACTCGCTGCGCAATACCTGACGCGCCTGAGCCACCAGTTGATCGTTCAGCGGGTAGATAAACGGAAGCTTGAGCAAGCGCTCGAAGTGCGTGTTCAGGCCGTTCTGCACCGCCGTGTTGCCGGCGTAACGCAGGGACCAGTCAGTCGCGACCCAATCCTTGAGCCACACCGCATCGCGGCGATCTTTCATGTTCAGCATCAGGTACGCGCGCAAGCTGTTGAGCAGGCGTTCGCGGTCCTTCATGTTGGCGCGGATCTGCCCTTCCAGCAGGGTCGCGACCTTCGGCAGCAATTGCTTTTCGAGCTCGCGCTCGTAAGCCGCCTTGACCACCGGGTTGACGTCTTCGCCCTGATACAGACCGCCACGCTCGTGGTAACCCACGTCACCCTTTTTCGGGAACACCTGGGTCGCTGCGTAGCTGGTGTCGAGGGTCTTCAGTACCGCCATCGAATCATCACGGGCGGTCAGGGCCGAGCGCTGTTGCGTCCAGGTTTGTGCCAGGTTGCGCAGGTTTTCCAGGCGCTCATAGTTGGCCGAGAAACCGCTCGCCCACAGCAGGCCGAACAGGCCCAACGCCGCCAATGCACCGACGTACAACGCACGCTGGCCCCAATGGATGCGGCTGCGTTCACGCTTGTCCAGACCGGCCAGATCGGCCTCGGGGAAAATCACCCGGCTGAGCAAATGGTGAATGAACCGCGAACGGCCACTGCGCAGGGTCGGCAATACGCCGGAGTTGATCCCCAGATTGGCGCCGATGCCGGCGGTGGTCTGGTCCATTTCCTGGGTCAGGTGCGGTGCGCTGGTCAGGTAGAAACCGCGCAACTGGCTGACACGCTGATAACGGTTGCCGGTGAACGCCATGTCGACGAACAGGCACAGGCGCTCGCCGATCTGCCCCAGTTGATGCGGGAAATCGAGGATGCGGCCACGGCGCTGGGTGTCGCGCTCCTGGTGCATGCGCATGATCACCTGGCTGTTCAGGCGACGCAGCAGCTCTTCGAACTCAGCGCGCAGCACGGTGACGTCGGTGCCGCTCTGCTCTTTGCGGAAGCTGGTGCCGAGCACCTGATCGCTTTCTTCGCGGGTCAGCTGGTCGAAGAACTCGTCGAAACCGAGCAACTGGTCAGCCTTGCTGAGGACCAGATAGATCGGCACATCGACGTGCAGTTTCTGATGCACGTCTTGCAGGCGCGCACGCACCTGACGCGCCAGCGTCTCCAGATCCTGCTCGTTAGCGCCCAGCAGCAATTCCACGGGAATGGTCACCAGCACGCCGTTCAACGGACGGTTGCGACGACGCTTGCGCAGCAGGTCGAGCAAAGTGCTCCAGGCGCTGCCATCGACTTCGGCATCCGCCTGGGTCAGGTAACGTCCGGCGGTGTCGATCAGCACACCGTGGTCGGCGAAATACCAGTCGCAATGACGGGTGCCGAGGGTGTCGCGGGTCAGTTTGCGGTCGATCTTGTTGATCGGAAACTCAAGGCCCGAGAAGTCCAGCAGACTGGTCTTGCCGCTGCCCTGCGGGCCGATCAGCAAGTACCACGGCAAATCGCTGCGCCAGCGTTCGCTGCGGCCGCGATAGAGGCTCGAGGTCTTCAGGGTTTTCAGGGCGTCCTTGAAACGCTCCTTCAACTCCTTCTGCTCTTCGTCGATCAACTCTTCACGGCGGATACGATCCTGACCATCCTCAGTCTCTTCGACCGCTTTCTTGCGCACACCGGCACGCCAGCTGACGAAGACCATGGTCAGGCCCCAGATCAGGAACAACACACTGATGGTCAGCAGGCGGGAGGTCGATCCTTCCCAGAACTTGTAGTCATCGACTGCCAACAGCGGCCCGACAAACCAGACCAGCAGCGCGACGAACAGCACCAGCAGCAAGGTCCAGACCCAGGTCTGGCGCACGAACGCGCCGACTTTCTTGAAAAACTTTTTCATCACACGTCCCTGTTTACGGCTGCGACAGCGGCTGGGCCGCGGCGGAATCCAGCGGCTGATAAGGTTGCAGAACGGTGTCGCGCTGCTCGCCCAAGACCCAGGCGAACCCCGAATACATCACCACCAGGCAGACCACGGTGAACAGCACCACCATCCACGCCGGCACGATGCGCACCAGGCTGCGACGCTGGTCGTTCAAGCCTTCCCAATGCGGCGACAGTTCACGCGGCACGTCGCCGCGCAGCTGACGAATCTGCCGATACAAGGCGTCGCGGATGCCTTCGAGTTCGAGCATGCCGCGCGCTTGCACGCGGTACTTGCCTTCGAAACCGAGGGACAGGCACAGGTACATCAGCTCCAGCATCGGCAGGTGCTTGACCGGGTTTTTCGACAGGCGATCCAGCAGCTGGAAGAACTTCTCGCCACCGAAGGTTTCGTTGTGGAAGCTGCTGAGCAGGCTCATCTGCGACCACTCGCTTTCGTTGCCCCACGGCGTCGTCACGACGGCTTCGTCGACCACGGTGCAGAGCACGTAACGCGCAGCCATCACCTGGCTGCTTTCGGCGCCGTTGTGCAGCGCACGCACTTCAAACAGTTTCAGCCCGGCGGTCAGGCGCTCGTTGAGCGCGTACATGTCTTCGCGGCTATCGCTGTGCTTGAGGCGAACCACTTCCGACAACAGGTCGGAACCGGCGGCCACCAGCGAATTGAGGCTGATGTTGAAGGTCTCTGCCGGGCGCAGGCGTGCGGCGTAGATCATCCGCTCTTCGAGTTGTTCGAAACGCGGCGGTGCGGCGAAGTCGGTCAGCGGACTTTGCGCCGGGCCGTGGCCCTGGCGGTCGAGCAAGACGGTTTTATCGTCCTGATGGTGTTCCATGTCCTTGATCATGTCGGTCAGTTCCTGATGGCCCAGAATTTCAATTCAAGCTCGGCGAATTCGCCGGACACGTGGAACGCGAAGCCGCCGGAGCGCTCCAGTTGTGCCAGGTCTTCGGAACTGAGTTCGAGGATGAAATAGGTTTTGTTGGAGTGGAACGCGATCTGCCGTGGGGCCACCGGCAACGGTTTGACCTTGATGCCCGGCAGGTGCAGGTTGACCAGTTGGCGGATGCGCTCCACCGGGCCGACCTTGAGGTGCGCCGGCAAGCGGTGGCGCAGTTCTTCGGAATCGCAGTTGGCGCTGGCCGCGAGCACGAACGACGCCGAGCCCAGCAGTTTGTGGTCGTGCAACGGCGAGACGATGATCCCGTACTGACGTGCTTGCAGGACCAGTTCGATGGCGTGCTGTTCGAGCACCATCGACAGCACCTGACGAATCGCTTCCATCAGTTTGCGAAAGCTCGCGCCCTGATCGCTGTGCTGGTAACGGCTGTCCAGACGCGGGCGTTTGCTGTCGCTGGAGAAGGTCGCCAGATCACCGAGCATGGTCAGCAGCGTGCGGTACAACTCTTCCGGGTGAACCTGTTCCAGACCGAGGTAGTGACGCAGCAGCAGCTCGGTGCGGTTGATCAGTTGCAGCATCATGAAGTCGCCGACTTCCGCGCCACCGACCTTGCCGTTGGAGCGGATGCGCTCGGCGATGGTGTCGCCCCGGTGACCGAGCATGCTGATCACTTCTTTCAGGCACGACAGCAAATAGCTGGAGGAATGCGCCTGAATGTAGGTCGGCACAAAATCCGGATCGAGGCTGATCACGCCGTCGGGCGTGGTGTCGAGCACGTCGCAGATCTTCAGCTTCACGTAGGCCTGATCGCTCTGCTGCTCGCCGAGCAACAGTTTGAAGTCCGGGCGACCGCAGCTGACCTGGCTGGCGGAGTCGTCGCCGGCGTTGGAGTCGGCCACTTCCGCTTCGTACGCGGTGTAGCGCGCCAGCACGTCGGATTGCTCCGGGCGGCGCGACTCGATGTGGTTACCGGTGACCAGCGGCAGCGCCAGGTAAATCGGCGTGTTGCCGGTGTTCGGCGGCACGTCCAGCGCCAGCGGCTCGGTGTTGCCGCCGAGTTCGAACAGGCTGCCATCCGGCAGAATCCCCGAGGCCTGGCTGATCACCAGTTTGCCCATGTTGAGGAACTGCAAATCGATGTCGAGATTCAGGAAACCCCAGGTGTAACTGCCCAACAACTGCGTGCGGGTTTTCATCTGGTGGTCGTAGTAGCGATCGTTGTGCTGGAAGTGCTGCGGACGCAGCAGCATGCCTTCCTGCCAAATGACTTTATGGGAATTCATGATCAGTCATCCGCCTTGGCGAGCTTTTCGTTGCTGTTGCGAATACCGGCCTGGTCGAGGGTCAGGTCAGCCTCGGTGACTTCCAGCGGGGTGACTTGCACCGTGTAGCGCCATTTGGTTTCCGGCAGGTCGCGGTAGGCCGCGAGGATCCCGACGTAACGGCTGCCCTCCTCCACACTGAGTTTCAGCTCAATGGTTTCGCCCGGGCGCAGTTCGAGTTCTTCGCTGGCCACCAGGTCTGGGGCCAGGGATTCCTTGGCGCGCTCGTACAGGCTGAAGAAGTCGGCATTCTCGAACGTCACCGGGTGCTTGAGCTCGAACAGACGCACGACAACCGGCGACGGGCGCCCGTTGAGGTCCGGGTTCAGCTGATCGCTGCCGGTGAGCTTCAGGTTGACCTTGGTCACTTTGGAATACGGCGACAGCGACGAACAACCGGCCAGCAGCACCAGCACCGCGAACGCAGTCAGCATCTTGAAAAAAGCGGTCGAGCAGCGAGACATGCGCATCATCCTTGGTGGTCGGTGTGAAGGGTGGAAATCAGGCGGATCTGTTCTTCGTAGGCCTGAGCGAAGTCGCGGGCCAGCAGGCGCTCGCTCCAGTCATCGTCCTGACGCAGGGCCTGGTGATAACGACCGTACGCTCTCCAGCGGCTGCCGGAGGTGGCCAGCAACGGCTTGTTGTCGCGCTCGAAACGCAGGGTCAGTTGCTGCGGCGAGAAGTGCTCCAGGGTTCCGCGAACGGCGGCGCGGCTGGCGGTCAGCAAGGCCACCTGATGCGCCTGCAAATCGCGGAACGCACGAGAGATCGACTGCTCGGCCGGCAATTGGCCCGGCTTGTTCGGCTGCAGCAGAATGCCCAGCGCTTCACCGGCATCGACGGCGAATTTCAGCGGGTTCTTGTTCGTGCCTTGCACGGTGGTCTGGGCCAGACGCAGTTCGTTTTTCAGTTCGCTGCGGGTGCGCAGGCTCTGCTGCAAACCGCCGACGCTTTGCTTGAGCAGGCGTGCCGCGTTCAGCGCCAGGGCCTCGCGGGCGTCGTGGTCGAGGCCTTTGAGGTCCACGCCCAGCGCCGCACCGAAATGCTCCCAGAAACCTTCGCTCTGGCGCTCAGGCGCTTTTGCGACAGGGTTTGGCGCAGGTTCGGCGGGGGCGTTGATCAACTCCGGCACCATCAGGCTTTCCATGTCGATGCGCGCATAGTCGGCGCGCTGACGGGTGTCCTCGATGGTGGTGCTCGGGGTGATCAGCTCTTCGATTTCCGAGTACACGCGCTCTTGCTGATCAAGGGCGTTCAGCGGATCGAGATCAAGGAACGCGTCATCCGGGATGATGCTGCCCGCCGCTTGTGGGCGACCGACTTCGACGTCGAAGGTGGCCGGGTCGCGCACCAGCCGCGCACGGATCTCGAAATCACCCAGCACGTAGGTGCTGCCATGCTCGATGCGCATCGGTTCACCCTTGCGCAGGCGTGCGCCGCTGCCGCCATCCTGGACACCGTTGCTGCTGGTGTCGGTCAGGAAGAACGTCCCTTCGCGAAAGCTGATGTCCACATGGTGATTGGACAGATGACGCTTGCGGTCCGGGATGATCCAGTCGCAATCCTCGCCCCGGCCAATCACGCCGCCGGCCTGCTTGAAGGTCTTCTGGCACAGCTCCGTGGGCACGAACTGCTTGGTGTTCAGCATTTCGAAAACCAATTCCATGGTGATACTCCTTGCGGTCACTTGCCGCGATTGACCGCCTGCGGATCACCCAATGGGCGATAGGTGTTGTCGTTGAATTTGTAATTGCCGCTGCAGCCGCCAAGGCCGCATAGAACGACGAGGGTCAGCAGGACGGCTTGCCAGTGACGAACAGACATCAGAGGGTCTCCAGGGGTAGACAAAGCACAAAGCGCCGGCCCGTTCGGGCGGCGCTATCAGAAGCGAATGAGGTGAAATCGACGGTCATTTGCCTAGCCATCGAAGTCACCGAGATTGATGTTCAGGCGCCCGAGGCGGTACAGCAGCGTGCGACGCGGCAGCCCGAGTTCGCGGGCGGCGAGGGTCTGGTTGCCGTCGTTTTTGCGCAGGCAATCGAGCAGCAGGCTGCGTTCGACCTGCTCCAAGCGTTCGCGCAGGTTCAGGCTGTTGTCTTCCGGCACGGCTTCCATGCGCAGGGAGAAATGCTCGGCCAGCAACTCGCCGCCCTCGCACAGCAACACCGCGCGCTCGACCAGGCCTTTGAGTTCGCGCACGTTGCCGGGGAAGGCATAACCGGACAGGTGATCCAGCGCCGCATCGGACCAACGCACCGCATCGCGCTGCAAGAACGAGCAGGCCTTGTCGGCGAAGTGCCGGGCCAGGTCGAGGATGTCGCCTTCGCGCTGACGCAGGGCCGGCAGTTCAATCGGGAATTGCGCGAGGCGGTAGTACAAGTCCTCGCGGAATTTGCCTTCGCTGACCAGCACCGACAAATCCCGGTGCGTCGCGGCGATGATGCGTACGTCGATCTTGTGGGTGTCGTTGGAACCCAGCGGGCGGATCTCGCCTTCCTGCAACACGCGCAGCAACTTGGCTTGCAGCGACAACGGCATGTCGCCGATTTCATCGAGCAACAAGGTGCCGCCATTGGCCGCGTCGAACAGCCCGGCGCGGTCGCGATCCGCGCCGGTGAAGGCGCCTTTGCGGTAGCCGAACAGTTCGCTTTCCAGCAGGTTCTCGGGGAACGCCGCGCAGTTCTGCACGATGAACGCCTGGGAACGGCGCGGGCCGCAGTCGTGAATGGCGCGTGCGACCACTTCCTTGCCGGTGCCGGTCTCGCCTCGCAGCAGCACGGTGTAGGGGCTGTGCAGGACTTTGCTGATCAGCGAATAGGTTTCGCGCATGGCCTTGCTCTTGCCGATCAAGCCGTAACCACTGGCACTCGGGACGCTGGCCTTCAATGGCCGTGCATCCCCGACCGGCTGACGCAGACGTTGCAGCAGATGCAGTTGGCCGAGCACAAACGAACCCAGTTGCCCGAGGGAATCGGCAAAGCCTTGCAAGTCGATGTGCCGGCGGCTGGCGCACAGCAACAAACCTTCGACCGCCTTCTGCTGATTGACCAGCGGCACGCACAGCAGCGACTGCCACGGCGTGGCTTGCGGCGGCAGGAAGCTGGTTTCGTGCAGGCTGCCGCTCAGTTCGCCGAGGCTCACCACGCGGTTCTGGCACAGGGCGAATTGCAGCAGTTGTTCACCGTTGTAATCCGCCGGCAAGCTCGCCGATTCGCGCGGCTGCAGAATGCCGTTCAGGCACTCGGCGTTCATCCCCAGGCACGTGTGGGTCGCGTCCAGCAAATACAGCTGAGTCAGCTCGCAACCGCTGAGTTCCGCCACGCCGCGCACGAAGTCACCCAGCAGCGCAGCGCCGTCCGCCGCACGCGACAGGCTGGCGAACTGCGCCAGCAACGCTTCGGCATACACCAGCGGTTGCGGCACTTGAGTGAACATCACACCCACCTCAGGCGAACTCGCAGGTCACGCTGGCGCCGCCGTCGAGCGTCGCGTGGACGCGCTTGAGGCTTTCACCGGTTGCCATCGCGTCGAGCAAGCGGTCGGCCACCAGCGGCAGTACGTGCAGGTCCAGCAAATGGTCGATCAGACGCGCGCCGCTGTCGCTTTGGGTGCAGCGTTCGGCCAAGTGATCGACGAGGTCTTGCGAGTAGGTGAAATCCAGCTGACGACGGTTCAGGCGTTCGCCCAGACGACCGAGTTTGATTTCGATCAGCTCGCGCAGCACCGGACCGCCGACCGGGTAGTAAGGCACCACGCGCATCCGCGCCAGCAGCGCCGGTTTGAAGTGTTTGCTGAGCACTGGGCGAATGGTTTCTTCGAGCACTTCGGCGGTTGGCCGTGCGCCGTTTTCGCAAAGGTCGCTGATGCGGTCGCTGCCCAGGTTCGAGGTCATGAGGATCAGCGTGTTACGGAAGTCGATCTCGCGCCCTTCGCCGTCGTTGGCCACGCCTTTGTCGAAGATTTGGTAGAACAGGTTGAGCACGTCCGGGTCAGCCTTTTCGACTTCATCGAGCAGCACAACGGAGTACGGCTTCTGCCGCACGGCTTCGGTGAGCATGCCGCCCTCGCCGTAACCGACGTAGCCCGGCGGCGCACCGATCAGGCGCGACACGGTGTGCTTCTCCTGGAACTCAGACATGTTGATGGTGGTGATGAAACGATCACCGCCGTACAGCAAATCGGCGAGGGCCAACGCGGTTTCGGTCTTGCCGACGCCGCTCGGGCCGACCAGCAGGAACACGCCCACCGGTGCGTCCGGTTTGTTCAGGCCGGCAGCGGTGGCGCGCATCGAGCGGTCCAGTGCGTGAACGGCTTGTTCCTGACCACGGATGCGGGTGCGCAGGTCGGTGGCGAAACTGGCGACCTTGGCGTTGTGCTCGCGGGCCAGTTGCGCCAGCGGCACGCCGGTCCAGGCGCTGATGACTTCGGCGACCAGACGCGGGCAGACTTCGAAACTGACCAGGCGTTCTTTGACCTGAGCATCGGTCAGGGCTTTGTGAGTTTCGTTGAGCGCGGTTTCGAGGGACGCGACGTCATTCACCGCTTCGAGGGTTTCGATCACGGTGCCTTCGGCGTCTTCTTCAACCGTGACGGTCGGTTCGACGGCAGCCGCTTCGCGAGCCTTGGCCAGTTGCTGACGCAGATCCAACAGGCGCTCGGCCAGTTCTTTCTGCTCGGTCCACAGCGTTTCGAGAGCGACCATTTCGTCTTCGGCGGTGGCCAGACGATCTTCCAAAGCATCCAACGCTTCGTGATCAATCAACAAACCGGCTTCAGCATCACGACGCAGCGCCTGACGCTGACGGCCCCCTTCAGCCAGTTCGCCACGCAGACGTTCAAGGCTTTCCGGGGCGGCCGCGAGGCTGATGCGAACGCGAGCGCACGCGGTGTCGAGCACATCGACGGCTTTGTCCGGCAGCTGACGGCCGGCGAGGTAACGGGCGGACAACTCAGCCGCCGCCACCACCGCGTCATCGCGCAGGTAGATGCCGTGACTCTTCTCGTAGACCTGCGCCAAACCACGGAGGATGGTCACCGCTTCGCTGACGGTCGGCTCGTGCAGTTGCACCGGCTGGAAACGACGGGCCAGGGCCGGGTCTTTTTCGAAGTACTTCTTGTACTCCGCCCACGTGGTGGCGGCGATGGTGCGCAACTCGCCACGGGCCAAAGCTGGTTTGAGCAGGTTGGCCGCGTCGGAACCACCGGCATTACCGCCCGCGCCGATCAATGTGTGGGCTTCGTCGATGAACAGGATGATCGGTTTCGGCGAGGCTTTGACTTCGTCGATCACGCCTTTGAGGCGACGCTCGAACTCACCTTTGACGCTGGCGCCGGCCTGCAACAGGCCCATGTCCAGCGACAGCAGCTCGACGCCTTTCAACACTTGCGGCACTTCACCGGCGGCAATGCGCGAAGCCAAACCTTCGACGATGGCGGTTTTACCGACGCCGGCCTCACCGACCACAATCGGGTTGTTTTTGCGGCGACGGGCGAGGATGTCGACCATCTGCCGAATCGCGCCATCGCGGCACAGCACCGGGTCGAGTTTACCGTCGCGGGCCTGCTGGGTCAGGTTGTGGGTGAAGCGCTGCAGCAGCGATTCGCCCGGCACGGCAGGCTTGCCGGTGGCCGGTTGCTCTTTCTGCGACAGGGCAAATTCTTTCAGGCGCTCGATGTTCAGCTTGGCCAGCAACGACTGGTAACGGCTGCCGGCGTAGCGCATCGGGTTGCGCAGCAGCGCGAGGATCAACGCGGCTTGCTCGACCTGGCTCTGACCCAGTTCAAGGTTGGCCACCAGCAACGCGTCTTGCAGCCACTGCACCAGTTCCGGGGCGAACACCGGGTTGCGCGAGGCGCTGTGCTCGACTCGCGATTGCAGCGCGGCGCTCAGCTCGCCGGCGTCCACTTCGGCGTCTTGCAGCGCGCGTGCGAGCAGGCCTTGCGGGCGCTCCAGCAGGCCCAGCAGCAAGTCTTCGACGAGGATCTTGCTGCCGCCACGGGCGACGCAACGCTCGGCAGAACTTTCCAGATCACGACGGGTTTCGGCGTCCAGCGCCTGGATAAGTTGTTGCAGGTCTACGTTGATCATTGGTCATCTGTCCTTAATGAATTTTGCTGCCCAGGGTCACCACGCCGTCCGCTTTTTCGCGGCCCAGCCAACTGGTCCATCCCAGGCGACAGGCGTTCTGCTCACCGATGCGCAGTTCGCGGATTTCTTCCTGGCGCAACACCAGGCGAATGTCGTAGTCGAGCGGGTCACGCAGGGTGAACCGCACCAGCGCGCACAACGGCTGGTAGCCGAAACCGATCGGCAAGAACTCGTGAAAGCGTTGCCAGTCGAGTTCGCGGATGTGAATGCGGAATTTGCCGCTGCGGTCGCGCACGTGTTCGCCCAGCACCAGGTCTTCGCCGAGCAGGCTGTTAGCGCGGCCCAGACGGTTGCGCTGCTCGTCGAGAATTTCCACGCGGCGCTCGATGCATTGCTCGATGGTCAGCTCGGCGTGCTTGAAGTAGTAACGCAGCACCGCTTCGATCAGCGCCGCCGAGTGCGCCCGCAAGCTGAGCAAACCGAGGTACGGCAGCAGGCGTTTCCAGTTCAGTTCCTGGGCCTTGCGGATCTCTTCGCCGCCAAGGCCGATCAAGGCAAACAGCTGCGCCGAGAACGGGTCGAGCGCGCCGCTCTGGAAGCTTGCGCGGTAGCGGTACTTGCGCCAGATCGGCAGCATCAACCGTTGCAGGCGATGGTGAAACAGGTCGAGGAAGTTGCGGGTCGGATTGCCGTCTTCGCTGTCGCCCAGCGCCTGTTCGCCGTAGAACGCCGGCAGCGGCGAACCGGAACCGACCAGGCCGATCAGGTTGAACCGCAGGCGCGCACGCATGTGCCCGTGCTCTTGGAAAAACTCCACGCGATCAACGTCGCTGCCAGGGAAACCCAGGCTCGGGTTGGCCTGGAATTCCAGCTGGTCGTACAGGTCGTCTTCGCTCAGGTGCGGGTGGGCCTCGCGCAGCCGGTCAATCACCAGCAGCACGGCCTGAAACAGCGAGTACTCGCGTATTCCTCGGGTCAGTCCGCTTAAAGAAGCGGCTGCAGGCCCATACGTGGTGTCCATTGGTACACCTCTCCCTGTGTGCTTTTTACCCGCAGCTCGTGGTACGAATTGAGACTGGCGTAAAGCGCGAAAAACTCGTTGAGAACCGAAGCGAAAACGAACAAGTCGCCCTCGCCGATATACCCTTCCGGGTCGATGGTCAGCTCGGTGCGCAACCCGCGAACCGGCAACCCTCGGTGCAACCGGTCGACGTGGTGGTGCTTGATCGACTTGAGCCCGCCGAGCAGGCGCTTGCTGACTTTTTCCGCGTGTTGGTCGTAGTAGCGCGGCAAATCGTAAGTTTCGAGAATCACCTTCAACGCATTGACGTCGGCCAGGGACAAATAGTTAAGCGACATGTTGCTGATCAACTTCCAGAGGAAGTCGCGGTTCAGCGGCGGCGCGAAACTCGACGTGGCCGGGGTGATGTTGCGGAAGCTCAAAAACTCCGGCGTCTCTTCGCAGGCCATGCAGATGTCGCCGAGCTTGAGCTTGCGCGGCAGGTTCTGGTTGGTGCACATCAGCTCGATCGACAGGGTTTCATGGGCTTCGGTGTGGCGGATGCCGAAGCTCAGGTAGGTGTCGAGGCCGTCGTGCAGCAAGGAGGAACGCTGGCGAATGCTGTAATGCGGACGGCTGTTGGGCACGTCGAAACTCGGGTCGTGCTCGAAGGATTCGAACGGCACGTACTCCTGATAACCGAGGCCGCCGGGCTTCCAGCCGGTCACGGTTTCCACCGAAAACACGCCGCAGTTTTGCAGATCGAATTCGGCGGGCAGCAGCAGGTATTCGTCCTGCTTGCCGTCGAGGCGGATCGGCAAGGCGTCGTGCTTGAACAGGTTGACGATAGGCGTGCAGTAGAGCTTCACGTTGTCCAGCGTCGGACGCATGCGCATGATGCCGCTCTTGCGAATGTCGAAGCGCAATTCGAGGCCGCGCATCTGCTTCAGCGTGTCTTCCGGCAAGGCTTTGAGCAGGTCCAGACCGTTGATATCAACGAAGAGGAATTTGTCCTGGAAGGCGAAGTATTCCTGCAGGTAGCGATAGCCACGGAAGGTGTTCAGCGGATACGGGATCAACGCTTCTTCTTCGGCAAAACCCACCGGCTGCACGCGGTCGCCGGGCATCTTGAACGCCATCGGCGTGCCGTTGACGCCGTTGATGGGCTTGCCGGCGCCGTCCAGCGGAATCAGCTCGATGCCTTCCAGATTGCGCAGCAGGCTCAGGTAAAGCATCTGGCTGATGTAGCGCTCACCGGCGAAGTGCAGACGCAGGCGGCTCAACTCCAGCTCACCGAGGTGACCGTCGGCGCTCATCTCCAGACGCAGGCTCAACAGCGAACCGTCGCCCTTCACCGAGTAATTCAGCGCAGCCAGATCCAGCGGCAACACCTCGGTCGGGTAGCAGGTACGGAAGCGGCAACGCACGTCATCGATTGGCACGCTCTCGATCGGCGTGTCACGCTCGACCCTCAACGCGGGACCCGAACGCTTCAACGGATCGAACTGCAAAATGCTGAACGCCGGCAGCGGCCGCATGTAGTTGGGCCACAGCAGGTGCATCAGGGAATGGCTGAGCTCCGGCAGTTCGTCGTCGAGCTTCTGACGCAGGCGACCGGTCAGGAATGCGAAACCCTCCAGCAACCGCTCCACGTCTGGATCTCGGCCGGCCTGGCCAAGGAAAGGCGCCAACGCCGGGCTACGCTCGGCGAATCGACGACCCAACTGGCGAAGTGCGGTGAGTTCGCTTTGGTAGTAGTGGTTAAAGGACACGGGGTACCTTCCTGGTGGTGGATCTCATGAAAAAACTGTCCTGTAGAGCGCGACTGTCACACCGGAAATCACGTAGCCGGCGATGAGCAGGTACGGTAAAAAAGCCAGCCAGCCCAACGTCATTGCGAAGCCAGCCATATCACCCAGCAATGCGTTTACCAGCCCATAAATCACCCAGGGGACGGCGTAAAACGGGATGAACATCAACGGTGCACACCAGATTTTTTTGATGATCTGCTGTTCGGTTTTTCCGCTCAGCGCACGCGTTGCCCACAGGGCAAAAGCGGTATAGGCCGGGATGCCGAATGCGAGGACGTAGATCAACATCATCTGATGCCAGTTCAAAACCGACGCGCTTTCGTTGCTCTGCTCAATCAATATGAGAAGCAGCAACACCAATAGCGGTACCCAGAGCACAACCCTGAAAAAATTCGGACAAGCGCAACTTCCACTTTTCTGGATGTTCTGCGCTGGATTATTAGTAAATTTCATTGAACACCCAGTGATTGAAGCTATAAAGCGCAACAACACCTACAGCGGTAGCGACCAAGGAATGAAATCCACCTTGTAAGCGCTTCGACTTAAAAACAACTACCACTGTCTTTACAAAATAATAAAAAACACATGCCATCAGCGGAATATAAAGCACCGCACAAAAAACAAACAAACTTCCGTAAACATCAACACCACTCACTAACCATCTGGTTTTTGGGTCAGTGAATGACATAAAAAGCAAATTCGCAGAAATAAAAAAATAAAAATACCTAATCACGACATTGGCCCACCTGAATAACACACAGGAAGCACAAATAGCGCCAACAAGCTGACTATCCAAAGCACCAATAAATAGTAGTTACCAGGCATTCTGCAGACCGCCCACCCCTTAACCACCCCATAACCAATAGCGAACTGCAATAGTAAGAACGAAATCACTCCCAATGGAACGGAAAGCAAATAACTATAAGGTTCAGCAAATCCAAACCGGACAACCGCATAAATTTCGAGCAATGCAAACGGTACGATCAATGCAGCTGCCATGATGATCATAGCTTTGACTTTTGTTGCACTACTCATCAACGCAAGCCTCCGCGAATAGAGGGTCTTTGCCAATTCGAGCCGGCGCTGCTCACCTGAAACCAAGCAAACATTGAGGACAGCCCCCTTTTCCGTTAAGTTAAGGAATGCGCATGCTGTCATGTTACTTCACCAACGCCGGGTTCAACTTCAATGCAGTTTCGTCCTGCAAGTAAACTTCATCACCTCCGTCGTAACCCATAAAATCTTCGTTAGAAAGCTGGCTCCCGTCCGTCTTCACATGTGTCACCCAGCCTTTGGACCAGCTATCACCGCTTTCATGGCGTATTTCGACGTAGTAGCTTGGGGGGCTCGACTTTGTAATTTCAAAGAAGGAGCCACCGTCTTCCGCCCCGCTCCAAAAAGCATTTGGATGATCTTTCAATACAGGCCCCTTTCCGTCATCACGCTCCAGCAGAGCAAACACCGCCACTACGAGCAGAACAAAGATAATAGCGAGTGAGATGGCTAGTCTTTTCAGAATCTTCATTCGTCTATTTCCAATTTGTCATCAGCAAAATTGACAATGGGGACAGACCCCTTTTTGCGCGGCCCCCACTCACAAAACTGGCTCATTCAGGCCGGCGGCTGATTTAAGTAATAAGTACCAATGATATGAATCACCGGCACTATCAGCACACACACATACATCATAATTTTATGGAGGCGCCTTTCTCTGACTTGTCTAAACAACCCCAGCAGCGCCACTAACGAACATAAAATCGCCAACACACCAAAAAAATCGCTATCAGCAACGCTTGCCAAATAGTCTCGAAAAGTCATTTGTTGAACTCCATAAAATTCCACCTATAAAACAGGAATTTCTTCAGGAAATCTTCAGCCATTGCCCCTGTACTTTCATTACGGTAAGTCCAACCCACCGCATGCTTTGTGTAATATCCTTTCTCTATCGGCATTCCCGCGTAGCCCGAGTTTTGCGGATCAGCCATGTTTGATCCAAGCCATTTTTGAATCGTAGTGAAAGGACGGACGCTTACTCCGCTTGTGTTGCCCTGCCTAATTTCGATTTTCGACTCGTTGACACTCACGGTAATTTGAACGTGGTGGGCGATGTCCTTGGGCCGGTCCAATGCTTGAGCGAGGATATCTCCAGGTAGCAAGGCCTCGGCTGTCTCGACCGATAACGTATTTTCGCCAACTCGCTGCATATCTGGGGCGCCGTAAGTCAACATGACCATTTCGCAGAAACCATACATGTGCGATAGGTAGCGATCATGCTCAGCGGCAGAGTAGTTCTCCATATTTCTATAGGTTCTTACTCCGGTTTTTAGCTTAATCGGCAACCCGCGACTAGAGGAAAATTCACAAAGCAATCTGAGTGCGAAATCTTCACAGGTGAATTTATTTCCGCTAACCGCCCCCTCTTTAGTCCAGTATTTTTCTACGATAAGCCGTTCTGCTATCTCTGGTGCTTCTTTGTGATAGTCAGCAATATCCGCATCAGTCCAGAAAGCAGTTGTTTTCCAGAACACCTTGTAAGTAACTTTTTTTGGTGCTTTGTCTTCCTTTGGAGTAAGTGCAATTGAGCGCGCCATTAATGTAGATAGAACTTCTGCACTCATACCATTGCCCCCCCAATCGCAGCGTGAAAGTCGAAGGCTTCACCTTCCTTACCACCGACTAACTGGGTTCTTCCCATCGCATCGCTCTGGCCAGAGATGACCTGACCTTTAGCCGTAGTGATCTGATAGGGAATATCCTGCAGAGGATTTCCATCCTGATCTTCCATCACTACATGCTGAGTGTGGGTAAACAGCATTAACGGCAACGGTGGAACAAACGGCACCGGCGAATGCGAATTCCCGATAATCACCGTCCCGGACCCGGCCGTAACCTTGTTGCCATGAGTCCCGACGGAATCCACTGTCGCAGCCGGTTTCCCGTTAATCAAAACCGTCGTCGCCAACCCGCCCGACATCGCACCACCACACGCCGAGGCATCGCCTTGGCGGGCGGCCGCGAGGCCGTCGAAGAAGACGTCGCCGGAACCGGCGGCGATCGGGTTGGTGCCGTGGCCGGGGAGCGGGCAAGCGGTGGGGTCGGATACGCGTGCTGCTGGTTTTCCTGACATTGGGCTCTCCTTAATTGACCTTGGCTTGATGACTGTTCATTGCTCAACCACACACTGGAATTTTCCAGCCCTCGTAACCCGTCGCTGTCGGATAGATCGCATGAGCGTTTACCCATTGCGCCCGTTCATCCGTCGTGAATTCGTTCTGCCAGATCAACCATTCAGACGACTTCAACAACGTGCCGTCTTTTGCGTACACCCTGAAAAAGGCTTCACTGGTGAAAAGACGGAAGATCTTTCCGGGAATGCCAAGAGCCGAATACTGCGGAATGTAGGAATTGATGTAACAAGTCCCAGACTCGTTCCAGACTGTGGAGTACATGTGAGCGAGCCTTGAAGCCGTCACTTTCATGTAGCAAGCAGCCAACACCAGAGCAGCGGCAGTCAGGGCGATCAGCAGCAAAGCGCGACGCACGATCATTGCCACCGTACTTAGACCCCTCAATCGCATATCCCTAGCTCACCTTGACTTGACCGCTGCCATCCAGGCGCGCGGCGAAACTGACCTGGCGCTTGAAACCATCAACTTCCAACAGGCCTTCGATGCTGAAGGACAGGCGAAGCTGATCGTTGTCACGCGGCAGGGAGATGACACGCACGTTGCTCAGGCGCGGTTCGTAGGCTTCGATGAAGCTTTCGATGGCCAGGCGGGCCTGACTCAGGGAGTCGTGCAGGCTCAGGCGCATGTCATTGAGATCGGGTAGCCCGTAATCGGACAGCGTTTGCACGCTGCCCGCACGGGTGCTGAGCATCTTGGCCAGATGGGCAGCCACGGACGCCATGGCGGAGACCTCGCGGCTCCAGCCGACGCGTTTGTCCGCGTCGCCACCCAGGCGTTCGAAAAGGCTGCCGTATCCAGTCATGAGTTAGCTCCGCTTACTCTTTGTCCAGCTTGCCAACCAGCGACAGGGTGAAATCGGCACCCATGTACTTGAAGTGCGGGCGCACGTTCAGGCTGACGCGATACCAGCCAGGCTCGCCTTCGACATCGCTGACGATGATCTGGGCAGCGCGCAGTGGACGACGGCCACGAACTTCGGCGCTCGGGTTTTCCTGATCGGCCACGTACTGGCGGATCCACTTGTTCAGTTCCAGCTCGAGGTCGGTGCGCTCTTTCCACGAACCGAGTTGCTCGCGCTGCAGCACTTTCAAGTAGTGAGCCAGGCGGTTGACGATCATCATGTACGGCAGTTGGGTGCCGAGCTTGTAGTTCAGCTCTGCGGCCTTGCCTTCTGCGCTGATGCCGAAGAACTTCGGCTTCTGCACCGAGCTTGCGGAGAAGAACGCCGCGTTGTCGGAGCCTTTGCGCATGGTCAGGGAGATGAAGCCTTCCTCGGCCAGTTCGTATTCACGACGGTCGCTGACCAATACCTCGGTAGGGATTTTGGTTTCGATTTCGCCCATGCTTTCGAAGTGGTGCAACGGCAGGTCTTCAACCGCGCCACCGCTCTGTGGGCCGATGATGTTCGGGCACCAGCGGAATTTGGCGAAGCTGTCGGTCAGCTTGGTGCCGAACGCGTAGGCGGTGTTGCCCCACAGGTAGTGCTCGTGGCTGTTGGCGACGGTTTCTTTGTACACGAACGATTTGACCGGGTTTTCTTCCGGATCGTACGGGTTGCGCAGCAGGAAACGCGGCACGGTCAGGCCAATGTAACGGGAGTCTTCCGACTGGCGGAAGCTCTGCCATTTGGCGAATTGCGGACCTTCGAAGTGATCTTTCAGATCCTTCAGGTCCGGCAGGCCGGTGAAGCTTTCCAGGCCGAAGAATTTCGGGCCGGCGGCGGCAATGAACGGCGCGTGGGACATACACGCAACGCTGGACACGTACTGCATCAGTTTCACGTCCGGCGAGCTTGGGGACATGAAGTAGTTAGCGATGATCGCGCCTACCGGCTGACCACCGAACTGGCCGTATTCAGCGGTGTAGATGTGCTTGTACAGGCCAGCCTGCATCACTTCCGGCGAATCTTCGAAATCGTCCAACAGGTCTTCTTTGGAGACGTTGAGGATTTCGATCTTGATGTTTTCGCGGAAGTTGGTGCGGTCGACCAGCAACTGCAGGCCACGCCACGACGATTCCAGGGACTGGAAGTCCGGGTGGTGGAGGATCTCGTCCATCTGACGGCTGAGCTTGGCATCGATCTCGGCGATCATGCGGTCAACCATGGCTTTCTTGACCGGCTCGCCGTTGTTCTGCGGCTTGAGCAGCTCTTCGATGAAGGCCGACACACCGCGCTTGGCGATGTCGTAGGCTTCGTCGTCCGGGGTCAGGCGGGTTTCGGCGATGATGCTGTCGAGAATGCTGTATTCGCCGTTCTCGTTACTCTTTTGCTGCGCTGCACTCGTGCTCATGTTGGCTTCCTTGGCTGATGGAGACTCAGACGTCCTGGGCTGCGGCGTTCAGGCCCAGCTCACCCAGTACGCGACCGCGGGATTCGTCGTCGGCGAGAACGCCTTCGATGGCTTTGCGGAACGCAGGCGCGTTACCCAGCGGGCCTTTGAGGGCCACCAGCGCGTCGCGCAGTTCCATCAGTTTTTTCAGCTCAGGCACTTGCTCGACCAGGCTGGCCGGGTTGAAGTCCTTCATCGAGTTGACGCGCAGTTTCACGGCCAGTTCTTCAGTGTCGCTTTCTTCCTGAAGACGGTTCGGTACGCTCAGTGTCAGCTGCAGCTCTTGCTTGGCCAGCACCTCGTCGAAGGTCATCTTGTCGATGCTGATCGGCTTGCGATCTTCGACTTTGCGTTCGTCCTTGCGGTGGGTGTAGTCACCGATTGCCAGTAGTTTCAACGGCAGTTCGATCTCTTCCTGGGCACCACCGGTGGCAGGTTTGAACGTGACGTTGATGCGTTCCTTGGGGGCTACCGAGCCTTCTTTGGCCATGGCTTTTCTCCTTGCGGTTGTGGCCCTGGGGCCTATTCGAGTACCACTTCGAGATCGAGGTGGCACAGCCTGCGATAAATCTCTTCCTTGCGTTCACGTACGGCATGGTTCTGCGGCAACAACTCGCAGCAGCTATGCAGTAAATGCAGCACTTCCAGCGCAAGATCGGGCTCCCAGGCGTGCAGGCCTGAGTCCTGTAATGTTTGGTCGAGGGTTTCGAGTTGGGTCTTGGCCAGTTCGTATTTCTTGGCCATGAAGCACAGCCGCGCGAGGGCGAACTGCCAGAAGAACCGCACGCGCCCGCCGTTGGCGCTTTGCAGGCCCTGCTTGAGGATTTGCACAGCGGCCTTGAGGCCGTCCTTGCGCAGAATCGGCAGGACCTCTTCGAGGGCCAGTTCCCAGGCGGGCTGGGTGTCGGCGACTTCGACTTTGCGCGGCGCACTGGCGCTTTGCAGGTGCGGCATGACGTTGGCGCTGATCCAGGCGCGGGTGGCCGGATCGGCAAACGGCGCGCCGTCATGGAAGCGCAATTCGACGATACCGGGCAGGCGCTGAACCAAAAGCGCGAAGTGGATTTCCACTTCGCGCATCGCCATTTCTGCGTTGAGTGCCTGGAGGCATTCCCAGACCATTCGCTGGCCATCGAACCAGAACGGCGCCTTCGCCAGGCTCGCCTCCAGTTCCACCAACAGGTCAGCGTATTTGCCCTGGTCGTAACGGTCCTGATAGGCCTTGAGCTTGTCCGCCGGCAAGCCGCGCAGCACGGTGATCTGCTCGGCGTTACGTTCGGGGACAGCGTCGATGGGCAACCACAACAGCGTGCGATTGAGGCGCAGGGCACGCAGGTCGGTGGCTTTCTGCTTGAGCCACCAGGCGCACAGCGGCCGGGCGCTTTCTTGCTGCGCGCGCAGGGCTTTGTGGGCTTCTTTTTCGTTGTCGATCGGCGCGCCGGGCGTCAACAGTTGCGTCGCGACTTGTTTGACCTGAGCCACGGCCGCACCGACCACGCCTGGTTCCGGCTGGTTGTCGGCGGCGCGTTGCACCATGTTTTTCAGACGGCGGGAGATTGGCAGCAGCAACGGCGCGTCATCGCCCAGGTGCTCGGTGCACGCGGCGTCGAGGCCTTCCAGGTGTTCCACCAGACGGCGGAACATCGGCAACTGCTCTTTGATCGCGACGTTTTCGGTCAGCACCTGCTCAAGACGCGGCACCAGCCAACTGATCGCAGCGGAGCGCGTACGTGCCTTGTTCGGGTGGACTTCGGCCCAGTGGCTTTCGCACAGGTAGTGCAGCAAACCGAGGCCCGCGAGCAGGCCTTGGAAGGATTCGCGCTGGTACAGGGCCCAGGTCAGCCAGGCGCCGACGCGCAAATCCTTGGACTGGGTGCGCAGCAGGTTTTCGCTGTTTTCACGGATTTTCAGCCAGTCGATCTGACCGCTTTCGTGCATGGACGAGGCTTTGGCCAGCTCGCTTTCCAGTGACTCATATTCGCTCGAAAAGCGAACATCCTCGCCCGCGAAATTCTCTTTGGAAACAGAGGCTTTTGCGAGATCGAGGTAATGAGCAGAAAGTTTGCTTGAGTAGGACATCCATGGCCTTTAGTTTGGATTACGGTCATACGCTCATTGGAGTTCCAACGGCGTGAGACAGAATCAAAGAGCTGCGAAATGTCTCATCCAATTGAGATCGTGCTCTTTCAAAGTGGGCGCATCGTACTCACGATGATGGCCACTAGCAAGCACCCGATTAAACAATAAGACGAAGCGTCCCTAATTCACGTAGGAGAATTCCTTATATATCGCAAGGGATTCCCTGATAGCTGTTTAATATTTCCACACCTGATGTATTGGGCTGAAAGCCACGACCTAGAGCCACCGCCTCCAAACATCCGCCATCGCTATTTATGGAATCGCTGACGCAGGCTTGAATCATGACAAGAATAAAAAACAATAAATGTAGGAGGCTTCCGAAAGGTGCTGTCATTTTTTGACAGAAAAGCAGCGACAACAGCCCGAGAGAAAAGTGCCATCACTATGATGGCAGTTTGATATAGGCTTAAGTTCCACAATGGAACTTCCGGTATCGCAATATTTTTAATACGAGGATTATTGAAGTGCCAACATTTCCGATGGTTAAACACCCTTCAAGAGTGCTTGTTTAAAACACCTCAAGGTTACGTCCTGCAAGCTACAACACCTTGCGTCGTTGCCTACGGCTACGCCAGAATCCGCCGGCTTGTGCGCCTTGGGGGCGGTCGGTAACTTGGTTCGTGTCACTGCTCATCAGTGATCGGGTTTAGTCGCCCGGCTAGTCATCTACGGTTGCACAAGTGTCATCCAGTCAGGTGTTTGCCTGCACTTGATGGTGGCTGTGCGCATGGCGCCCTTGGGCGCGCCGGGTTTTGGTGACTTTACCGGTCGACTAACTTGCGCACAGCCGCCTCCTTTTCGTTTAGTCGCGAAATGGTCACGGCCCTACTAAAGGAAAGTAACCATGTTCAAGGTCACACCAAACCCACCGGAAACCGATCCGGTTTCCCCATACGAAAGCCCCGACTCAAACAAACTCAACGAAGCCGCCGAACGCGCCCTCGACCATCACTTCCCGCCAACCGAACCCAAACCACCGAAACACAACGGCCAACTCTTCAGCGTCTGCCCCGGCATCAACACCGAAGCCCTCCTCGCCAACGCCTCGGAAGACCTGCTATCCATCAGCGCCATCGCCGCCGACCTCGCCGACGATGTGGACGGCTCACGCCGCTCCGTAGCCCTGGCGCTCAGTCGTATGGCTGACGGGGTGCATTTGTTGGTGGAGCGGGCGCTGGATCACCTCGATGATCCGGAAATGGCGGCGATTTTCGCCAGGCAACAAAGTCGAACCGGCTGATTCGCCACGCACGTAAACCTGTAGGAGCCGGCTTGCTGGCGATGGCGGTGTGTCAGGCGAAATTGATGTTGGTTGATAGGACGCTATCGCCGGCAAGCCGGCTCCTACAGTGAGTGTTGTCAGCTGAAAAGATGGGGAGGCCCTTGTCGCTGAATTACTGCGGGGGGAGTGGGGAATTCGCTGGCACATAGGACTGTAGGAGCCAGCTTGCTGGCGATGGCGGTGTGTCAGGCAACATTGATGTTGATTGATCCACCGCTATCGCCAGCAAGCCGGCTCCTACAATGGTTTTGTGTTGTCTGATCCGTGGGCGCCCGGCATGAACCTCGTCAGCCATAAAAAATGGGCACCCAACCTGGTTGGCGTGCCCATTTTTTGTTCCGCTCACCCGCTATGCGGGCGTCGGTGCGTGTTACGGATTAACGCTGTCTTTCAACGATTTGCCTGGCTTGAACGCAACGGTGTTGCTGGCCTTGATTTTGACGGGCTCACCGGTTTGCGGGTTTTTGCCGGTGCGTGCGCCGCGGTGGCGTTGCAGGAAGGTGCCGAAGCCGACCAGCGTCACGCTGTCCTTGCGGTGCAGGGCGCCGGTGATTTCTTCGAGAACGGCGTTGAGAACGCGGTTGGCCTGTTCTTTGGTGAGATCTGCTTTTTCCGCGATGGCGGCGGCGAGTTCTGGTTTACGCATTAGTGAAGCCCCTTTGACGGTTTTTTGTTGTTATGTCCGTGCTGTTCTCGTTGGAACAGCGCCCAAAGCGCCGCAGGTGCTCTACTCTGCGGCAGACGGGAGTGAGAATGGCACGCACGGAAGAGCCGCGCCAGTCTCGGCGCGACGTTTGTGGGGGCAAAAGCGGGGTGATTCCGACAGAACGACCGGTATTTACGCCAGCAGCGGCGGAAGTTCTTTGTTCAGTGCGAGTTTTTCCATTACCGCCGTGCCTGTCAGGGCATAACCGAGCAGTTTTCCGGCGGCATCGCGGCATAAAACCTTGATGTCAGCGCCCTGCCCTTCGACGGTCCAGACGCCCTCCAAACCCCGTGGCGGCGGGGATACCACCAACGGGCAAACCGGCGTTTTGACGGTGATCGGCATCGCGCCGTAGCTCACCGCTGTCGGGTTGCCGGCGAGGGTTTGTGCCAGCGCTCTCGCACAGCTCATGAGGGGCATCACGTACAGCAGATTCAGCCCGTCGACTTCGGCGCAGTCGCCCAGGGCGTAGATGTTTGCGTGGGAGGTTTTCAGGTGACGGTCGACCACTACGCCGCGATTGACCTGCACACCGGCGGCGGCCGCCAGGTCGATGCGCGGACGCAGGCCGATGGCGGAGACCACCACGTCACACGGGATCACCTGACCGTCCGACAGATGCGCTTCCAAACCCTCTTCAACACGCTGCAAGCGGTTGAGCACCGGCCCGAGGTGGAAACGTGCGCCGAGGCTTTCCAGCCCGGCCTGGACCGCAGCGGCTGCCGCCGGGTGCAGCAAGGTCGGCATGACCTGTTCGCACGGTGCAACCAGTTGCACCTCGTAACCGCCAAGGATCAGGTCATTGGCGAATTCACAGCCGATCAGGCCGGCACCGAGCAACAGCACCCGACGTTTGCCGGCCGCTGCCGCACGAAAGCGCGCGTAGTCTTCGAGGTCGTTGATCGGGAACACGGCGTCCGCCGCATCACCTTCGATGGGCACGCGCACGGTTTCGGCGCCCCAGGCCAGGATCAGGTCGCGGTAGATCACTGATTCTTCGCCGATCCACAGGCGTTTGTGGCCCGGGTCGATGCCGCTGATGCGCGTGTGGGTGCGCACTTCGGCCTTCAGCTGTTCGGCCATGGCGCCGGGTTCGGCCATGCTCAGGCCGTCGGCGTCTTTGTTCTTGCCGAAGCCCGTGGAGAGCATCGGCTTGGAGTAGGAGCGCCCGTCATCGGCGGTAATCAGCAGCAGCGGGGTTTCGCTATCGAGTTTGCGAAACTCCCGGGCGAGGTTGTAGCCAGCCAGCCCGGTGCCGACGATCACGACAGGTGCGTTCATTCCTTACTCCTCTAAATGTCTTAGTTGATTTCGATCATTTCGAAATCCATCTTGCCGACGCCGCAGTCCGGGCACAGCCAGTCTTCCGGCACGTCTTGCCACAGGGTGCCCGGCGCAATGCCGTCATCCGGCCAGCCGTCGGCTTCGTTGTAGATCAGGCCGCAGACCACACATTGCCACTTTTTCATTCAGGTACATCCTCAGGATTCAGGCTTATTGCCGGCGCGAACGGTCGATGGTTGCAGCGCTGCCGTCCGGCTCAGGGCGTTTTGTACTGATCGGGCCCGGCAGATGCAAGCCTGTTCGACGCAATGGGGCGCCGGATCAATCAAAATCACCGACCGACATGGTAAGCTCGCCGCCTCATTTGCTGCCAATAATGACTCACTGTGCCGCACTCAAAACCTCCTTTCTGGCTTCCCCAAAGCCGACTTTCGCCGCTCCCCGACACGTCTACCCTCGACTGGTTGTTCGACGAAGGTTCGCTGACCCGACGGCTGACCCGTCTGTCGAATGACAGCTTCAGCGTCACGCCGCTTTTCGAAGGCTGGCAACCGCTGCGCGCGGACGAATGTGCGGCACTGGACCTGGCCGAAGACAGTGAAGGCTGGGTGCGCGAGGTGTATCTGCGCGGCCACGGTGAAGCCTGGGTGTTCGCCCGCAGTGTGGCGGCACGCAGCGCGTTGCAGGGCGACGGGTTGCACATGGACGAGTTGGGCAGTCGCTCGCTGGGCGAGTTGCTGTTTTGCGATCAGGCGTTTCAGCGTCGCGCCATCGAGGTTTGTCACTATCCTCAGGAGTGGCTGCCGGTGGAGTGCCGAGCACCTGAATTGTGGGGCCGTCGCTCGCGCTTCGACCGTGGCGCCTTGAGCGTGCTGGTGGCCGAGATTTTCCTGCCGACCTTGTGGCACGCCACCCGCGCCCATCCGGAGAACTGCTGATGTACCAGAGCCTGCTCAAGTCCCTGAACCGCTTGAACCCTCGGGCCTGGGATTTCATTCAGCTGACGCGCATGGACAAACCCATCGGCATTTATCTGCTGCTGTGGCCGACGCTGTGGGCGCTGTGGATTGCCGGTAAAGGTTCGCCGTCGCTGGCCAACGTGGTGATCTTCGTGCTCGGCGTGGTGCTGACCCGCGCCGGCGGTTGCGTGATCAACGACTGGGCGGACCGCAAGGTCGATGGCCATGTGAAACGCACCGAACAGCGCCCGCTGCCGAGCGGCAAGATCAGCTCCAAAGAAGCGCTGGTGTTCTTTGCATTGCTGATGGGCGTGAGTTTCCTGCTGGTGTTGTGCACCAATGCGGCAACGGTGTGGTTGTCGTTCGGCGGTTTGGCGCTGGCCTTCACTTACCCGTTCATGAAGCGCTACACCTATTACCCGCAAGTGGTGCTGGGCGCGGCGTTTTCCTGGGGGATGCCGATGGCGTTCACCGCCGAAACCGGCGAACTGCCGGCAGCGGCGTGGCTGCTGTGGATCGCCAACCTGCTGTGGACGGTGGGTTATGACACCTATTACGCGATGACTGATCGCGACGACGACTTGAAGATCGGTGTGAAATCCACGGCGATTCTGTTTGGCGAGGCGGACCGGGTGATCATCCTGACCTTGCAAGGCTTGGCGTTGGGTTGCCTGCTGCTGGCCGGGTCGAAATTCGAGCTGGGTGGCTGGTTCCACTTGGGATTGCTGGCGGCGGCGGGCTGTTTTGCGTGGGAGTTCTGGTACACCCGTGGCAAGGACCGGATGCGCTGCTTCAAGGCGTTCTTGCACAACCATTGGGCGGGGTTGGCGATTTTTGTGGGGATTGTTTTGGATTACGCGATGCGGTGAGGCGGCTGACGCCTTCGCGGGCAAGCCTCGCTCCTACGGAAACGAGGCCGCCGTTTCGGATCGGGCTTACATCTTCGGCCCTTGGAGCACGTGCCAGACGTCCTTCACTTTGTCGCCCGTTTTGTCACCCGGTTTCGCGTCCTTCTTGAAGTAGTACAGCGGTTTGCCCTTATAGGCCCACTGCATCGTGCCATCGTCACGCGTGACGATTGTCCAGTCACCTTCGGCCTTGGCGCCCGCTTCCGCCTTGAACGGTGGCCAGTACTCTGCACATTCACCAGTGCACACCGACTTGCCAGCGGTGGTGTCCTTGTCGAACGTGTACAGGGTCATGCCCTTGTGGTCCGCCATCACACCGTCTTTCATCATCACAGGCTCAGCCGCGAAGGCCATTGCCGGCAACGCCAGGGCTGCGGTCAGCATCAAAGCCTTGAAGGAATGCGAGTATTTCTTCATGGAAACCTTCCTTTTGTGGTTGTCAGGATTCGGACTTAGAGCTTAGTTCAGGTTCGCGACAATCGCCGGGCGACTAAAATACTGTCACACGACTGCAATAATTCCGTTATCTAATGCGGCGCAAGACAGTTAAATGACAAGAGGATTAAAGGCATGGTTGGCAGGAGCATTCTGATCGTCGACGACGAAGCGCCCATTCGCGAAATGATCGCCGTTGCGTTGGAAATGGCCGGCTACGACTGCCTGGAGGCCGAAAATTCGCAACAGGCCCACGCGATCATCGTCGACCGTAAACCGGACCTGATCCTGCTCGACTGGATGCTGCCCGGCACCTCCGGCATCGAGCTGGCCCGCCGCCTCAAGCGCGATGAACTGACCGGGGACATCCCGATCATCATGCTCACCGCCAAGGGCGAAGAGGACAACAAGATCCAGGGCCTGGAAGTTGGCGCCGACGACTACATCACCAAACCGTTTTCCCCTCGTGAGCTGGTTGCGCGCCTCAAAGCCGTGCTGCGCCGCGCCGGCCCTACCGATGGCGAGGCACCGATTGAAGTCGGCGGCCTGCTGCTGGACCCGATCAGCCACCGCGTGACCATCGACGGCAAACCCGCCGAGATGGGCCCGACCGAATACCGCTTGCTGCAATTCTTCATGACCCACCAGGAACGCGCCTACACCCGTGGCCAGTTGCTGGATCAGGTGTGGGGCGGCAATGTGTATGTCGAGGAGCGCACCGTCGACGTGCACATCCGTCGCCTGCGCAAAGCCCTCGGTGATGCCTACGAAAATCTGGTACAAACCGTGCGCGGCACCGGCTACCGGTTTTCCACCAAAGCCTGATTCAGCCCTTTCCCGCCCGACAAGCTGACAAGGACGCGCGTTCAAGTGAACCAAAACTGGCATGGCACCCTGATTCGCCACATGCTGCTACTGGTCACCGCCTGCCTGGTGATCGGCCTGATTACCGGCTACTACGGCTGGAGCCTCGCTGCGGGCCTGGGCCTTTACCTGGCCTGGACCCTCAAGCAATTGCTGCGTCTGCACGAGTGGCTGCGCCTGCACAAACCCGATGAAGCGCCGCCCGATGGCTACGGCCTGTGGGGCGAAGTGTTCGACAGCATCTATCACCTGCAACGCCGCGACCAACGCGTGCGCGGACGCCTGCAAGCGGTGATCGACCGGGTCCAGGAATCCACCGCCGCGCTGAAAGACGCAGTGATCATGCTCGACACCGACGGCAACCTCGAATGGTGGAACCGCGCCGCGGAAACCCTGCTCGGTCTCAAAACGCCGCAGGACAGTGGCCAGCCAGTGACCAACCTGGTGCGCCATCCGCGCTTCAAGGAATACTTCGAGCAGGACAGCTACGCCGAACCGCTGGAAATCCCCTCGCCGATCAACGATCGACTGCGCATTCAGCTGTACATCACCCGCTACGGCAACAATGAACACTTGATGCTGGTGCGCGACGTGACGCGCATCCATCAGCTGGAACAGATGCGCAAAGACTTTATCGCCAACGTTTCCCATGAACTGCGCACGCCGCTGACGGTGATCTGCGGGTATCTGGAAACCCTGCTCGACAACGTCGATGACGTGAACCCGCGCTGGACCCGTGCCCTGCAGCAAATGCAGCAGCAAGGCGGGCGCATGCAGACGTTGCTCAACGACTTGCTGCTGCTGGCCAAGCTGGAAGCCACCGATTACCCGTCGGACAACCAGCCCGTGGCCATCGATGGCTTGCTGCAATCGATCAAGGGCGACGCTCAGCAACTGTCCGGGCAGAAAAACCAGCGCATCACCCTGGAAGCCGATCCGACGATTCTGCTCAAGGGCAGCGAAGCCGAATTGCGCAGTGCGTTTTCCAACCTGGTGTTCAACGCGGTGAAATACACCCCGGCCGAAGGCAATATCCGCATTCGCTGGTGGGCTGACGAGCAAGGCGCGCACCTGAGCGTGCAGGATTCCGGGATCGGCATTGACAGCAAACACCTGCCGCGCCTGACCGAACGGTTCTACCGCGTCGATTCCAGCCGCAACTCCAACACCGGCGGCACCGGGCTTGGGCTGGCAATCGTCAAACATGTGCTGCTGCGCCACCGCGCACGGATGGAAATCAGCAGCGTGCCGGGCCACGGCAGTACGTTTACCTGCCATTTCGCGCCCGCCCAGGTCACCAAATCCCGGGTCATCAGCACGGCCGACTGATACCGGCCAGCATTCGCCACTAGGCAAGCACCCGGTCAGCCGCTACATTGGCTGACTTGTGCCTGCCCTTCAGGCACCGCATTGACCCCCTTTTCGAATACACGGAACCCGCAAAACTCCATCATGGACCCTTCCCCTGGCTTGACCCTCGCAACACTCTTTGCCGACTTCGGCATGATTCTTTTTGCTCTGATCCTGGTGTTGCTCAACGGATTTTTCGTTGCGGCGGAATTTGCCATGGTCAAACTGCGCTCGACCCGGGTCGAGGCCATCGCTGATAAAAACGGCTGGCGCGGGCACATCCTGCGCACCGTTCACAGTCAGCTCGATGCCTACCTGTCAGCGTGCCAATTGGGTATCACACTCGCCTCCCTGGGCCTCGGCTGGGTTGGTGAACCGGCGTTCGCGCACATCCTCGAACCGCTGCTGGAAGCCGTCGGCGTGCAGTCGGCCGAAGTGATCAAGGCCGTGTCGTTCTTCGCCGCGTTCTTCGTTATCTCGTACCTGCACATCGTGGTGGGTGAACTGGCGCCGAAATCCTGGGCCATCCGCAAACCCGAATTGCTGTCGCTGTGGACCGCCGTGCCGCTGTACTTGTTCTATTGGGCGATGTACCCGGCGATTTACCTGCTCAACGCCAGCGCCAACACCATCCTGCGCATTGCTGGCCAGGGTGAACCCGGCCCCCATCACGAGCACCATTACAGCCGCGAAGAACTGAAACTGATCCTGCACTCCAGCCGTGGCCAGGACCCGAGCGACCAAGGCATGCGCGTATTGGCCTCGGCCGTGGAAATGGGCGAGCTGGAAGTGGTCGACTGGGCCAACTCCCGCGAAGACCTGGTGACGCTGGAGTTCAACGCGCCGCTCAAGGAGATCCTGGCGATGTTCCGTCGCCACAAGTTCAGCCGTTATCCGGTGTACGACAGCGATCGCCAGGAGTTCGTCGGCCTGCTGCACATCAAGGACCTGCTGCTGGAACTGGCCGCGCTGGACCACATTCCCGAGTCGTTCAACCTGGCTGAGCTGACCCGACCGCTGGAACGCGTGTCGCGCCACATGCCGCTGTCGCAATTGCTGGAGCAGTTCCGCAAAGGCGGCTCACACTTCGCACTGGTCGAAGAGGCCGATGGCAACGTCATCGGCTACCTGACCATGGAAGACGTGCTGGAAGTGCTGGTCGGCGACATTCAGGACGAACACCGCAAGGCCGAGCGCGGGATCCTCGCGTACCAGCCAGGCAAGCTGCTGGTTCGCGGCGATACGCCGTTGTTCAAGGTCGAGCGCCTGCTGGGCATTGACCTGGACCACGTCGAAGCCGAAACCCTCGCCGGGCTGGTGTATGAATCCCTGAAACGGGTGCCGGAAGAGGAAGAAGTGCTGGAAGTTGAAGGTTTGCGAATCATCATCAAGAAGATGAAAGGGCCGAAGATTATTTTGGCCAAGGTGTTGATGCTGGATTGATCGGCTGATCCGGAACCATATCGATCCCTTCGCGGGCAAGCCTCGCTCCTACAGGTTCACACCGTACTGTAGGAGCGAGGCTTGCCCGCGAAAGCGTCAGTCCGGACCACACATCACTGTTTGCCCAACGCAAAGTTGGGCAATGCCCCCACCGGTTGATTGAACTGGTACGGAATCGACACAAGCCCCATCCCCGTATTGCGCTGCACCACGAAATGCAGGTGCGGCCCGCTGCTGTTGCCGGTGTTGCCCGACAGCGCCAGCGGACTGCCCACCGACACCCGCTGCCCCTCGCGAACACTCACCGAACCTCGCTTGAGGTGCAAGTACACGCCCATCGTCCCGTCATCGTGCAGCACCCGCACGAAATTGCCTGACGGATCGTTGCCGCGCCCGGTCTGGGCGTTCTCGGTTTTCACCACTACCCCGCCCCGCGCGGCAATGATCGGCGTGCCCTCAGGCATCGCGATATCCATGGCGTAGCGATTCTTGGGGCCGAAGTGGCTGTATTGGCCATTGGCGCCCTGGCTCAGCCGAAACGGTCCACCGCGCCAGGGGAACGGGTATCGATAGGCCATGGCGGCCCCTGAGGGATCACCCAGGAAGTATTCAAATCTGGGGGTGTACGCGAGCGGCCTTTCGGCCCGCGTCGCCGTGAGCAGCGCCAGACGAATGCTGCTGCGCGCCGGCATGACCCGGCGAATCGGTCGGCTCGGCGCACCGCTGACGTTCTGCAGCCCGGCGAAACTCAACTCGATCTGTACCGGCGCGTACAGGTCGTTGCGCACGTACACGCTGTCCACGCCTTTTTTCTTGGTGATGACGAGGTACACCTGACGCTCAAGGTGCTCGACCATGCGATCACGAAAAGTGAACACCTTGGAGCCTTTCGTGGGGCGGTCGCTGTAGGAGACCACGCCATTGGCATCGGTGGATTTGTAGATGGTCATGGCCATGGCCGTAGAGGACGCCATGAACAGACCACAGCAAAACAGCAGGCGCGCGAGCATGGGCAGGATTCTGTCGAGTAAGGCCTGGGGATGAGCCTAGCAGCTGCAATGGACCCGGGTAGTCGGCAGATGTTTCAAAATGGGCAGGTCGGGGGGATGTGTGGTGAATCTAATGGCCCCTTCGCGGGCAAGCCTCGCTCCTACAGGTTCACACCGTACTGTAGGAGCGAGGCTTGCCCGCGAAGGCGGACTGTCAGGCGACGAAGGTTATGCGCCTGGAACGAAATGCTTCTGCGCCGTACCACGTGCTATCAAACGGGAGATGTAATCCAGTTTCTGCGCATCCTGGTCGACAAAGCGGAACGTCAGTTGCAGCCATTCGCTGTCGGGTTTCTGCTCGTGGGCGACGATGGCGTGCAGGTAACCGTTCAGGCGGGCGACTTCAGCGTTGTCGCCCTGTTCCAGATCGAGCACGGCGCTGTCGAGCACTTGCGGCAGGGCTTCGCTGCGTTTGACCACCAGCAGCGCTTCCTTGAGGCTCAACGCCTTGATCACGCATTGCTGAATGCCATTGGGCAGGCGCAATTGGCCTTGGCCACGACCACCGGTAGGCGCTGCAGACGCCGCCGGCGCTTTTACCGGCGGGCTGTTGAGCAGGCCACGGGACGGGGCAGCCGCCGCGGGTGCTGGCGCGGGTGCAGCGGCGGCAGGTCGGGCAATCGGTGCAGCAGCAGGTGCAACGCTGGCCATGGCAGGCTTGCCGCCGGTCAACGCGCTCAAGGAATCATTGCCGAACGCCGAGTTCATTTTGGTCGGTGCGCTGTTCATCAAGGTGTCGAGCTTGCCTACCTTGTTCAGCGCCTGCTTGACCTTGGTCAGCAGTTGTTCGTTGGTGAACGGCTTGCTGACGTAGCCGGATACACCGGCCTGAATCGCCTGGACAACGTTCTCTTTGTCGCCACGGCTGGTCACCATGACGAAGGGCATGGTCTTGAGATTGTCCTGCTCGCGGCACCAGGTCAGCAGTTCCAGGCCGGACATTTCCGGCATTTCCCAGTCGCACAGGACCAGGTCGAACGCTTCCCGCGCCAGCAAGGCCTGAGCCTTCTTGCCGTTGACCGCGTCTTCGATCCGGATCCCCGGGAAGTAGTTGCGCAGGCACTTCTTCACCAGGTCACGAATGAACGACGCATCATCCACGACCAATACACTGACCTTACTCATCCATCACCCCTTTAAAAAATCCCGGCAAGCATACCGCTTTACTGATGGCGCATCGCCATAAACCTTCAGTCACGCCGGGACTTTTCGTTCGCGGGTGCTGCATTCAAATTCACAAACCCGTAAACAAAAACGCCCGGCCAAAAGGCCGGGCGCTTTACTTGGGCAATCTTACTTATCGTCAACTTTGCCCGGAACATTAGCGGTTTCACCACTTGTGCCTTCAACTTCTTCTTTCATGCGCTTGAGGCCCAAGTGACGCACGTCGGTGCCGCGCACCAGATAAATCACCAGCTCGGAAATATTGCGCGCGTGGTCGCCGATGCGCTCCAGCGAACGCAGCACCCAGATGATGCTCAAGACCCGCGAGATAGAGCGCGGGTCTTCCATCATGTAGGTGGCGAGCTCGCGCAGGGCGGTCTTGTATTCGCGGTCGATGATCTTGTCGTACTGCGCCACCGACAACGCCAGGTCGGCGTCGAAACGGGCAAACGCGTCCAGTGCATCGCGAACCATGTTGCGCACCTGGTCGCCGATGTGGCGCACCTCGACATAGCCGCGCGGGGCTTCGCCTTCTTCACACAACTGGATGGCGCGACGGGCGATCTTGGTTGCTTCGTCACCGATGCGCTCAAGGTCGATCACCGACTTGGAGATGCTGATGATCAGCCGCAAGTCGGACGCGGCCGGCTGACGACGGGCCAGAATGCGCAGGCATTCTTCGTCGATGTTGCGCTCCATCTGGTTGATCTGGTCGTCGATCTCGCGCACTTGCTGGGCCAGGCCGGAGTCGGCCTCGATCAGCGCAGTGACCGCGTCGTTGACCTGTTTCTCGACCAGCCCGCCCATGGCCAGGAGGTGGCTGCGCACTTCCTCGAGCTCAGCGTTGAACTGCTGGGAGATGTGATGGGTAAGGCCTTCTTTGCTAATCATGTTGGCGTCCTTGGAGCGTCCGGTAAGGTGCGGTGGACCGCAGCGTCAGTTCAGTGAGCAACAACAGCTTCCTAGCCGTAGCGACCAGTGATGTAGTCTTCGGTCTGCTTCTTCGCCGGATTGGTGAACAAGGTGTCGGTATCGCCGAATTCCACCAGTTTGCCCATGTACATGAACGCCGTGTAGTCGGAAACCCGCGCGGCCTGTTGCATGTTGTGGGTCACGATGACGATGGTGAATTTCGATTTCAGTTCGTAGATCAGCTCTTCGACTTTCAGCGTCGAGATCGGGTCGAGTGCCGAGCACGGTTCGTCGAGCAGCAGCACTTCCGGTTCCACGGCGATGGTGCGCGCGATCACCAGACGTTGCTGTTGACCACCGGACAGGCCGAGTGCCGACTCGTGCAGACGGTCTTTGACTTCGTCCCACAGCGCCGCGCCTTTCAACGCCCACTCGACGGCTTCGTCGAGGACGCGCTTTTTGTTGATGCCCTGGATGCGCAGGCCGTAAACCACGTTTTCGTAAATGGTTTTCGGGAACGGGTTCGGCTTCTGGAACACCATGCCGACACGACGACGCAGCTCGGCCACGTCTTCGCCCTTGCGGTAGATGTTGTTGCCGTAGAGGTTGATTTCACCTTCTACGCGGCAGCCGTCAACCAGGTCGTTCATGCGGTTGAAGGTGCGCAGCAGCGTGGACTTGCCGCAGCCGGACGGGCCGATGAAGGCGGTCACGCGCTGTTTCGGAATGTTCATGCTGACGTCGTACAGCGCTTGTTTGTCGCCGTAGAACAGGCTCAGGCCCGGCACTTCAATGGCCACGGTTTCCTGCGCAAGGCTCAGGCTCTGTTTGTCGCGGCCCAGGGCAGACATGTTGATGCCGTGGGTATGTGTTTCGTGCTGCATGGGAAGCTCCCTGTGCTGACAAATTCGGTTCGGTTGTCCGCTGGCCTCACATAATGGGCCAGCGGTGTTGCCGTCCTGTAGGAGCGAGGCTTGCCCGCGAAGGCGTCCTTGAAATCGCCTTCGCCGGCAAGCCTGGCTCCTACAGGGAGCGGCGCTAAATCAGCTATCCAGCGCTTTGTATTTCTCGCGCAGGTGGTTACGGATATAAACGGCCGACAGGTTCAATGTCGCGATCACCAGCACCAGCAGCAACGCGGTGGCGTACACCAGCGGTCGTGCGGCTTCGACGTTCGGGCTCTGGAAGCCGACGTCATAAATATGGAAGCCCAGGTGCATGATCTTCTGGTCAAGGTGCAGGTACGGGTAGTTGCCATCCAGCGGCAGCGACGGCGCCAGTTTCACCACACCCACCAGCATCAGCGGCGCCACTTCACCGGCGGCGCGAGCCACGGCGAGGATCATCCCGGTCATCATTGCCGGGCTGGCCATCGGCAGCACGATCTTCCACAAGGTTTCCGCCTTGGTCGCGCCGAGGGCCAACGAGCCTTCACGCACGGTGCGAGGAATCCGCGCCAGGCCTTCTTCGGTGGCCACGATCACCACCGGCACCGCCAGCAGCGCCAGGGTCAACGAAGCCCAGAGCAGACCCGGCGTACCGAAGGTCGGTGCCGGCAGCGCTTCAGGGAAGAACAACCGGTCGACCGAGCCGCCCAGCACGTAAACGAAGAAGCCCAGACCGAACACGCCATAAACGATCGCCGGAACGCCCGCCAGGTTGTTCACGGCGATGCGGATAATCCGCGTCAGCGTGTTCTGCTTGGCGTATTCACGCAGGTAAACCGCCGCCAGTACGCCGAACGGAGTCACGATCATTGCCATGATCAGGGTCATCATCACGGTGCCGAAGATGGCCGGGAAAATCCCGCCTTCGGTGTTCGCTTCACGCGGGTCGTCGCTGAGGAATTCCCAGACCTTGCTGAAGTAGAAACCTATCTTGGTCATCGTCCCCATGGCGTTCGGCTGATAGGCGTGAACCACTTTGCCGATGCCGATTTCAATCTCTTTGCCGTTGGCGTCGCGGGCCGTCAGGCTGTCGCGATTGAACTGGGCGTGCAGGTCGTTCAGGCGTGCTTCGATGTCCTGATAACGTGCGTTCAGCTCGGCGCGCTCGGATTCCATGTCCGCTTGTGCGGTGGCATCGAGCTTGCCGGCCAGTTCCAGTTTGCGACCGTGCAGACGGATGCGTTCGAGACCTGAGTTGATCGCGCCGATGTCGACTTTTTCCAGGGTCTTGAGCTGAGAGGCGAGCTGGTTGACGCGGGCAACACGGGCCTGCAACTCAGGCCACGCGGCTTCGCCTTCAGCGATGACCTTGCCGTCCTGTTTGACGTTGACCAGGTAGCCGTAGAAGTTGCCCCACTCGCGACGCTCGATGGCCATCAGCTCAGGCGGCGTCTTCTGGTTGGTCAGCCACTCACCGACGATCCAGGTGAAGTCGTTGCCATTCAAGTCGCGGTTGCCGACCTTGATCAGCTCGCGGGTCATGAACTCCGGGCCTTCGTCAGGCACTGGCAGCCCGGCGCTTTTCAGGCGCGCGCGCGGCACTTCTTCTTTCTGTACCACTTCGCCGATGACCAGGTGATTGGCCTGGCCCGGCACGTCGTAGCTGGCGTGAATCAAATCCGCCGGCCAGAAGTGACCCAGACCGCGCACGGCAATCACCGCCAGCAGGCCAATGGTCATGATGACCGCGATGGACACCGCGCCACCGCTGATCCAGACGCCGGGGGCGCCGCTCTTGAACCATCCATTCAGGGAGTTCTGTTTCACAGACTTCTACCTTTCTTAAAGCGACGAGTATTTCTTGCGCAGACGCTGACGAATCAGTTCTGCGAGGGTGTTCATGACGAAGGTGAACAACAGCAGCACCAGCGCCGAGAGGAACAGCACGCGGTAGTGGCTGCCGCCGACTTCCGATTCGGGCATTTCCACTGCGACGTTGGCGGCCAGGGTGCGCAGACCTTCGAACAGGTTCATTTCCATGACCGGGGTGTTACCGGTGGCCATCAGCACGATCATGGTTTCACCGACCGCGCGGCCCATGCCGATCATCAGCGCCGAGAAGATGCCCGGGCTGGCGGTGAGGATTACCACGCGGGTCATGGTCTGCCACGGCGTGGCACCGAGGGCCAGGGAACCGAGGGTCAGGCCACGCGGCACGCTGAACACGGCGTCTTCGGCGATGGAGTAGATGTTCGGGATCACCGCGAAGCCCATGGCCAGCCCGACCACCAGTGCGTTGCGCTGGTCGTAGGTGATGCCCAGGTCGTGGGAGATCCACATGCGCATGTCGCCGCCGAAGAACCAGTTCTCCATGAACGGGCTCATGTACAGCGAGAGCCAGCCCACGAACAGGATCACCGGAATCAGAATCGCGCTTTCCCAACCGTCCGGCACTTTCAGGCGGATGGACTCAGGCAGGCGGCTGAAGACGAAGCCGGCCACCAGAATGCCGATCGGCAAGAGCATCAGCAGGCTGAAGATGCCCGGTAAATGCCCTTCTACATACGGTGCGAGGAACAGACCGGCGAAGAAACCGAGGATCACCGTCGGCATCGCTTCCATCAGCTCGATCACCGGCTTGACCTTGCGGCGCATGCCCGGGGCCATGAAGTACGCGGTATAGATCGCCGCAGCGACGGCCAGTGGCGCGGCCAGCAGCATGGCGTAGAACGCGGCTTTCAGGGTGCCGAAGGTCAGCGGAGACAAGCTCAGCTTCGGTTCGAAATCGGTGTTGGCGGCGGTCGATTGCCAGACGTATTTAGGCTCGTCGTAGTTCTCGTACCAGACCTTGCTCCACAGCGCGCTCCACGACACTTCCGGGTGCGGGTTGTCGAGCAGCAGCGGTTGAATCTTGCCGCCGGCTTCCACGATCACGCGGTTGGCCCGTGGCGACAGACCGAAAAGGCCCTGGCCTTCCACGACCTGGTCCACCAGCAAGGTGCGGTGCGCGGTGCTGTGGAATACGCCGAGCTTGCCGGAAGCGTCGAGGGCGATGAAGCCTTTGCGACGCTCTTCGGCAGTGATTTCAACGATTGGCGTAGCGCCCATCTGGAAGGTGCGGATCTGCTTCAGGCGCAGTTCGCCATCCGGGTCGCGAGCCATGAACCACTGGGCCAGGCCACCTTTGGAGTCGCCGAGGATCAGTGAGATACCGCCCACCAGTTGGGTGCTGGCGGTGATCTCGGCTTCGCCGTTTTCGAGCAGCTTGTAGCGACCGTTGAGGCTCTTGTCGCGCAGGCTGAACACGTCGGCTTGCGCACGACCGTTAATCACATACAGCCACTGCTGACGCGGGTCGACGAAGATGTTCTTCACCGGCTCGGTCATCTGCGGCAGATCAATGCGTTTCTGCTCGTTGGTGATTTCGCCGGTCATCATGTTCTCTTCGCTGGTCAGCGACAGAACATTGAGTTGCGAACCGGTGGAACCGACCAGCATCAGGGTCGAATCGGTGGCGTTGAGGCTGACGTGCTCCAGCGCACCGCCCGCCTCGTTCAGCGCAATCGGGGTTTCGCCGTACGGATATTCGACGGCCGGCGAGATGGTCTTCTTGCCGTCCGGGTAACTGACTTTATAGGTGTGACGGAACACCAGCGCCTGACCATTGGAGAAGCCCACCGCCACCAATGGATGGCCCGGTTGGTCTTCGCCGATGGAGGTCACGGTAGCGCCGGCCGGAACCGGCAGATCGACGCGCTTGAGTTCGGCGCCACTGTCGATGTCGAAAAACAATGCCTGCCCTTTGTCGGAAACCCGCATGGCGACCTGGTTCTGTTCTTCCAGGGAGATCATCAGCGGCTTGCCGGCGTCCTGCATCCAGGCGGGCGTGATGGATTCCTTGGCGGTCAGGTCGGCACCCTGGAACAGGGGCAGGACGACGTAGGCAAGGAAGAAGAAGATCAGCGTGATCGCGCCGAGAACGGCAAGGCCGCCAACGAGGACGTACCAGCGGGTCAGGCGATCTTTGAGCGCGCGGATGCGGCGCTTGCGTTGCAACTCAGGCGTATTGAAATCAATTCGCTTGGGGGGATTTGTAGTCATGGTGGAATTGGCCAGATCATTCATGCGCACACCCTAGCGATCCTGTATGACAGAAAGATGACAATGCAGTGACGCAACAAATCCGCCGCCAGCGGGAACTGGCAGTGGATCAAAAATTTGGGGAGGCCGGGCTGCCGGAAATGGCAACCCTGAGCCTTGTAGGAGCGAGGCTTGCCCGCGAATGGGTCGTCACATTCAGTATCAATGTCGACTGACCCACCGCGTTCGCGAGCAAGCTTTGCTCCTACAGGTCCGGGATCAACCCGGACCTAGGGTTTTACTTTTTTGCGACTTCAGCGCCGCCTTCTTGCAGACCCAGGTCAGCCAGTGCTTTTGCAGCAACTTTGGCCGGCAGTGGGATGTAGCCGTCTTTCACTACAACTTCCTGGCCCTGTTTGGACAGAACCAGTTTCACGAACTCGGCTTCCAGCGGGGCCAGAGGCTTGTTCGGGGCCTTGTTGACGTAAACGTAGAGGAAACGCGACAGCGGGTATTTGCCGTTCAGGGCGTTTTCTTCGGTGTCTTCGATGAAGTCCTGGCTGCCTTTCTTGGCCAGGGCCACAGTCTTCACGCTAGCGGTCTTGTAGCCGATGCCCGAGTAACCGATGCCGTTCAGCGAGGAGCTGATCGACTGCACGACCGAAGCCGAGCCTGGTTGTTCGTTGACGTTTGGCTTGTAGTCGCCTTTGCACAGGGCTTCTTCTTTGAAGTAGCCGTAGGTGCCGGATACCGAGTTACGACCGAACAGTTGAACCGGCTTGTTGGCCAGGTCGCCGGTCACACCCAGGTCACCCCAGGTTTTCACGTCGGTTTTAGCGCCGCACAGACGAGTGGACGAGAAGATCGCGTCGACTTGTTCCATGGTCAGGTGCTGGATCGGGTTGTCTTTGTGAACGAAGACAGCCAGGGCGTCCACGGCAACCGGGATAGCGGTTGGCTTGTAGCCGTACTTCTGCTCGAAGGCAGCCAGTTCGGTGTCCTTCATCTTGCGGCTCATCGGGCCCAGGTTGGAGGTGCCTTCAGTCAGCGCAGGTGGCGCAGTGGCGGAGCCAGCGGCCTGAATCTGGATGTTTACGTTCGGGTATTCTTTTTTGTAGTTCTCAGCCCACAGGGTCATGAGGTTGGCCAGGGTATCGGAGCCGACGCTGGACAGGTTGCCCGACACACCAGTGGTCTTGGTGTAGCTCGGGATAGCAGGGTCAACAGCGGCGAACGCGTTGGCAGTCGCAACGCCAGCAGCGACAAAAGTCATTGCCGCCATCAAACGCTTCAGTTTCATGCCTTACTCCTAGCAGATAGAGTGTGTTAGTCGGGGCCAAGTATCAGCAGGCCGTGTGAACACTCTATGGCTGAAATATGACAATTGGATGAAAGGCCAGTATTCCGTGTTTCAACGTATTACCGCGTTATCGTTCTTCGCGGGCAAGCCTCGCTCCTACAGGTCTATGCGGCCTGTAGGAGCGAGGCTTGCCCGCGAAGGCGTCAGTCGTCTTAGCGCCCTTTTTTCCAGAGATAACCGCCGACCACAATCCCGACGCCACAAATGATCGCCACGTAATACGCAGGTCCCATCGGGCTCTCCTTCAGCAGCAACGTCACCACCATCGGCGTCAGGCCACCAAAAATCGCATAGGCCAGGTTGTAGGAGAACGACAACCCGCTAAAGCGCACCACTGCTGGAAAGGCTTTGACCATCACATACGGCACCGCACCAATGGTGCCGACCAACAGACCGGTCAGGGAATACATCGGGAACAGCCAGTCCGGGTGGTTGAACAGGCTGTGATAGAAGGTCCACGAACTGATCAGCAGCGCGGCACTGCCGAACACGAACACCCGGCCCGCGCCGAAGCGGTCAGCCAACGCGCCGGAAGCCACACAACCCAGGCTCAGGAACACAATCGCCAGGCTGTTGGCCTGCAACGCGGTGGTCGGTGCGAAATGGTAAACCGTCTGCAGCACGGTCGGGGTCATCAGGATGACCACGATGATGCCGGCGGACAGCAACCAGGTCAGCAGCATGGAAATCGCGATCGCGCCGCGATGGTCGCGCAATACGGCACGCAGCGGCACTTCTTCGGCCAGGGCCTTGCGCAGTTGCAGCTCAGCGAAAACAGGGGTTTCGTGCAGCCAGCGGCGCAGGTAAACCGAGAACAGGCCAAACACGCCACCGAGCAGGAACGGGATCCGCCAGGCGTAATCCGACACTTCCACCGGGGTGTAAATGCTGTTGATCGCGGTGGCGACCAGCGACCCCAGAAGGATCCCCGCCGTCAGACCGCTCGTCAGGGTGCCGCAAGCGTAGCCGATATGCCGTTGTGGCACGTGTTCGGAAACGAAGACCCACGCGCCGGGCACTTCACCGCCAATCGCTGCGCCCTGAATCACGCGCATCAGCAGCAACAGGATCGGCGCCCACATGCCGATTTGCGCGTACGTTGGCAGCAAACCCATGATCAGGGTCGGCACCGCCATCATGAAAATACTCAGGGTGAACATCTTCTTGCGACCCAGCAGGTCGCCGAAGTGCGCCATCACAATGCCGCCCAGCGGACGCGCCAGGTAACCGGCGGCGAAGATGCCGAAGGTCTGCATCAGGCGCAGCCACTCGGGCATGTCGGCCGGGAAGAACAGCTTGCCGACCACCGTGGCGAAAAACACGAAGATGATGAAATCGTAGAACTCCAGCGCACCGCCAAGGGCGGACAGCGATAAAGTCTTGTAGTCATTGCGGGTCAACGGACGTGCGGGCTGGGTCGGCTGCGCGATGCTCGAGGGCGCTGTGGTCATGGCAAGGCTTCTCTTATAGTCGGATCTGCAACCTCAACAACGCTGGCGGAGGCTTGGGCAGGTCCGGCACGATAGCAAATTGTTCGAAAAAGCACATAGAGGTGCGTATTTGACGGTCAAAATGAGAACCGGACGGTCGTCTCGGAGTCTACCGACCGATATACTCGGGATCTTGCAACAGTTTGAAAGGGTTGCTGTGCGAAGACGCTGCTGGCCTACCAGTCGATTTCGCAGAGTTTCCCTTTAGGCGCCTTACGAAAAACGTGACGAACGTAGTATGTTCGGGGCTGAATCGTTTTTTCTGAGACGGCTATTCACCTGAAGTACCAATGAAGAGTCACGGGTCAGAGGCACCCCCGGAATGATAGAGCTCGAACAAGAAGATCCAATCCCGCAAGGCGACCTGGCCCTGCAAATCACCGCGCTTCCGCGTGAAACCAACGGTTTCGGCGATATTTTCGGCGGCTGGCTGGTGGCGCAGATGGATTTGGCCGGCACCGCAATGGCCAGCAAAGTCGCGGGCGGACGCGTGGCGACCGTGGCGATCGACCGTATGGCGTTCCTGGTTCCGGTGGCGGTGGGCGCTCAGCTCTCCTTCTATACCCAGGCGCTGGAAATCGGCCGCAGCTCGATTCAGATGATGGTCGAGGTCTGGAGCGACGATCCACTGTCCAGCGAGTGGCGTAAAGTGACTGAAGCCGTGTTTGTGTTCGTGGCCATCGACGGCAGCGGTCGCACCCGTTCGGTTCCGCCACGCGCACGTTAAACACGGCGAGCGTTTTGCGGTCCATTGCAGTCATTGTTCCTGATCGAGAATTGCCCCATGAGCACGCCCAACGTTGAAGCCGTGAAACTGGATGAACTGAACTGCTGGCGCATCCGCCACGGTCAGGCTGAATTGCTGGTCGCCCAGCAAGGTGCGCACATCCTCAGTTATCAATTGGCCGGCCAACCGCCGCTGATCTGGCTCAACGATGAGGCCGTGTTCAAGACCGGCAAGAACATCCGCGCCGGCGTGCCGGTGTGCTGGCCGTGGTTCGGCAACCTTGCGCGCAACCCGCAGGGCGTTCAGGCGATGCGCGTCAGCAACGAACCGCCGAGTGCCCACGGTTTTGTACGGGCGATGGACTGGGAACTGAGCGGCATCGAAACCGAAGGTGAAAGCCTGAAGGTGGAATTCGTCCTGCCCTACCCCGATGGCGGCTTCCCCGGCTGGCCGCATCAGGTGGATCTGAAGTTGAGCATTCGTCTGGATGAGCAACTGCACATCAGCCTGACCAGCCACAACCAGGGCTCGGAAAAAGTCACGATCAGCCAGGCGCTGCACAGCTATTTCGCGGTCAGCGATGTGCGCAATGTGCATGTTGATGGGCTGGATGGCTTGAAGTACATCGAGACGCTGGAAGACTGGAAAACCAAGACTCAGACCGGCGACCTGCGTTTTGCCGGCGAGACCGATCGCATCTACCTCAATACCCCGGCGAAGCTGAGCATTGTTGACCCGGCCTGGGAACGGCGCATCGAGCTGACCAGCAGCGGTTCGCGCTCGGCGGTGATCTGGAACCCGTGGATTGATCGTGCAGCGGCGTTCAGCGACATGGCCGATGATGGCTGGCAACGGATGCTGTGCATCGAGACGGCGAATGTGATGGATGATGTGGTGACGCTGGCGCCGGGTGCGAGCCATACCCTCGGCGTAAGCATCGCCAGCACCCCTCTTTAAAAGCTTCGCGGGCAAGTCGGATCGCCGCACCGCTCGCTCCTACAGGATTTACACCGGCCTGTAGGAGCGAGGCTTGCCCGCGAATGGATCGATCAAACACTACAAATCCGATTCCTTCACCACACGCACTTGCGCCGCATCCAGCGCATACGCCGCATCGGCCAGGTCGTTGATGACCTTCTCGATCTTCAACGTGCCGGTCACCCACAGCGGCGTGTAGATATCATTGAGCTTCAACCCTTTCGGATATCGCACCAGCACCAACTGGTTAGGCGGCGGTGGCGGCACGTGGATGCAGGCGCCCGGATACGGCACGAGGAAGAACAACGTGCTGCGGCCCTTGGCGTCGGACTCCAGCGGCACCGGATAACCACCGATGCGGATGTTCTTGTCGTTCATCGACGCCACGGTCTTGGTCGAGTACATCACCGCCGGCAAGCCCTTGCTCTGCTTCATGCCACCCTTTTCGGTAAAGGTGCCATTGGCTTCGGGGGAGTTGTGATCGATTTCGGGCATGGCCTCGAGGGCTTTCTGGTCCGACTTGGGCATCAGTTCGAGCCAGTCGGTTTCCGGCAGTTCGCCGGCATGGGCAAGGCCCGAACCCAGTAAAAGGACAGTCAATAGAAGACGGCGCATGGAGGTGCTCGGTAAAGGAAGGACGATAAGTCGCCGAGCATTCTAGTCCTCCCGGACTGCGCAGCCGAGAGGACTTTGTCGCCTGAATCAGTTCTTTTTGATCAAGCCGTAGATCACCAGCAACACCACGGCGCCGACCAGCGCACCGATGAAGCCCGCGCCTTGGCCGGCCTGGTAGATGCCCAGGGCCTGACCGCCGTAAGTGGCCGCCAGCGAACCGCCGATACCGAGCAGGATGGTCATGATCCAGCCCATGCTGTCATCGCCCGGTTTCAGGAACCGCGCCAGCAGGCCAACGATCAAGCCGATAAAGATGGTTCCGATAATTCCCATGGCATTTCCCTCTGAGTAAGTGGCTATGCAGAAGCCTAGTCAGACTTTCGCATCCTGCCATGAGAGAACGGCGGCCCCTGAATGGTTCCGCCGCTGCCACATGAAACTATTTATTCGGCGATGAGGGCTTCGACCTTGAGGATCTGTGCCGCCAGCGTCTCGCGGTCCGCGCAACGCAGGTTGGCGTGACCGACCTTGCGGCCGACCTTGAACGCCTTGCCGTAGTGATGCAGATGGCAATCGGCGATGGCCAGGACCTTTTCGGTGTCCGGCACTTTACCGATGAAGTTGAGCATCGCGCTCTCGCCGACCTTGGCGGTCGAACCCAACGGCAGGCCGGCTACGGCGCGCAGGTGGTTTTCGAACTGGCTGCACTCGGCGCCTTCAGTGGTCCAGTGCCCGGAGTTGTGCACGCGCGGGGCGATCTCGTTGGCCTTGAGGCCACCGTCGACTTCAAAGAACTCGAACGCCATCACGCCAACGTAGTTCAACTGCTTGAGCACACGGCTGGAGTAGTCTTCGGCCAAGGCTTGCAGCGGGTGGTCGGTGCTGGCCACGGACAGCTTGAGGATGCCGCTGTCGTGGGTGTTGTGAACCAGCGGGTAGAACTTCGTTTCGCCATCGCGGGCGCGCACGGCGATCAGCGACACTTCGCCGGTGAACGGCACGAAGCCTTCCAGCAGGCAGGCAACGCTGCCCAGTTCAGCGAAGGTGCCCACCACGTCTTCAGCGGTGCGCAGGACTTTCTGGCCCTTGCCGTCGTAACCCAGGGTGCGGGTTTTCAGCACGGCCGGCAGACCGATGGAGGCCACGGCGGCGTCCAGATCGGCTTGCGACTGGATGTCGGCGAACGCCGGGGTCGGAATCCCCAGGTCCTTGAACATGCTCTTCTCGAACCAGCGGTCACGGGCGATGCGCAGGGCTTCGGCGCTCGGGTAGACCGGAACGAATTGCGACAGGAACGCCACGGTTTCAGCCGGGACGCTCTCGAACTCGAAGGTCACCAGATCGACTTCATCGGCCAGTTGGCGCAGGTGATCCTGATCGCCGTAATCGGCCCGCAGGTGTTCGCCCAACGCGGCTGCGCAAGCATCCGGCGCGGGGTCCAGGAAAGCGAAGTTCATGCCCAGCGGAGTGCCCGCCAGCGCCAACATGCGACCCAACTGGCCGCCACCGATTACACCGATCTTCATCGTCAACAACCTCAGGCGATGCGTGGGTCTGGATTGTCCAGGACGCTGTCTGTCTGCTCAGCGCGGAAAGTCTTCAGCACTTCGTGGAACTGCGGGTGCTTGGCGCCGAGGATGCTCGCCGACAGCAGCGCGGCGTTGATCGCGCCGGCCTTGCCGATGGCCAAAGTGGCAACCGGAATGCCTGCTGGCATTTGCACGATAGACAGCAGCGAATCGACGCCCGAGAGCATCGCCGACTGCACCGGCACGCCCAGCACCGGCAGGTGGGTCTTGGCCGCACACATGCCTGGCAAGTGGGCCGCGCCACCGGCACCGGCGATGATCACCTCGATGCCACGCGCCTCGGCCTCTTCGGCGTACTGGAACAGCAGGTCCGGGGTGCGGTGGGCAGAGACCACTTTCACCTCGTAAGGGATGCCGAGCTTTTCCAGCATATCGGCGGTGTGGCTAAGGGTGGACCAATCGGACTTGGAGCCCATGATCACGCCAACCAGTGCACTCATCGTCGTGCCTCTTCTCTCTGGGCGCCCGCAGGCGCGTCAAAAAACAACAAGCCACGCAAAATGCGTGGCTTGATTGTACGAAAAATGGCCGGACGAACCGGCCGAAGGCCGCGCAGTATACCTCAATGAAGCAGATAAACAGCCCCCGATGCGACCATCTGTCATACGGCGCAAAACCCCGGTTTTATTGACCTGAAGGTCAATCCCCAATCCCTCGTAGGAGCCGGCTTGCTGGCGATCCAGACAACTCGGTGTATCAGACAAACCGCGTCGACTGGATCGCCAGCAAGCCGGCTCCTACAGTCCGGTGGGGGTCTGGGCGGCGCCGCCTTCGAGTTTGCGCCATAGCAAACGTACGTTAGCCTTGCGCACCAACGCACAGCGATACAGGCGAATCTCCAGCGGCACATGCCATTGCGGGCCGCCGCAGACCACCAGCTCACCGCGCGCCAGTTCGGCACGCACACTCAGTTGCGGCACCCAGGCGATGCCCAACCCTTCCAGCGCCATGCTTTTCAGGCTGTCGGCCATGGCGGTTTCATACACCGTGGTAAACCGCAGCGCACGCTGGCGCAGCAAGCCGTTCACCGAACGCCCGAGAAAGGCGCCGGCGCTGTAGGCGAGCAACGGAACGCTGGCTTCGCCTTCCAGATCGAACAGCGGCTTGCCGTCGGCATCTGCTGCGCACACCGGCAACATTTCCGTGTGTCCAAGGTGCAGCGACGGGAAAATTTCCGGGTCCATCTGCATCGCGGCGTCCGGGTCGTAGAACGCCAGCATCAAGTCGCAACCGCCTTCGCGCAAGGCATGTACTGCGTCGCCAACGTTGGTCGCCACCAACCGCGTGGCGATGTTCAACCCTTCATTACGCAACTGCGCGATCCAGCGCGGAAAGAAACCCAAAGCCAAGGAGTGTGCGGCAGCGACCTGCATCACTTCGCCCTGCCCGCCTTCCAGGTGATGAAGATGGCGCAGCACTTCGCCGAGCTGTTCCACCACCGTCCGCGCGGTGACGAGGAACAACTGCCCCGCCGCCGTCAGCTCGATCGGCGTGCGCGAACGATTGACCAGTTGCAGCCCCAGCGCGGCCTCAAGGCTGCGGATCCGTCGGCTGAACGCCGGCTGCGTCACGAAGCGGCGTTCGGCAGCCTGGGAGAAGCTGCGGGTGGCGGCCAGAGCACTAAAGTCCTCAAGCCATTTGCTTTCCAGATTCATCAAGTCCTCCCGGACACGCACCAAATTAGGTCACACGTTCGCCACAGACACGGCGTCACACGGGCATTATGCCGAATATGCATAGGCCAGTGTTTAACAGCATTGGCCGAAAATTCTCTACAAGCCTAGCATTTGCGGTGTTCCGGCACAGACCGGGTCCATATTGAGATGATTTCTATCATGTCCTCCGCTGCATCATTCCGCACAGAAAATGACCTGCTTGGCGCTCTCGAAGTACCGGCTCAAGCGTATTACGGTATCCAGACCCTGCGAGCGGTGAATAACTTCCGCCTTTCGGGCGTTCCGATTTCGCACTACCCGAAACTGGTTGTCGGCCTGGCCATGGTTAAACAGGCCGCTGCTGACGCCAACCGTGAGTTGGGTCACCTGAGCGAAGCCAAGCACGCTGCCATCAGCGAAGCCTGTGCACGTTTGATCCGCGGCGACTTCCACGAAGAGTTCGTGGTGGACATGATTCAAGGCGGCGCTGGCACTTCGACCAACATGAATGCCAACGAAGTCATCGCCAACATCGCGCTGGAGGCCATGGGTCACCAGAAAGGCGAATACCAGTACCTGCACCCGAACGACGACGTGAACATGGCGCAGTCGACCAACGACGCCTACCCGACCGCGATCCGCCTGGGTCTGCTGCTGGGTCACGACGCTCTGCTGGCCAGCCTCGACAGCCTGATTCAGGCATTCGCGGCCAAGGGTCAAGAATTCAACCACGTCCTGAAGATGGGTCGTACCCAGCTGCAAGACGCCGTGCCGATGACCCTGGGTCAAGAGTTCCGTGCTTTTGCCACCACGATGGGCGAAGACCTGGCCCGTCTGAAGACGCTGGCCCCGGAACTGCTGACCGAAGTGAACCTGGGCGGCACCGCGATCGGTACCGGCATCAACGCCGACCCGCGTTATCAGGCTCTGGCCGTACAGCGTCTGGCGCTGATCAGCGGTCAACCGCTGGTTCCAGCCGCCGACCTGATCGAAGCCACCTCCGACATGGGCGCCTTCGTGCTGTTCTCCGGCATGCTCAAGCGTACCGCGGTCAAGCTGTCGAAGATCTGCAACGACCTGCGCCTGCTGTCCAGCGGCCCACGCACCGGCATCAACGAGATCAACCTGCCGGCGCGTCAGCCAGGCAGCTCGATCATGCCAGGCAAGGTCAACCCGGTGATCCCGGAAGCCGTGAACCAGGTTGCGTTCCAGGTCATCGGTAACGATCTGGCGCTGACCATGGCAGCCGAAGGCGGCCAACTGCAACTGAACGTGATGGAGCCGCTGATCGCTTTCAAGATCCTCGACTCGATCCGCCTGCTGCAACGCGCCATGGACATGCTGCGCGAGCACTGCATCGTCGGCATCACCGCCAACGAAGCGCGCTGCCGTGAACTGGTCGAACACTCGATCGGTCTGGTCACCGCACTGAACCCGTACATTGGCTACAAAAACGCCACCCGCATCGCCCGTATCGCCCTTGAAAGCGGCCGTGGCGTGCTGGAACTGGTGCGCGAAGAAGGCTTGCTCGACGAAGAAATGCTCGCCGACATCCTGCGCCCGGAAAACATGATTGCTCCGCGTCTGGTTCCGCTTAAAGCCTGAACCGACGCGTTACTTGTAGCACCGCTCACCAGGTCGAGGGACTAGACACCTCTCACCTTTTGAGGGCTTGGGGATTTACTCCCCAGGCCCTTTTTTTTAACTCTTTGCCAGTAAATCAGAATGTCTGGGGGCTGAGAAATGTGGGAGCGGGCTTGCTCGCGAAAGCGATGTGTCAGTCACCATAAATAGTGGATGTCAGACCGCATTCGCGAGCAAGTCGAATCGTCGCACCGCCGCTCCCACAGAAAAGCAGATCCCGCATAAGCCCGGCGCCGGTAACGTCGGGTGTTTCAAAGGCTTCGCTTCACCGAATGCACCACAATCGTGCAGACGGACGGCACTGTCATCGGTATAGTGCCGCCCCTCTTCGCGTGAGCGGTCGTCGGTAACGAGGCCCAAACCCATGCGAAACCCGAACTAATAACAAACCCGCAATATGAAATCGGGACGAACCTTCGCCTCGCCTGTTGTGCCGTGCGCACAGCGGTGTAACGCGATGTTTCCGACCGTCCAGCATTTGCCTACACAAAAAAAACAGCGAGGAATAATCCATGCTCGAAGTCATTAACGACTTCCTCTCAGGGAAAGTACTGATCGTGCTCATTGTCGGGCTCGGTAGCTACTTCACGATCCGCTCGCGTTTCGTTCAATTGCGTCACTTCTTCCACATGTTCGCGGTGTTCCGCGACAGCCTCAAAAGCAGCGCCGGGCAACTCAGCTCCTTCCAGGCCCTGATGCTCAGCCTCGCCGGCCGCGTCGGTGCGGGCAACATCGCCGGTGTCGGCATTGCCGTGACCCTCGGCGGGCCAGGTGCGGTGTTCTGGATGTGGGTGACCGCGCTGGTCGGCATGTCCAGCAGCTTCTTCGAATGCTCCCTCGGCCAGCTCTACAAACGCGCCGACGCCGACGGCACTTACCGTGGCGGCCCGTCCTATTACATCCAGCACGGCCTGCAGAAACGCTGGTTGGGCATGATCATGGCGTTCCTGTTGCTGATCACCTTCGGGTTTGCCTTCAACGGCCTGCAATCCCACGCCGTGACTCACTCGCTGAACAACGCGTTCGGCTTCGACACCACCTGGACCGGTCTGGCCCTGGCGGTGCTGCTGGGCCTGGTGTTCATCGGCGGGATCAAGCGCATCGCCAAGGTCGCTGACCTGCTGGTGCCGGTGAAAACCCTGGTGTACATCGGCGTGACCATCTACGTGATCGTGCTGCAGTTCGACCACGTACCGGCGATGCTGATGACCATCGTAAAAAGCGCGTTCGGTCTGGACCAGGCGTTCGGCGGCCTGATCGGCAGCGCCATCGTCATGGGCGTGAAGCGTGGCGTGTTCGCCAACGAAGCAGGCCTGGGCAGTGCGCCAAACGTAGCGGCCGTGGCGTCGGTTGAACACCCGGTGTCACAAGGCGTGGTTCAGGCGTTCAGCGTGTTCCTCGATACCTTTGTAATCTGCACCTGCACCGCGTTGCTGATCCTGCTCTCGGGTTTCTACACCCCGGGCTTCGAAGGCGACGGCATTGCTCTGACCCAGAACTCTCTGGCCGCTGTGGTGGGTGACTGGGGCCGGATGTTCATCTCCGTGGCACTGGCGCTGTTCGTGTTCACCTCGATTCTCTACAACTACTACCTGGGCGAGAGCAACCTGCGCTTCCTGATCGGTGAAAACCGCAAGGCGCTGATCGGCTACCGCGCGCTGGTACTGGTGTTGATTTTCTGGGGGGCGATCGAGAACCTCGGCACGGTGTTCGCGTTTGCCGACATCACCATGACCCTGCTCGCGTTCGTGAACCTGATCGCGCTGTTCCTGCTGTTCAAGGTCGGCATGCGCATCCTGCGTGACTACGATGACCAGCGCGCTGCCGGCATCAAGACCCCAGTGTTCGATTCGAGCAAGTTCCCGGACCTGGACCTGGACCTGAACGCCTGGCCAGCCAACCCGCCAGCTGCTGCCACCAAGGCTGAAGCTGAAGCGCAAGGCGTACCCGCAGCGCAACGCTGATCGGTTAAAGTGCGAAATTCCTGTGGGAGCGGGCTTGCTCGCGAAAGCGGTGTGTCAGTCGACTTCAATGTTGAATTGATCAACCGCATTCGCGAGCAAGCCCGCTCCCACATAGGGAGTCATTGTTTCGGAGAACGCCATGAATTCCTCGACCTACCCTGCCGCCCAGCACGTCATGGTGCTCTACACCGGCGGCACCATCGGCATGCAAGCCAGCGAACACGGCCTGGCTCCGGCCTCCGGTTTTGAAGCGCGGATGCGTGAATACCTGCACAGCCAGCCTGAGCTGGTAGTGCCGCAGTGGCGCTTTCGCGAGATGTCGCCGCTGATCGATAGCGCCAACATGTCCCCGACCTATTGGCAGCAACTGCGTGAAGCAGTGGTCGATGCCGTCGACGTTCAGGGCTGCGACAGCGTGTTGATCCTGCACGGCACCGACACCCTCGCCTACAGCGCAGCGGCCATGAGCTTTCAATTGCTCGGCCTGAATGCGCGAGTGTGCTTCACCGGTTCGATGTTGCCGGCCGGCGTGACCGACAGCGATGCCTGGGAAAACCTCGGTGGTGCTCTGGTTGCTTTGGGCCAAGGTCTGGCGCCGGGTGTGCATCTGTACTTCCACGGCGAGCTGCTGGCGCCAACCCGCTGCGCGAAGGTGCGCAGTTTCGGTCGGCATCCGTTCAAGCGCCTGGAGCGTCAAGGCGGCGGAGCGAAGGCCCCGTCACTGCCCGCAGCGTTGAACTACAACCAGAGCAAGCAACTGGCGAAAGTCGCTGTATTGCCGCTGTTCCCCGGCATTGGCGCCGAGCAACTGGATGGCGTGCTGAACAGCGGCATCCAGGGCCTGGTGCTTGAGTGCTACGGCAGCGGCACCGGGCCGAGCGACAACCCCGAGTTTCTGGCCGCGCTTTCGCGGGCACGGGACAACGGCGTGGTGGTCGTTGCAGTGACGCAGTGCCATGAAGGTGGCGTTGAGCTGGACGTTTACGAGGCCGGCAGCCGGTTGCGGGGTGTCGGTGTATTGTCCGGTGGCGGCATGACCCGTGAAGCGGCGTTCGGCAAGCTGCATGGGTTGCTGGGTGCAGGTCTGGACACCGCTGAAGTGCGCCGCCTCGTCGAACTCGACCTCTGCGGCGAACTCACCTGACCCTGTAGGAGCCGGCTTGCTGGCGATTCATGCAACGCGGTGTGTCTGGAAAACCGCGTCGACTGGATCGCCAGCAAGCCGGCTCCTACAAGTGCTCGGCATGTAATTTGCTGCGTTCCAGCCATCCCAAGGCTGGAAGCCGCTCATGCTGCACTCCCACCTCACCACTCTCAACGCTGTCTCCCTGGTGCTCAACGCCTTCAAGGCCGAAGGCCTGTCCAGCGACGCCTTGCTCGCGGGGAGCGGCATCAGCGCAGCGGACTTGAACCGTGCCGACACGCGCATCACCACCAACCAGGAAATGCAGGTCTGCGCCAACGCGGTCGCGCTCAAGCGTGACATCGGCCTGGAGCTGGGTCGGCGCATGCACGTTTCCTGCTACGGGATGCTCGGTTATGCGCTGCTCACCAGTGCCACCTTCGGTGACGCTTTGCGCCTGGCGATACGTTTTCCGGCGCTGTTGGGAACACTTTTCGAGCTGAGCCTGGAGGACGACGGCGAACGCATCTGGTTCGTCGCCGCCGACTACCGGGAGAGCCCGGCGATGGCGGTGTTCAATGCCGAGTTCTGCCTGGTGTCATTGAAAGTCACCTGCGACGACCTGCTCGGTCACCCGCTGCCGTTGATCGCCGCGCGCTTCGAACATGCCGCGCCGGACTATCAAGCGACCTACGCCGCACACTTCAACTGCCCGCTGCACTTCGAGGCGCGGGACAACGCCTTTGCCTTCGACAAGCGCTGGCTCGACCAACCCCTGCCGCTCGCGGATGTCATCACCCATCAGGCCATGGCCGAACGCTGCCGCAAGCAGAACCTTGAGTTCACCGGACGTCAGGCGTGGCTGGGGCGGATTCGTCAGTTGCTCAGCGCGCAATTGAATGCCGCACCGGGGCTCGAAGGATTGGCCGAGCAGATGAATTGCTCGGCGCGGACCCTGCGCCGGCACCTCAAGGATCTGGGGTGCAGTTATCAGGAATTGCTGGATGAACTGCGATTCGAGCAGGCCAAGCAACTGCTCTGCGAAGACCAGATGCCGATCTACCGGATCGCCGAAGTGCTGGGCTTCAGCGAGACCGCGAGCTTCCGCCATGCCTTTGTGCGCTGGAGCGGCGTGGCGCCCAGCCAGTTCCGCCCCTGACCGACACCATCCCCTTGTAGGAGCGAGCGATGCGGCGACCCGACTTGCCCGCGAAGCTCTTGGCGTACCTGAGGACGCCTTCGCGGGCAAGCCTCGCTCCTACAGGTTCTGCGTCATTCGGGGCGCTGTCGTGTCGAAAAGGGGCGAATTTCGGTCAACTATTTTGGCCACATCGATCCCCTTTTGGCCTTTCCTGCCGTTCTCCGAATCGCCATCCGCCGCAAGACTGTGTTCAACCGAATCAGCCTGCGGAGAACAAGAAATGCTGACGATCTACTCGGACGATCACCACCTGCACCACGGCCGTTGTGAATTGATAGACGGGCAACTCAAGCCCTGCTTCGAAATGCCCTCGCGCGCCGACCATGTGCTGTCACGGGTGCAAAACCAAAAGCTCGGCCCGGTAGAAGCGCCGAAGGATTTCGGCCTCGACCCGATCGCACGCATCCACAGCCGCGACTACCTCGACTTCTTCAAAGGCGCCTGGGCACGCTGGACCGAGTTCAACACCGACGGCGACTTGCTGCCTTACACCTGGCCGGCTCGTACCTTGCGCCGCATCAAACCCACCAGCCTGCACGGCGAACTGGGTTACTACAGCTTCGACGGCGGCGCCCCGATCACCGCCGGCACCTGGCAGGCCGCGTACAGCGCAGCCCAAGTGGCGCTCACCGCCCAGGCGGAAATCCAGCGTGGCGCGCGCAGTGCCTTCGCGTTGTGCCGTCCACCGGGACACCATGCCGCCAGCGACTTGATGGGCGGTTATTGCTACCTCAACAACGCCGCCATCGCCGCTCAGGCGTTCCTCGATCAGGGCCACAAGAAAGTCGCGATCCTCGACGTCGATTACCACCACGGCAACGGCACCCAATCGATTTTCTATGAGCGCAGCGATGTGCTGTTCACTTCGATCCACGGCCATCCGGAAGCCGAGTTTCCGTTCTTCCTCGGTTATGAAGACGAGCTCGGAGAAGGCGCGGGCGAAGGCTTCAACTTCAACTACCCGTTGCCCGCCGGCAGCGGTTGGGACACTTGGTGCGCAGCGCTGGAACAAGCCTGCAAAGAGATCGAAAAGTACGGCGCCGAGATCGTCGTCGTATCCCTGGGCGTCGACACGTTCAAGGACGATCCAATCTCCCAGTTCAAGCTCGACAGCCCGGACTACCTGGCGATGGGCGAGCGCATCGCCAAGCTGGGCGTGCCGACCCTGTTCGTGATGGAAGGCGGTTACGCGGTCGAAGAAATCGGCATCAATGCCGTGAACGTTCTTGAAGGTTTTGAAAGCGCCCAAGGGAAATAACAACAATGAACACACTCAAGCGTTTCATCGTGCCCGCGCTCTGCGCCACGGTGCTCAGCGGAGCCGCTCACGCCGAAGAGCGCACGTTGCGCGTCTACAACTGGTTCGATTACATCACCCCCAAAGCGCTGGAAGACTTCAAGGCGCAGAACACCCAGACCAAGCTGATCTACGACATTTTCGACACCAACGAAGCGCTGGAAGCCAAGCTGCTGACCGGCAACTCCGGCTACGACGCGGTGGTGCCGTCCAACGTGTTCCTCGCCAAGCAGATCGAGGCCGGTGTTTTCCAGCCGCTGGACCGCAGCAAACTGCCGAACTGGAACCACCTCGATCCGAAGCTGATGAAGCTGATCGAAGCCAACGACCCCGGCAACAAATTCGCTGTGCCGTACATGTACGGGACCATCCTGATCGGCTTCAACCCGGACAAGGTCAAAGCCGCGCTGGGCGCCGACGCGCCGGTTGACAGCTGGGACCTGATCTTCAAGGAAGAGAACATCAGCAAGCTCAAGCAGTGCGGCGTCGCCCTGCTCGATTCGCCGTCGGAAATCCTGCCCCTGGCCCTGCAACACCTCGGCCTGGACCCCAACAGCAAGAAGCCGGCGGACTACGAAAAGGCTGAAGCGCTGTTGATGAAGATCCGGCCGTACGTCACGTACTTCCACTCCTCCAAATACATGGCCGACATCGCCAACGGTGACATCTGCGTCGCGGTCGGTTATTCCGGCAGCTTCTCCCAGGCGGCCAACCGCGCCAAGGAAGCGAAGAACGGGGTGACCGTCGACATGCGCCTGCCGAAAGAAGGGGCGCCGATCTGGTTCGACATGCTCGCGATTCCGAAGGGCGCGAAGAACACCGAGGACGCCTACACCTTCATCAACTACCTGCTGCAACCGCAGGTGATCGCGCCGGTCAGCGACTTCGTCGGTTACCCGAACCCGAACAAGGACGCTACGGAACTGGTCGACCCGGCGATCCGCAACAACCCGAACCTGTACCCGACCGAAACGGCCATGGCCACGCTTTACACCCTGCAACCGCTGCCGCGTGATGCCGAACGTGCGCGCACGCGGGCCTGGACCAAAATCAAGTCAGGGACCTGAAGCCCCTTCCTGAAAAACGAAGACCCGCCGTGATGCGGGTCTTTTTTTTGCCTGCGATATTTATGTACCGCCAGACACCTGAGCCCGCCCGATACCGTCCCCTGATCCAGCGCTGCGCAATCAACAACAGCGCACCCTCAATCAGGAGACGACCATGTCCGATACCCTTTCCCCGAGTGCAGAAAATGTACTGACCCAACTGGTCACCGGCCCCTCGATCAGAGAGGTTGCAGCGACTGCATTGGCGCCTGCACTCAACGCGCTTTACCCGCAGTTGAAGATAGATCCGACGCTCGCCACGGTTGTCACTCCGACCTGGGTCGATACCGGCAGCGAGGTCGTGCCGGGCAATAATCTGTATGAATCGCTCACCGATGTGTTGGTGCGGCTCGGGTTGTCAGGTTCGACGGTGACGTTCATCGATGGCGAGCATTTCCTGACCCTGCAACCGGGCGTTGCCCCGCCGGCTCAACTGCCGGTGAACATCACGGCCATCGGTTCGCTGATCAATACGCTCGCACCGCAGCTATTCATCGCCTACCAGCAACAGCAACTGGATTACTGGAATCAGCAGACAAGCCCTTCGACCCCACGCTGGCATCAGCTCTCGCAGGCGCTGCAGGATATCTGGAACCTCGACGAGGCCACCGATTGGGATGCCGATCAAAAAGCAATGGCCCTTGCCGTGTTCACTCATCCGGATCGGGCAATACGGCGCTCACAGGACAAGTACCTGACCAAGGCCTGCCTGATCGACACCGAACACGTTGAAAGCGCGCAGAGCAAACATCTGCGGGTTCTGGATATCGCGGTGTTTGTGGGCACATTGGGCACCCGAACACTGGTGCTGACCCACTCGATTACCGAAGGGTTCAGGCGTTACGACTCTGTTGCGGCACTGGGCGAAACATTGTTTGCAAACCCTGGGGCGTCAAGCACCGGGCAGACCCTGCAATGGCGCCTGTATGAACCCGAGGGCAACTTCTTCCATCATCAAGCGTGTGCGCTGATCGCACTCGAAGCCGAAGCCATCGGGGCCTTCAATACATTCCAGAGCACTACGCCCGCCAGGCTTTCACCGCAAATCAGCGCGGCGGCGAAGAGTTTCACTGAATTTGAAGCCCTGCCTTCGTCGCGCTTCAACCAGGTTCAGGGGTTACTGACCGACTGGCTGAGTAACGCATCTTCGGCGGACCTGACCCGTTACAGCCGACACCTGATGGACCTGGCGCAGTTGCGAGAGCAGGACGCGGGAAAAACCTTCGACGAAGGTATCGCTTCACTGCCGGAATTTACCCTGCAAACCCTGCGAGAGCAGATGATCAAGGATCATCCAACGGCAGCGGACCTGAATCTGAAGGACATTCAAATCAGCATCACCAGCGTCATCGTGCTGGGCGCTATCGTGGTCCCTGGCAAGACGCAGACTGTTACGTTGTCGCTGATCGAATTGGCACTGCAAAACCTGATTGCCGTTCCGCTGGGCAACAAAACGGTACAGTACAAAAACGGCGACCAAGTGCCCGCCTGGATGACACCCGCCTACCTGGAAAAACTCGTGACCCAGGTTGATATCGGCGCGGTTTACCCGGCGTTGATCAAGCGCAAGCTGCTGGATGACTCGCGAGAATCGTTGCGCCGACAAACGCTCTACACGCGTCATCTGCGCACCCAGTTGCCCTTGCAGGCGCTGCAACACAAGATGCGCGGCGAAGCCGGCATTGATGAACAAGGCTACCAATTCGTCAACGCAGCCCTGCAGCAAGGCGCGGCCGACCGCCGAGTGAACGGGCACGAGATTGTCATTCGCCCGCTGGCTTTTATCAGCAGTGAAAGCGCCGACAGCAAGGGCGACGAAGTTGCCAATATGTTCGTCATCGGCCCGCGCTCCACTGATCAGGGACCGTGCCTGCTCTACCGGCCATTGCTCGTGCCCTCACTGACGCAGTACCCGAACGAAGCCAATCTGCTGTACGCGATCAAGCATGAAAAACCCCTTCGCCAATCGGTCCTGGCGTGGCTGGCCGACGACGTGCGCTTCAACTATTCCCAGTACGTGTTTTCCGGTGAGTTGCCTTCGGTCTGGACCCTGACCCAATTGCTGGTCGATCCCACCTCGGCGCTGGGCAAGATGGGCGTGGTGTCGCTCAGTGCGGCAGCCCTTGATGATGATTCACTGGCGCCGCTGTTCAAAGCGAACGCCAACGCCATGATCACCTTGGCTGACCGTCAATCAGTGTCCAATGCACAAGCTCGCTGGGAAACGCTCAAGCACGGCGCATGGATGCTGTTCAACGTCGCCTTGCCCTTCCTCGGGCGCACTGCCGGGGTTGCCGCGTGGATCTGGCAGATCGTGGACGACTTGCAGGAAATCACCGATGCCGCAGAAAGCGAAGACAGCCAACTTGCCTGGTCTGCCCTGACCGATTTGCTGTTGACGCTCGGCATGGTACTGGCTCATCGGGCTGCCGCTCGCCATAAACCGGACTCGCGGTTGGCCGAGAAACTCGAGCCGCTACCGGTCACGCCGCCCACCAAGCCAGCGCACACAATCACGGTCACTCGCCTGCCCGACCTCAATCAACTGCCTCGCGACCATGAGACGTCTTTGCACGCCGTCGCCACGCTGCCGCCTGTAGCGTTGGGCACCTTGCTGGATGAACTGGCCATCGCCGAACCCAAGGGAATGGCCGTTGCCTCCAGCGTGGCCGGCCCTCACCAGCACCTCAGTTCACTAAACGGAAAATGGTATGCGAAGGTCGGCCAGCGATGGTTCGAAGTCACCCTCAACGACAATAACGACGTGCAAATCATTGACTCACGCCAGCCCCCCCCGCGCACCGGGCCGTTGCTGATCAAGAACGCCAGCGGCGAATGGTTTATCGATACGCGGCTGAGGCTGCGGGGCGGGGGCAGGGAGAGGCAGCGGCTGGAACAGCAAAACAAAGTGCGTCTGGCTGAACTGAAACAGCAAATGACAGCGTTCGAAAGCCAGGTCAAAAGCCGGGAAACAGAACTCAAGGACGCTGAAAAAAACGCGAAGGCTCCGAGCGCCACCGACACCCATCGCCGCTTGTACCTTGAAATGCTCGATGCGCAGATGTCATTCATCGGCGCCAACATTGAACAGATGAAAGCGTTCAATGCTCGCGAAGCCATTCCCAATTTCCGAAAAGCGATGATCAGCCGCCTGGATTTCCAGCTATCGCTGCTGGAGAAATGGTTCGACCACCAGCGTCCTGTTTTCGACAATCAAATGCGTCTCTCCCTCGATCTTCTCGACACACAACCAACGGAAAACACGCAGGCCGCCCGACAGACCTTTCAACACATGAGCGATCTGACCGAGGGCTACATCAACAAAATCGAATTCGCGCAATCGCGCTTCGAGCAACTGAACCTGCTCGGCAAAGAAGCCGTGGAAGTGATCCGCGACGTCAAGGCCAACATACCGACGTTCGATTTACAGGACCTCAAACTGTTCCAGATCACGCTGGCCCAAGAGTTGTGCCTCGCACCCTCGGTTGCGCTCACGCATGAAGCACGCCCGGCGCTGGAGAGCGTTGTCGAAAACGCAGCGCTCGCCATCCAGGCGTCACTGGATCTGGCCGCTGACGAAGACGTATTGCGCTTGCCGGGGCGAATCGAGGGGCTCAGTGATCTGGTGGAGCAACTCACGGTCACCGATCAGCGCATCATCGATCTGCCCGGCGAGTTCCCCGGTCAGTTCCTGCAACCCGCGCTCGACCTGATGCGCAAACGCATCGACGCGTTTCAACAGCGCACCGTGAAACACCTGGCGAGCCTGCTGCGCGAGCGCCAGGCGCTCGAACCGCAACCTGGCCCTTCCCGTCTGCCGACCGCGCCCGCCAAACGCATCATCAAGACCCGTTACAACGGCACGGTGGTCGGCCAACTACGCGCCGATGCCGTGGCGGACGGATCAGAACTGGTCGACGTAACCTCGACGCTGACAGGCAAAGTCATCTCGACCTTTCATGAGAAAACCCCGGGTGTCTGGGTTGAACGAGTGGCCGCGAAACCGGTTTCCCCTGCCGTCGTCCAACCCGATTTGGGTACAAGCATTGTTCAAGGTCAGGCAATGCTGGACGGGCTGGAGGGTTTCATTCGTCGAACAGAAGCCCATGCAAAAGGAGCGCGGCGAATTCCCGTGGAAATCGAGGAGATGTTCCATCAACAGGCCCATCGACTGCAGGAGGCCGCCAAGGCAATCGACGAAGCGCTGATTTCCAGCAACGCCACCGATGACGGTCCGGGGTCTGCCGTGACACTGGTCAAGCAGCTGAATGACGGAGCAACCCGCCTCTACAGCCAGGGACGCGCAACGCGAATCAGCATGACAAAACTACAGCCGCCGACGGCAGAGCGGGTCCAGTGGCTGCAAAGCGAAGGTCAGGTCGACATCGTCAGGAACCCCGGCCGACGCTTGCTCAAAAGCCGTAAAAAAGACTACCTCGAGGAATATGAGGTCCGTGACCACACCAGCAAAAATGTTCTGTGGTATGCACACTTTCACTACGCGCAGCCAGCGTCGCCTGTCCAGACGTTCACGGCGGCGCATCTGAAAACCGTGCAGCAACGGCTGCTGGGCGGCGCATCCGAGGCGCGCGGTGCAAATGACGACCTCCACGCGATAGCGATTTATCGCAGCGAAATCAGCCCACAACTGGCGACTGCACTGTTTTTCGCGAAGGTGCTGCCATCGGCCTCAAAATCGTAAGTCTTGCGTCGGGGTGAGCCGTGACTGCTTAACGCCGCCAGACCTTTTCCAGTCGCCCGAGTGCGGTGCTGATGGCCGCCTCGGGCACGGCCGCGAAACCCAGGACTAGCCCGGCACGCTGGTCCACCGGTTTCTGCGTGTCCGGCAACCAATAGCTGCTCAGCGCATTGATCTCGACATCGACGCTGGCGGCTTTTTCTATCAGCTCGTACTCGCGCGCCTGTGAGTCGACCGCCACCGTCAGATGCAACCCTGCCGCGACACTCGGCAGGCTGCCGATGCCGGGGATGTTCTGCGGCCAGCCCGCCAGCAACGTATTGCGTCGACTCAGGGCGGCACGGCGCATGCGGCGGATGTGCCGCTGGAAATGTCCGGCGGCCATGAACTCGGCCATCACCGCCTGGGTGCTGACTTCGGAATGCCGGACGTCCACCGCTCGACGTTGAGAAAACGCCTGCACCAGTGCCGGCGGCAACACCAGATAACCCAGGCGCAACGCCGGGAATGCAACTTTGCCAAAGGTCCCGACGTACAAGACCCGGCCCTGCCGATCGAGCGCCGCCAACGGCGCCAGGGGTGCGCCGCTGTAACGGTACTCGCCATCGTAGTCGTCCTCGACGATCCAGCCTTGGTTACGCTCCGCCCAAGCGAGTAATTCAAGACGCCGCGCCAGGCTCATTACCACGCCGGTCGGGTATTGATGCGAAGGCGTGACATAGGCCAGTCGACAATCGCTGAGCCGGGCCAGTTCGGTGCAGTCGATGCCCTCGCCGTCCACCGCCACCCCATGCAATTTTGCCCCGGCCACGGCGAACGCATGACCCGCCGCCCGATACCCCGGATTTTCAATCGCCACGCCGTCGCCCGGCTCCACCAGCAGCTGTGCACAAAGGCTAATCCCCTGCTGTGCGCCGCTGGTGATCACTATTTGCTCAGCCGTGCACTGCATCCCCCGCGAGCTGCGCAAATAAGCGGCGATCAGGCCGCGCAAGCGCGCATCACCCGCCGGATCGCCATAACACAGCTGCTGCAAATCCGGTTTACGCCAGAAAGCCGCATTCAGCTTGGCCCACACCTCGAAGGGAAACAGGTCAAACGCCGGCACGCCCACCCGAAAAGCCCGAGGCGGACCGCTGGGCGGCGTGGCCAAATGGTTCTTTTCAACGCGCCCCAGCGCTCCGCTGTGGATAACTTTACTGGATGAAACCACAGGTAAATCCAGCCAATTTGTGGATAAGGCTGTGGGTAACCCTGTTGACAACCCTGTGGATACTTTTGTGGATAGTTTTTTCGTGGGCAACGCCGCTTGAGGCAATTGCGCGACGTAAGTCCCGTCCCCGACACGCCCCTCGATGAAGCCCTCTGCATAGAGCTGATCGTAGGCGCGAACCACGCTGTTGCGGGAAATCGCCAACGCCGCCGCCAAGTCCCGGCTGGCCGGCAATCGAGTGCCACTGGCCAAGCGCCCGTCGAGCACCCGCAGGCGCAAGGCCTGATAGAGCTGACGACTAAGCCCCTGACGGCGGTCAAGTTCGATACCGGCCGGGTTGAACGACAGGGAAAGCGGCGCTTCGCTCATGGCAATGGACCTATGAAATTGGTCGTTAATGGCTCTTACAACAGACCAATAGCCTGCCTAGGATGGATGCATTCGCCAAGGAATTTTTCCATGTACAACCCCAGCAGCTTTGCCATCAAAGATTTGCATGAACTGCAGCAGCAGATACTCGACACACGCCTGGCCGTGGTGATCACCCACGACGAGCAAGGCTTGCAAGCCAGTCACCTGCCGTTGTTGTTCAGCCCTGACCAAGGTCCGAATGGCACCCTGTACGGTCATTTCGCCCGGGCCAACCCGCACTGGAAGGCACTGCAAAACGGTGCCGAAGCGCTGGTCATTTTCGCCGGTGCCGACGCGTACATCAGCCCGGGCTTTTATCCGAGCAAAGCCGAGCACGGCAAAGTCGTACCGACCTGGAACTACGTCGCCGTACACGCTTACGGCACCGCAGAGGTTTTCACCGACGCCGACCGCCTGCTTAACCTGGTCAGTACGTTGACCGATCGCCATGAAGCCGGTCGCGCCCAGCCATGGACAGTCGCTGATGCACCCGCCGACTACATCGACGGCATGCTCAAGGCCATCGTCGGGTTTGCCCTGCCGATCCAGCGCCTGGAAGGCAAACGCAAACTCAGCCAGAACCGCAGCACCGCAGACATCGCCGGTGTGCGCGAGGGGCTCGCCGCCAGCCCCAACGTGCACGACCAAGCCCTCGCCCACTTGATGCGCTAAGGATTGAACATGAGTCAGATTGAAATCCGCCAGGTCACCGCTGCTGATCACGCTGCGTGGCTGCCGTTGTGGCAAGCCTACCTGCGCTTCTACAACACCGAACTGCCTGAGGCGGTCACGGACAGCACATGGCAACGCCTGCTCGACTCGAATGAACCGACGCATTCGGCATTGGCGTGGAGCGACGGCAAAGCGGTCGGCATGGTGAACTTCATCTACCATCGGTCGAACTGGAGCATCGAAAACTCCTGCTACCTGCAAGACCTGTTGGTAACACCTGAAACCCGCGGCACCGGCGTCGGCCGCAAACTGATCGAATTTGTCTACGCGACCGCCAAAGCGGACGGTTGCTGCAAGGTCCACTGGTTGACCCACGAAACCAACGCCACCGCGATCCAGCTCTACGAGCGCATCGCCGAGCGCCCTGGTTTCATCCAGTTCCGCAAAGCCCTTTAAGGTTCAAGGAGAACGACATGACGACTTCACTCGCAGACTGGAAAGGCGTCCCGGCGCCAACGGTGCAAACCATCGAAGGGCGCTTCATCCGCCTGGAAAAACTCGACCCGGCACGCCATGGCGACGGTTTGTTCAAAGCCCTGCAAGGCCCGGGCGCCGACCCGAAACTCTGGGATTATTTGCCTTACGGTCCTTTCCCGGAGCGCAGCGTTTTCAACGACTGGCTGAACAATCACGCGGCCAACAGCGACCCGTATTTCTTCAGCGTGATCGACCGTGCCAGCGGCGATGTGCAAGGCATTCTCAGCTTGATGTCCATCGTACCGTCTCAGGGCCGTATTGAAATCGGCCACGTCACGTTTGGCGCGCCGATGCAGCGTTCGCCGAAAAGTACCGAGGCGGTGTATTTGCTGGCCAAAGAGTCGTTTGCCCTTGGCTACCGGCGTCTGGAGTGGAAGTGCAACAACGGTAACGCTCGCTCCAAGTACGCGGCGGAGCGGTTGGGATTCAGTTTTGAAGGGGTGTTCCGCCAGCACATGGTGGTGAAGGGGCAGAACCGGGATACGGCCTGGTATTCGATTCTGGATTCGGAATGGCCGGTGGTTGGGGCGGGGTTTGAGCGGTGGTTGAGTGATGAGAATCAGACGGGGTCGGGGCAGGTGAAAACTCTGGCTGAGTGTCGCGGGTAAATCAGCGGCGCCTGGACGGACGCCTTCGCGGGCAAGCCTAGCTCCTACGGGATCATACGAACCTGTAGGAGCGAGGCTTGCCCGCGAATGGCATCACACCAATTTCTGGGCAAGCACCGCAATATGCTCCGGCCCAATCCCGCAGCACCCACCCAAATGGCTGGCACCGCGCTCTTTCCAGTCCGCCGCCCAATGCAGGTAGCCCGGCGGGTCCAGATCGTCGCGCAACGGGTCCAGACCATCATTGGCTGTCGCCTCTTTCGGTTGCGGCGGGAAGGCATTGGCGTACGCGCCGATGTGAATCTTCACCCCCAGACGCTCGAACGTTTCCCGCGCCGCATCAATCGCCGCACCGATCACTTCCGGCTGGCTGCAGTTGAACAGCAACGTCTCGACACCCAGCTGCGCAGCCACTGCAGCGGCTTCGGCCACAGGTTCGCCGGAACGCAAACGCGGGACTTCGTCCGTGTCCTCATCCTTCAGGGTAAACGACAGCCAGAACGGCTTGCCGTCCTTCGGCAGACCGGCGTGAATCGCTCGCGCTTCCACGATCGAGCTCTGGGTTTCGGCCAGCCACAGGTCGACATGCGGGGCCAGCCCCTCGACCAGCGGCGCGAGCAATTCCGTCACCCGAGCTGCATCGAACAAATCCGGACGATAGGAACCGAACAACGGCGGCAATGAACCCGCCACACGTACCGGTTTGCCCGCAGCGTCCACCGCACGCCTGGCCAACTCCCCGGCCAGCGCCGCGAGGGCTCGACCCTCAGCCGCAAAACGTTCTTCGCCAATGTGAAAAGGCACCACCGCATAGCTGTTGCTGGTGATCACGTTCGCGCCGCTTTCGATATAAGCCGCATGCACCGCCTCGACGGCCTGCGGCGCTTCGCTCAAGGCCAGCGCCGACCATTCAGGCTGTCTGAATGGCGCCCCCCGGCGTTGCAACTCACGACCCATGCCGCCATCCAGAATCACTGTGCTTGCTGCGCTCATATGCTTTTTACTCATATGCTTATGAAAATAACTCACTACCAGAGTAGTTCTTATAACTATTTAATACGCACCATCCGGTTAATAACAACCATTTTTTTATCAGGGGTCGACTGTGAAACTTCAACCACTACTGGCCCTGGGCCTGACGATTCTGGCTGCCTCCACCCAAGCCTTCGGCGGCGCCACGCTGGACCGCATCGAGCAAAAGAAAGAACTGGTCGGCGTGCTGATGGAAAGCTATCCGCCCTTCTCGTTCCTCAATGACCAGAACCAGCTCGACGGTTTCGACGTTGATGTGGCCAAAGCCGTGGCCAATAAACTCGGGGTCAAACTGCGCCTCGAAACACCTTCCTGGGACGTGATCGCTGCCGGCCGTTGGAGCGGGCGCTACGACATTTGCATCTGCTCCATGACCCCGAGCAAGGCCCGCGCCGAAGTCTTTGATTTCCCGGTCGAGTACTACGCCTCGCCCGCGGTGATCGTGGTCAACGCCAAGGACGACAGCATCCACAGCGCCAAGGACCTGAGCGGCAAGAAAGTCGGCCTCACCAGTGCTTCCAGCTACGAAAGCTACCTGAACAAAAACCTGGTGATCGAAGGCGCCGAAGACACGCAGTTGCAGTACCCGTTTGAAAACGTGCAGATCGCCCCGTACGACACCGACAACGTGGCGTTCCAGGACCTAGGGCTGGGCGCCGGCGTGCGACTGGATGCGGTCCTCACCAACCTGGTCACCGCGCAGCCGCGCCTGACCGAAGACAAACGCTTCAAGCTTGCCGGCGAACCGCTGTACTCGGAGCCGAACTCGGTGGCCATCGAAAAAGGCGATGCTCAGTGGGACGCCAAGGTGCGTGACGTCTTCGCGCAACTGAAACAGGACGGCACCCTGAGCAAACTCTCGCAAAAATGGATCGGCGCCGACATCAGCAAATGACTTCCTTCCCCAACCCACCTCAGCCGCCACAACCGGTGGCTGAGTCCCGGCTGCAACGGATCTTCGGTTTTCGCACGCGGCTGTACCTGACCTGGGCGGCAATGCTGGGTCTGTTCGCCAGTTTCTTCCTGAGCTTCGACCTGAAGTTCTCGATCATCCTCGACAAACTGCCCAACCTGATCGGCTTGCACCTGGCGCCAAACGGCTTTCTGCAAGGCGCGGCGCTGACCCTGTTTTTGTGCCTGTGCTCAATCGTCGCGTCGTCGCTGCTGGGCTTCATCACCGCCCTCGCACGGCTGTCGAAAAGCGCCGTGGCCTTCGGCATAGCAAGTTTCTACGCTTCGTTCTTTCGCGGCACTCCGCTGCTGATCCAGATCCTGCTGATCTACCTCGGCCTGCCGCAACTCGGCATCGTGCCGGGCGCCGTCGTCGCCGGCATCATCGCCCTGTCGCTGAACTACGGCGCCTACCTCAGCGAAATTTTCCGCGCCGGCATCCTCGGCGTCCCCCACGGCCAGCGCGAAGCCTCGCTGGCACTGGGCATGCGCGAAACCGTGATCTTCTGGCGCGTCACCCTGCCGCAAGCCATGCGCACCATCATCCCGCCGACCACCAATCAATTCATCTCGATGCTCAAAGACTCGTCACTGATCTCGGTGATGGGTGTTTGGGAGGTGATGTTTCTGGCGCAGTCGTATGGGCGCTCGAGCTATCGCTACATCGAGATGCTGACGACGGCGGCGGTGATTTACTGGGTGATGTCGATTGGGCTGGAGCTGATTCAGGCGCGGATGGAGCGGCATTATGGGAAGGCGTATTTGAGTCGTAGTTAGGTAAAAAATCACCGTCTTCGGGTATGGGCACTTCTGACGTTTCTAACATTCGTTGAGAATTCCTGTAAGAAAAAGCGCCTTGGCAAAACCGATAAATACGGCCATCCCCATTTGGCTGTTCTTTTTCCACGCAACCATCCGACGCCGCCTGCATCGCTGCCGGACGCAGCTGACATCGGCACATATAGCCTCCCTTTTAGAGTTTGGCCTCCTGTCAAAAGAGGCCGAATTCGATGCCCGTTCAACACAAATACCGACCCAAACACCTCGCATTTTCGATAGCACTTGCCGTGGGCTGCGCTGAATTCGCGGCGGCCCAACAAACCAGTACCGATCAAACTTCCGCACCTTTCGAAACGTCCGAAGACTTGATTATGGAACTCGATGCGTTCATCGGAGCTGCCGATACCCAACCCCACTTGATCAACAAAATCGCGGAGTGGCGAAATCTGCAGTTGGATGAGCGTAACGATCTGGTCAGCGTCCTTTCCGGAGGGGGCATGACCAAGCGACTGGACGGCGGTGGTGGCATCAACGTCATCAGACTCGATCACACCAAAGGGGGCACATTGGGCGAAACCCGGGATTTCGCTGGCCTGGATATCAAACAGGGTACGTGGACCCTGAATGGCGGCAAGGACTCCGGAGACTTCCAGATCGGTGCCTTAGTGCGCCCTCAGGCGATGCTCACCAATAACGGACATATCCAAGGGCGCGCAGTCGCTCAAGGCACGTTGGTGAACAACGGCAGCATCGGCGGAAACGTCGAGGTGTATGAGTCGGGAACCTTCAGTGGCAAGGGCCGTGTAGGAGGGCTGGACGTAAGCGGCGGGCTCGTCGTCAATCGACAACTCGGCGCACCTGTCGTAGCGGGCGACATGAAACTGTCCAGGACCGCAGTTCTGACCTATGAAGTAAATGCCGATGGCCGAGGCGAGACGATCAAAGTCGATGGCACGGCGAGCCTTGGCGATGCAACCCTGAAAATTGCCGCAACTGGTGATTTCCCGCAAACCAGCCAGTACACCCTCATTGAGGCGACCAACGTCGTGGGGCGTTTCGGCGACATCGAAAACAACCTTGTTTTCATGACACCTGAACTGAATTACGACGACCCGAGAATTGTCAGCCTGACCTACGCACGTAACGATGTATCTTTCGAGAGCATCGCGGATACGGAAAGTGGCAAGCAGTTCGGTGCCAGCATTGAAGAGCCAACGGCCACCCAGACCGAACAAAAAACCTCCAGCACGACCAATGCCGCCGTCACCGCCCTGCTCGGATCCGATCGAGCTACCGCTGCCCACGCCCTCGAAATTCTGGCCGGCGACAGCAACGCCAACCTCGCCAAGGCGACCTTGAACAGTGACGGCCCGATAAGCGCCACCCTGCTCTCGGCCATGCGCCAGCTCGATAGCAACAGTGTTTCCAATAATCAGAATGGTGCGCCTCGACTGGCAGCCGGCAGCGATGCCAATGGCCGAGTCTGGCTCCAGGCGCTGGGACACAGTGGGAAACTGGATCGCGACTATGACCCGCTGCAGCATTCCACCCACGGATTGGTGATAGGTGCCGACTGGCAAATTGATGAGCAATGGCGTCTAGGTCTGATGGGCGGTCAATCCCGCACTCGCCAGAAGAGCCGCGAGTTGGACGGCAATCTGGACAGCTGGCACTTGGGGGCTTACGCACTTCGCCAGAACGGGCCAATGTCCCTGCGCTTGGGCGCGACTTACAACAACCATGATGGCAGCAGCACGCGCCGGGTCGAATTTTACGGTTTCAAGGATCGACCCAAGGGCCGTTACGAGGCCAATACCCAACAAGCCTTCGCAGAGGTGGGTTTCAACCTTGGCCGCGTCAGCGTCATCATCGAACCGTTTGCCAGTCTTGGGTACCAGCGCTATCAACGCGACAGTTTCACTGAGAAAGGAGGCGATGCTTCGCTGAAAGTCCACGATCAATCCGAGGAAAACTTCAGCAGCACATTCGGCCTGCGTCTGGCGAAGCTCAATACGCTGGATAACGGAATGCAACTAACGCCGCGTTTCAGCGCAGGCTGGAAACACACGTATGGCAAGGTCTACACAGAAACCAGGCAACGCCTTGTCACCGGCGGCAACGACTACAGCGTCTACAGTGCGCCACAGGATCGGGACAAATTTATGGTCGATGCGGGTGTGGACCTCAGGCTTTCAGCACGTAACACGATTGGAGTGGGGCTCTCGGGTGAAATGGGCAGCGATAGCCGCACTCATGGCGTAATGGGTCAGTGGCGGATGGCGTTCTGATCAACCACTGACACATCACCATACCTGCTCGCGCTAGCGGAGAATCTGCCAATGAAGAGGCTGAGTGTCACACCGTAATCGCGAGCAGGCTCGCTCCCACATGGGTCATGTGGTGCCTTGAATAACAGGCGAAAAAAAAGGGGAGCACATGCCCCCCCGAGGTTTAAAGCGTTGTATCGAGGCTGTTAACTCAGCCTTCGATCTCGATCAGGATTTCGCCCGGGTTGACCCGGTCGCCCTTGGCCACGTGGATGGCGGTGACTTTGCCGGCGATGGCTGCCTGCACTTCGGTTTCCATCTTCATCGCTTCGGTGATCAGCACGGCCTGGCCGGCTTTCACAACGTCGCCTTCCTTGACCAGCACGTCGACGATGTTGCCTGGCATGGTGGTGCTGACGTGGCCCGGTGCCGTGGCTTGTTTGCGCTTGCTGCTGCCGCCGCTGACGAATTCGTTGAGTGGTTCGAACACCACTTCTTCCGGCATGCCGTCGATGGACAGGTAGAAGTGACGCTTGCCTTCAGCCTTGACGCCGACACCGGTGATGTCGACGCGGTAGGTTTCGCCGTGGACGTCGATGACGAACTCGGTTGGCACGCCTTCACCGCCGGCAGAGGCAACGCCGCCCGCTTCCGGAATCGGCAACAGCACTTCTGGAGTGAGGGTGCCGGCAGCGCGTTCCTCGAGGAATTTGCGGCCGATGTCCGGGAACATCGCGTAGGTCAGAACGTCTTCTTCAGACTTGGCCACGGCGCCGATTTCGGCACGCAGCTTGGTCATTTCCGGCTTGAGCAGGTCAGCCGGACGAACGTCGATCACTTCTTCGCTGCCGATGGCCTGGCGGCGCAGTTTTTCGTTTACGGTGCCTGGCGCCTTGCCGTAGCCGCCTTGCAGGTAGAGCTTCACTTCGTTGGTGATGGTTTTGTAGCGCTCACCGGCCAGCACGTTGAAGAACGCCTGGGTGCCAACGATCTGCGAGGTCGGGGTTACCAGCGGCGGGAAACCGAGGTCTTCACGAACGCGCGGGATTTCGGCCAGCACTTCGCTCATGCGGTTCAGCGCGCCCTGCTCTTTGAGCTGGTTGGCCAGGTTGGAGATCATGCCGCCCGGTACCTGGTTGACTTGCACGCGGGTGTCGACGGCGGTGAATTCGCTTTCGAACTGGTGGTACTTCTTGCGCACGGCGTAGAAGTACAGACCGATCTCTTGCAGCAATTCCAGGTTCAGGCCGGTGTCGAATTCGCTGCCTTTAAGGGCGGCGACCATCGACTCGGTGCCAGGGTGGCTGGTGCCCCAGGCGAAGCTGGAGATCGCGGTGTCGATGTGGTCGGCACCGTTTTCGATGGCCTTCATCTGGCACATCGCAGCCAGGCCAGCGGTGTCGTGCGAGTGAATGAACACTGGCAGCGACTGCTCGGCTTTCAGTGCCTTGACCAGTTCGCCAGTCGCGTACGGCGTCAGCAGGCCGGCCATGTCCTTGATTGCCACCGAATCGCAACCCATGGCTTCCATTTGCTTGGCCTGGTTCACGAATGCCTCGATGGTGTGCACCGGGCTGGTGGTGTAGGCGATGGTGCCCTGGGCGTGTTTGCCCGCCGCTTTCACCGCTTCGATGGCCACGCGCAGGTTACGCACGTCGTTCATGGCGTCGAAGATGCGGAACACGTCGATGCCGTTGACCGCTGCCTTGGCGACGAAGGCTTTGACCACGTCGTCGCTGTAATGGCGGTAGCCCAGCAGGTTCTGGCCACGCAGCAGCATTTGCAAACGGGTGTTAGGCAACGCCGCGCGCAGTTGGCGCAGACGCTCCCACGGGTCTTCTTTGAGGAAGCGTACGCAGGCGTCGAACGTCGCGCCGCCCCAGCACTCCAGCGACCAGTAGCCGACTTTGTCGAGCTTGTCGCAGATCGGCAGCATGTCTTCGGTGCGCATGCGGGTGGCGAGCAGCGATTGGTGGGCGTCGCGCAGGATTGTGTCGGTAACGTAGATTTGCTTGCTCATTGTTCTATTCCTCACAGGCCTGCGTGGGCGGCGATGGCGGCGGCGATGGCCAGGGCCAGCTCTTCGGGTTTGCGCTTGATCGAGTAATTGGTCAGTTCAGGGTGGCTTTCAACGAAGCTGGTATTGAACTGGCCGCTACGGAATTCCGGGTTACGCAGGATTTCCTGGTAGTACGCGGCGGTGGTCTTGACCCCTTGCAGACGCATGTCGTCGAGGGCGCGCAAGCCACGGTCCATTGCCTCTTCCCAGGTCAGCGCCCACACCACCAGTTTCAGACACATGGAGTCGTAGAACGGCGGAATGGTGTAGCCGGTGTAGATCGCCGTATCGGTACGCACGCCAGGACCGCCGGGTGCGTAGTAACGGGTGATCTTGCCGAAGCTCGGCAGGAAGTTGTTTTTCGGGTCTTCGGCGTTGATCCGGAATTGCAGCGCGAAACCGCGGTGCTGGATGTCTTCCTGTTTCACCGAAAGCGGCAGGCCGGACGCGATGCGGATCTGCTCACGCACGATGTCGATGCCGGTGATTTCTTCGGTGATGGTGTGTTCAACCTGCACCCGGGTGTTCATCTCCATGAAGTACACCTCGCCCTCGGCGAGCAGGAACTCCACGGTGCCGGCGTTCTCGTAACCCACTGCCTTGGCTGCGCGCACCGACAGGTCGCCGATGTAGGCACGCTGTTCCGGGGTCAGTTGCGGGCTCGGGGCGATTTCGATGAGCTTCTGGTTGCGGCGCTGGATCGAGCAGTCACGTTCGAACAGGTGCACCACATTGCCAAAGCTGTCGCCGAGGATCTGCGCTTCGATGTGCTTCGGGTTGACGATGCATTTTTCCAGGAACACTTCCGCCGAACCGAAGGCCTTGGTGGCTTCGGAAATGACCCGAGGGAATGCTTGTTCAAGTTCTTCTCGGCTGTCGCAGCGACGGATACCACGGCCACCACCACCGGAAGTCGCCTTGAGCATCACCGGATATCCGATGCGGTCGCCTTCGACCAAGGCTTCGGCGATGTCCGCGACGTTGCCCTCGGTACCCGGGGTGACAGGTACGCCAGCCTTGATCATGCTGCGACGGGCTTCAGTCTTGTCGCCCATGCGGCGAATCACTTCAGCCGATGGACCGATGAACTTGATGCCGCGTTCTGCGCAGATATCTGCCAGCTCAGCGTTTTCCGAGAGGAAACCGTAGCCGGGATGCAACGCATCACAACCGGTTTCTACTGCCAGATTCACCAGCTTGCGCGCATTCAGGTAACCGGCCAGTGGCTCGGCACCGATGCTGTGGGCTTCATCCGCACGCTTCACATGCAAGGCATGGCGGTCGGCGTCGGAATAGATCGCAACCGAGCGAATGCCCATCTCGGCGCAGGCTCGCACGATTCGTACGGCAATCTCACCACGGTTGGCGATCAGGATCTTTGTTATCACTTGGAGTTTCCCTTGAGCCGGTGGTACCCACGACCTGCTAGACCAGGTCGACGCGTGACCAAATGTTTCAATTCAGTCGCAGGTCCACACTAGCCCCCGCAAGGGATTAACAAAAATGATTAATTATTGGGTCAGGCATAAGTAAAGACTTATAGTTGATGCATCAGCCTGCGGCGGGAGCTTTCAGATAATGCGTAAGTCATTGATGCGTATGACATTGCGTCAATTGCAGATCTTCAATGAGGTCTGTGATTTACGGTCTTACAGCCGTGCGGCGGACGAAATGTCGCTCACACAACCTGCCGTGAGCCTGCAGATTCGTCAACTTGAGGAGCTGATTGGTCAGCCTTTGTTCGATTACGTCGGCAAAAAACTCTACATGACCGAAGCGGCTGAAGCGCTTCAGCGGGCCAGCCGGGATATTTTCGGGCGCCTGGAAAACCTCGACATGCAGCTGTCGGACATGCAGGGATCACTGCAGGGGCAACTGAAACTGGCGGTGGAATCCAGCGCCAAGTATTTCGTGCCGCATCTGTTTGCCGCGTTCAAGCGCCAGCATCCGGAAGTGAACCTGCAACTGACCGTGGTCAACCGAGGGCAAGTGATCCGCCGTCTCTCCGACAACCGCGACGACCTGGTGATCATGTCCATGGTGCCGCAGGACATGGGGCTGGAGTTCCTGCCGTTCCTCAACAATCCGATCGTGGCCGTGGCGCCGCCGGATCATCCGCTGTGCCATATGGGACCGTTGCGCTTGCAGGACCTCGAACCCTACACGCTGCTACTGCGCGAACCCGGCTCGGGTACGCGGCTGGCGTGCGAAGAGTATTTCAAAGAGAAGCGCGTGCATTTCAACCAGACCCAAGAGGTCGCATCGGCCGAAGCTCAGCGTGAATGTGTACTGGCGGGTCTGGGCGTCGCGCTGTTGACGCGCCACGCCCTGAACCTGGAGTTGGCGACCGGCGGACTGATCGAGTTACCGGTCGAAGAACTGCCACTGTTTCGCAGCTGGTGCCTGGTGCAGGCCAAGGCCAAACGGCTGTCGCCGGTGGCCCACGCATTCCTTGCGTTTATCCGCAGCGAACGGGTGCAGATCAGCGCCCTGGTTGAGCGTTTCGACGGGAAGTTGCGGGAGCTGCCTGCCAGTAATTGAGTTCCAGCTCGGGAAAATCACCGATCTCGGCCAGCAACTGGCGGCGTTCGCAGCGATCTTCGATAGCGCGACGGAATTCCATGCGGCGCTGGTCTTCTTGCTGACGACGGGTTTTGACGGCGCTGTTGCGTTCTTCGTAGGGCTGGGCCATTTCGAGTCTCCCAAGGCGATTACGGGAGTTACAGAATGGGCGCGAGGGATGACGGTTTGGCGGCTTGTGCGTTACAGGCAGATGAAAGTTGTCATGCTTGAGGACGCCTTCGCGGGCAAGCCTCGCTCCTACAGACAGCGCATACCCGTAGGAGCGAGGCTTGCCCGCGAAGGCGCCCTCAAGACGAATCAGTCGTCCAGGGCTTTCACCGACTTGGGCGACAACCGCAAGCTGCGCAGGCTGCGCTTGACGCTCTTGAGGTGGTTGACCAGGCTCGGCCCGCGCGCCATGGCTACGCCCATCGCCAACACATCGATCACCACCAAATGGGCGATGCGCGAGGTCAGCGGTGTATAGATTTCGGTGTCTTCATGCACGTCGATGGCCAGGTTGACGGTCGACAGCTCGGCCAACGGCGTCTGGCTCGGGCACAAGGTGATCAACGAGGCACCGCTTTCACGCACCAGATTCGCGGTAATCAACAGATCCTTGGAACGCCCGGACTGGGAAATGCAGATCGCCACGTCAGTCGGCTTCAAGGTGACCGCCGACATCGCCTGCATGTGCGGGTCGGAATACGCGGCCGCCGTCAGCAGCAACCGGAAGAATTTATGCTGGGCATCCGCCGCCACCGCACCTGACGCGCCAAAGCCATAAAACTCGACACGCTGGGCCTGGGACATCAGCGATACCGCTCGCTGCAACTCCACCGGGTCGAGCTTCTCGCGAACCTCCATCAGGGTGTGCAGGGTCGTGTCGAAAATCTTCAGGCTGTAGTCGGCGACCGAATCGTCTTCATGGATCGCGAACTGACCGAAGCTCGCACCGGCCGCCAGGCTTTGCGCCAGCTTCAGTTTCAGATCCTGAAACCCGGAACAACCGATGGCGCGGCAGAACCGCACGATGGTCGGCTCGCTGATGCCCACGCTGTGGGCCAGGTCGGCCATGGAGCTGTGCATCACCGCCGCCGGGTCAAGCAGCACGTGGTCGGCGACCTTGAGCTCCGACTTGCGTAACAGGTGGCGTGACTGGGCGATGTGTTGCAGCAGATTCAAGGGGCTGGACTCTTTGTTATTGGCAGGCGCCGGGGATGTAGCAAGCTTGTAGTTATACTACATGAATTGGCTTTTTGCCTGCTCAATGCGCAACCGAATCCCTCGTTTTCAGGCGTGCGCGCTTCATGTAGCACTCATTATCAGAGCTGCAGCGCAACCGAAGCATACCCTTAGGCTAACAACCCTCCCTGATCGACTCACTCAAAGCAGCAGGGTCTTAGTTGCTACAAGAGCAAAAAATAAAACACTCAAACTTACAAATGCAAATAACAACCCTCTTCCAAAAACAACTTCACCTAGTTACCTTGATCGTGCAGGAAGCAATCAAACTTAATTAAAGGAGTTACACACTATGAGCATTAAAACCAAAGACTGGACCGCACAAATTGACCGTATGCCTGGCGCAGCTTCTTTCCGCGCTTTCGGCACCGTAACCGTTGCACACACAGGCATTACCCCCAAGCTGGTAATGACCGATCTTCAGGATAAATCCTTTGATCTGCGACTGGAGTTGATTCTTGAAAACTCCAACGAAATTTCGCTGCAAGTTGAAACAGACAAAGTTGTCGAATATAAAGCACTGGGGGACTCTAATGTTTCCGGCGTGAGCATCTTTTATAAAGGTGAAAAAATTCACCACATCGATAAAGTTCTGATTACAAACTAAGCCTATAAACACCTTCCCGTCATTTTAGTGGCGGGAAGGTGTGATTGTGCGACACACCTTCAGTAGGCGGATTGCGCTCGCAGAAGGTCCGCCAACCCACCCGCTTCTATCGGGCGACTGATCAAATACCCCTGCACTTCATCGCAGCGCTCAGCCTGCAAAAACTCGAGCTGCTCCGACCGCTCCACGCCTTCAGCCACCACCTTCAACGACAACCCGTGGGCCATCGCAATGATCGCCCGGGTGATCGCCGCATCAACGCTCCCCTCCCCCAGGCCGCGAATGAATGCCTGATCAATCTTCACGTAATCCACCGGAATGCGCTTGAGGTAGCTCAGGGACGAATAGCCGGTGCCGAAATCGTCGATGGCCAGCTTCACCCCAAGATCACGCAGCTGCTGGAACGTCGCGATGATGTGCTCAACGCTGTCCAGCAACTGGCTTTCGGTAAGCTCCAGTTCGAGGTAGTGCGGCGCCAGCCCGGTTTCTTCCAATACCTGACGCACCAGACTGACCAGCTTGCCCTGGCGCAATTGATGCACCGACAAATTGACCGACACCCGGATCGGCTCCAGCCCCTGACGCTGCCATTCGCAGGCTTGCCAGCACGCCTGTCGCAACACGAACTCGCCGATCGGGCCGATCAGCCCGGTTTCTTCGGCCAGGCCGATGAAGTCCGACGGCGGCACGCGGCCCATGGTCGGGTGATCCCAGCGCACCAATGCCTCGGCGGCATTCAACCGGCCTGTGGCGAGGCAAAGCTTGGGTTGGTAAAACACTTTCAGTTGTTTTTCTTCGATGGCTTTACGCAGCTGGTTTTCCAGCTGCAAGCGCTCAAGTGTGCTGGCTTGCAGACTGTCGGTGTAGAACTGGAAATTGTTGCCGCCCAAGTGTTTGGCATGTTGCATGGCCATGTTCGACTGACTCACCAGCGCGGAGATTTCCCGTGCGTTGTCCGGCAGCATGCTGATGCCCATGGACGCGCTGACCACCAGCTCATGCCCCTCGACGGTCACCGGCAAACGCAGCTTGGCCGACAGGCGAGTCGCCACCCGCGCCAGGCTCGAAAGGTTGCCGTAAGCGTCGAACAGCACGGCGAACTCATCGCCGGACAATCGGGCGATGGTGTCTGCTTCCGGCAGTGCGTTGACCAGCCGCCGGGCCATTTTCTGCAACAGCTGATCGGCGATTTCATGGCCAAGGCTGTCGTTGAGCAACTTGAAGCGATCAAGATTGATGTGCAACAACGCCAGACTGCGCCCGCCCTGGCGCACGCGCTGATGGGCTTCACGCAACCTTTCGCGGAACAACGAACGGTTGGCCAGGCCAGTCAGTTCATCGTAGTGAGTCAGGTAGCGCATGCGCTCTTCGGATTCGCGCCGCGCCGAGAGATCGGCGAAGAAGCCGACGATATGGCTGACATTTCCCCGCGTATCGCGCACGGCGTTCAATTGCAGCCATTGCGGATACAACTCGCCGTTCTTGCGCGTTTCCACCAGCTCGCCCTGCCAACTGCCGTGTTGCTCCAGCGCCTGATGAATCGCCCCGTAGTGGCGACGGGCATCGCGACTACACGGCAGCTCCACGACGTTGCGCCCGAGCATGTCGTCGATGTCGTAGCCCGTTAAGCGGCTGAACGCCTGGTTTACCGCGATGAGTGCGTAATTCGGATCGAAAATCATGATGCCTTCGCTGGCGGCCTCGAACACCGTCGCCGCCAGTTGCTGCTGGGCTTCCAGCATCTTGCTGGCACTGATGTCGCGGCGGGTGCCGACCATGCGGATCACCCGACCGCCGTCACTGCGCTCCACCGCTCGACCGCGGTCCTCGATCCAGACCCAATGACCATCGCCATGGCGCACGCGGTATTCGATCTGATAGTCCTCGCTGCGGCCCTTCAGGTGCTCGACCAGTGCGCGCCTCAGCGACGGCAAGTCCTCGGGATGCAGGCGCGGCTTGAGGTGACGCAGCATGGCCGTCACGAATTCCGGCTCCAGGCCGAACAACTCTTGAATATGGGTGTGATGGACTTCGTCGGTTTGCAGGTTCCAGTCCCACAGCCCCAGTTCACTGGCCTTCAAGGCCAGCGCCAGGCGCGCCTCGCTTTTGCTCAGGGCCTGGTTGGCAGCATCCAGCTCCAGGCTGCGCTGGGCGACGCGGCTTTCCAGCCCAATCTGAATTTCTCGCAACTCGTCTTCGGCACGACGGCGCTGATCGATTTCTTTGGCAAGATCATGGTTCAGCTGGTCGCTACGGCTCTGGGCCTGCTGCAAGTGCTCGATCAATGCCTGATTCTGGAAGCGGCGCAACAAGCCGCGATCAATCAGCCGATTGACCTGCCAGGCGACCACGCTCAACGCTCCCAGCAAAATCAGGCCGAACCAGCCCCAGCCCTGCTCCTGCTCGTCACCGCCCCAGAACAGGTAGGCGATGGCCGGTAACAGGCACGGCAAGGTGAAGGACAGGAAGGCTGGCAGGCTGACGGCATAAGCGACGCTGGCCGAGAGGGCTGCCGCGCCGATCAGGCCGAACACCCAGGCTTGCTGGATGAAATTGTCGGCGGGCACCAGGGCGATGCCGGCGCCGGCCAGGGTCAGGCCGGTCATGGCCGAACCGAGCAAAAACATGCGACGCCAGACCGGATGGGCCTGACGGTTGGGAATGGCCGAATCGAAAGCGGCGACCTGAATCACCCGCAGCGCCACCAGCGACAACAGCCACACCAGCCAGACGCTGACCAGGAAGTAGCGCTGCGGACTCCAGAGCAATCCCGCACACACCAGGCCATTGATCAGCATGAACAGCGTCGGCAGCAACGAACCTTGATAAAGCAGGCGCGTGCGCTCGACCGCCATTTCCATGGCGTACTGTTTGCGGATAACCCGGGGCTCCACAGTGGGGCCCGACAGGTCGGAGCTGAGGGTCATAGGCAATGTTCTTGTTCTTATAATGATGAGCATGAGCCCGAAACGTGGACGGAGCATACACAAGCCAATGCCCTTACCAAACTGCTCCAGATCATAATTTCTGCAAAAGCCCGGAGCCCTTTTACCCCCTGGAAACGCTGGAAGCGAGCCCCGCCAACGCCTGCAGCCAGTGACCGACCGGTCGTCCTTCGCGTATCTTTCATCGGCTAAAGCAAAGCGGGGTTTGCCCGGTGTGGCGCCGCCCCCTAGAATGCCCCGATGCGCGATGATCTCTCCCTTCTGCTGAACTCCCTCAACGATGCCCAACGCCAGGCCGTAGCAGCCTCCGTGGGTCGTCAGTTGGTCCTGGCCGGTGCTGGTTCCGGTAAAACCCGAGTGCTGGTGCACCGTATCGCCTGGTTGATCCAGGTCGAAAACGCCTCGCCCCACTCAATCCTGTCGGTGACCTTCACCAACAAGGCCGCTGCCGAGATGCGTCATCGCATCGAGCAGTTGATGGGTATTAACCCGGCCGGCATGTGGGTCGGCACTTTCCACGGCCTGGCGCACCGCTTGCTGCGGGCGCACTGGCAGGAAGCCGGCCTGAGCCAGACCTTCCAGATTCTCGACAGCGACGACCAGCAACGTCTGGTCAAACGCGTTATTCGCGAATTGGGTCTGGACGAGCAACGCTGGCCGGCCCGTCAGGCCCAATGGTTCATCAACGGGCAGAAAGACGAAGGTCTGCGTCCGCAGCACATTCAAGCCAGCGGCGACCTGTTCCTGGCGACCATGCGCAGCATTTATGAGGCCTACGAGGCCGCGTGCCTGCGCGCTGGCGTGATCGATTTCTCCGAATTACTGCTGCGAGCCCTCGACTTGTGGCGCGATCACCCGGGTTTGCTGGCGCACTATCAGAAGCGCTTCCGGCACATCCTGGTGGACGAGTTCCAGGACACCAACGCCGTGCAGTACGCCTGGCTGCGACTGTTGGCCAAGGGCGGCGACAGCCTGATGGTGGTGGGCGACGACGATCAGTCGATCTACGGCTGGCGCGGCGCGAAAATCGAGAACATCTATCAGTACTCCGACGATTTCCCGGACGCCGAGACCATTCGTCTGGAGCAGAACTACCGCTCCACTGCCGGTATCCTCAAGGCAGCCAACGCCCTGATCGCCAACAACACCGGGCGCATGGGCAAAGAGCTGTGGACCGACGGCGGCGAAGGCGAAGCGATCAATCTGTACGCCGCTTTCAACGAACACGATGAAGCACGCTACGTGGTGGAAACCATCGAAAGCGCGCTGAAAACCGGCTTGGCTCGCAGCGATATCGCGATTTTGTACCGCTCCAACGCCCAATCCCGCGTTTTGGAAGAAGCCTTGCTGCGCGAGCGTATCCCGTACCGCATCTATGGCGGTCAGCGCTTCTTCGAGCGGGCTGAAATCAAGAACGCCATGGCTTACCTGCGTTTGCTGGAAGGTCGTGGCAACGATGCGGCGCTGGAGCGGGTGATCAACGTTCCGGCACGCGGCATCGGCGAGAAAACCGTTGAAGCGATTCGCGATCATGCGCGCCACAGTGATGTGTCGATGTGGGAAGCCATGCGCTTGCTGGTCGCCAATAAAGGCCTGACCGGTCGCGCAGCGGGTGCGCTTGGCGCGTTTATCGAGCTGATCGAGAACCTCGCCGCCAAGTGCATGGAAATGCCGCTGCACCTGATGACCCAGACCGTCATCGAGCAGTCCGGTCTGATTGCCTATCACGAAGCGGAAAAAGGCGAAAAAGGCCAGGCCCGGGTAGAAAACCTTGAGGAACTGGTCAGCGCCGCACGCAACTTCGAAAACGCTGAAGAAGACGAAGACCTGACCCCACTGGCGGCGTTCCTCGGTCACGCGTCGCTGGAGGCTGGCGATACTCAGGCCGACGAGCACGAAGACAGCATTCAGCTGATGACTTTGCACAGCGCCAAAGGCCTGGAATTCCCTTACGTGTTCCTGGTGGGCATGGAAGAAGGCCTGTTCCCGCACAAGATGAGCCTGGAAGAGCCGGGTCGCCTTGAGGAAGAGCGCCGTTTGGCCTACGTCGGCATTACCCGGGCGATGCAGAACCTGGTGATGACCTATGCTGAAACCCGACGCCTGTATGGCAGCGAAACCTACAACAAGGTCTCGCGTTTCGTACGTGAAGTGCCGAAAGGCCTGATCCAGGAAGTGCGCCTGTCCAACAGTGTCAGTCGCCCGTTTGGCGGTGGTCAGCAGCAGAGTTCCAGCAGCCTGTTTGGCGGCAGCGAGATTCCCGACACCGGGTTCAGCCTCGGTCAGACCGTACGGCATTCGGTGTTTGGCGACGGCGTGATCCTGAACTTCGAAGGTGCCGGCGCGCAGGCCCGGGTGCAGGTGAACTTCAGCGAAGGCAGCAAGTGGCTGATGTTGGGTTACGCGAAACTGGAAGCGATCTAAGGGTTATCGGCTTTTCTGTAGGAGCGAGCCTGCTCGCGAATGAGGGCGCCGCGGTTTATCCAGAAAACCGTGGTGCGGCTATCGCGAGCAGGCTCGCTCCCACAGGGGTTTGTGGTTAATCCACCTCGGCAGGTTGATCTTATAAAGGCGCGAACCATGGGCTCAGGTTTCTTTTCTTCCTGGACATTCTGGGCCCTGATGTCGGCAGCCTTTGCCGCCATGACCGCGATCTTTGCCAAAATCGGCATCGAAAACGTCAACTCCGACTTCGCCACGTTGCTGCGCACCGTGGTGGTGTTGGTCAGCCTGGCCTTGATTTTGTACGCAACGGGCCAATATCAGTCATTAGGATCGATCTCGGCCAGGAGCTACCTGTTCCTGCTGCTGTCGGGACTGGCCACCGGCGCCTCGTGGATCTGCTACTTCCGCGCATTGAAACTGGGGCCGGCCTCGCTGGTCGCTCCGGTGGACAAACTCAGTGTGGTGCTGGTGGCGGTGCTCGGCGTGATCTTGCTGGGTGAAAAACTCGACCTGCGCCAATGGGGCGGAATCGGCCTGATCACGGCCGGTGTGGTCATGCTTGCGCTACGACGCTAGGCCCCTTCCTACAGAACCTATCCACTCGTCCTACGGACCGAAGTTAACAGGCCTTATTGCCCTGACTGAAGCTGAACACGACCTGTCAGGCAAAAGCCCGAAACACTCTGCCGCTAGCCAGTAACACTTCAGCTGTGCAACATGGCGCGCGTGCCATCCACAAATGGGAATTCCCTTTATGAAACGTTTTCTTAGCATCGCCATGGCGTTGTGCATCGGCCTGACGATGAGCCTCGACGCCAACGCCAAGCGCTTTGGTGGCGGCAAGAGCTCCGGCGCTGCGCCGACTCACCAGACCAGCCAAATGGCTCCTTCTTCTGCTGCAGGTGGCGCTGCTGCCACTGCGGGCGCGGCCGGTGCCGCTGGCGCTGCCGCCAAGGCCGGCGGTGCTTCGCGCTGGCTCGGCCCTCTGGCCGGTATCGCGGCCGGTGGCCTGCTGGCTTCCATGTTCATGGGCGGCGGCTTCGAAGGCATGCAGATCTTCGACATTCTGATCATGGCCGTCATTGCCTTCCTGGTCTTCCGTTTCATCGCCGCTCGTCGTCGCAAGCAACAGGAGCACCTGGCTCCGGCTGGCGCCCCGATGCAGCGTGAAGTGTTCGAGCAGAAGCCAAGCGCCATGGGTTCGATCTTCGGTGGTTCGGCCGCTCCGGTTGCCGCCCGTCCGGTCATCAACGCGCCAGCCTGGTTCAATGAAAAGAACTTCATTGAAGCGGCCCGCAACCACTTCCAGTCCCTGCAGCAACACTGGGACGCCAACGAAATGGACAAGATCGCCGAGTTCGTGACCCCGCAGCTGCTTGAGTTCCTCAAGCGCGAACGTGCCGATCTGGGTGAGGGTTTCCAGTCCACCTACATTGATAACCTCAATGTTCAACTGGATGGCGTCGATGATCGCGCCGACAAGACCATCGCCACCCTGACCTTCAGCGGCGTGTCGAAAACCTCGCGTTTCGACCAGGGCGAAGTGTTCAGCGAAAGCTGGAACATGGAACGTCCACAGGGTGAAAACCAGCCTTGGCTGGTTGCCGGTATCCGCCAGAACGGCTGAACCGACCTGCGTTAAATGTGTCGCAACAAAAACCCCGGCCTCGGCCGGGGTTTTCTATTTCACGGTTGCATCTATAGCGAGCTACTGTATAAACCGCCCCAACTAAACCGCGCCATACAAGCAAGAGGATCCCGGACGTGGAAGAAATCATCGAACAACTGCGTGAAGCCAACGAACCGGTACCGGTCCCCTTGGAGCTGCCCGACGAAGATCTGCTGGTCGAAATCGAAGAACAACTGTTCATCGACATCCCATTTGTTTTCAGAGAGTTTTTGCTGACCGTCAGCGACGTGGTCTACGGCAGCCTGGAGCCGGTGACCGTCACCGACCCGCAATCCCACACCTACCTGCCGGACGTTGCCGCCAACGCCTGGGACGCCGGTGTCGATCGCAGCTTGATCCCGATCTGCCAGGACGGTGACGACTACTACTGCGTCGAAGAAGACGGCACTGTAGTGCTGTGGCAAGCCGAAGAAGAGCTGATCGCCGAAGAAACCTGGGAATCGGTGTGGCACTGGGCACGAGACGTCTGGCTGGAAAGCTGAGCCGTCTGACGCGCCGCGTGGTCAATGCCCCGAAGATTCCTTGTGATTGTCCAGGGTTTCCAGCAAGGCCACCTGCATCCGCGTGTGCACGCGGATGAACCAGCGCCAGAGCAGCGCCGCCACGGCGGCCGCGACCACGACAATCAGCACCAGCAACTTGTTGGTCGGCAGAATACTGGCCGACAAGGCTGCCAACAGCAGGAAGATCACCAACAGCGAAAGGATCGGGATCACCTCGGCGATCACCCGACGCACTCGCTGCGTGTGACGGCCGGCCATCTCCGGTTTCACGCCCATCTCCGCCAACAACATCGACAGCGCCTTGAGCTTGCGATAGGCGGCGATCAGGAACGGCAGCGACAACAGCAATGCCCCTCCCCAGATCAACGCCTTCTGCCAGCTCGGGTCGCTGATCCAGTCCTGCAAATAGGGAGACATTCGCTCGGCAAAAAAAGCGCCCGAGAAGAAAATCGCAATCACCAGCGCCAGATTGACCCCCACCTGCAACAGAATCCTCCGGATCATCGACGCCAGTAGCGCACCCTCGCCTTGAGGCTGGATGCTGCGCAGCCATTCGCCATACATCCCCAATACGCGGCCCAACCGCTGCGGCATCACGCCAGCCAGTTTGATCGACAGCGGATCAGCCGCGCGGATCAGATACGGCGTCAGCAGCGTAGTGATCACCGACACCGCCACAGCGACCGGGTAGAGGAAGTTGCTGGTGACCTGCAGGGTCATCCCCAGTGCCGCGATGATGAAAGAAAATTCGCCAATCTGCGAAAGACCCATTCCCACGCGCAGTGAGGTGCGTCCGTCATTGCCGGCGATAAAGGCGCCGAGGCCACAGGACAGCATCTTGCCGAGTACCACAGCGACGGTAATGACTGCGATTGGCCAGGCGTATTGCAGCAGGATCATCGGGTCGAGCATCAGCCCGATGGCGACGAAAAAGATTGCACTGAACAGGTCGCGAACCGGCTCGATCAGTCGCTCGATCTTCAGCAATTGCCGCGACTCGGCCATGATCGCGCCAATCAGGAACGCGCCGAGCACCATGCTGTATTCGAGCTTGACCACCAACAGGCAGAAGCCGAAACACAGGCCCAGCACGGTGATCAGCAGCATCTCGTTGCTTTCGAATTTGGCCACGTAGGCCAGCAGGCGCGGCACCAGCAGAATCCCGATTACCAGCGCGACGATCATGAACAGCGAGAGCTTGCCGACCGTGGAAAACACTTCGCCGGAACTGACCGTGCCACTGACCGCGATGCTCGACAGCAAGGCGATGATGCCGATGCCGAGAATGTCCTCGACGATCAATACGCCGAAAATCAGCTGCGCAAAACGCTCGTTTTTCATCTTCAGGTCATTGAGCGCCTTGACGATGATGGTGGTCGATGAGATGGCCAGGATCGCGCCGAGGAACAGCGAGTCCATGGTGTTCCAGTCGAACCAGCGGCCGATTTCGTAGCCGATCCAGATCATCAGCACGATTTCCAGGAACGCCGCGATAAACGCCGTGGCGCCGACCTTGAACAGTTTGCGCAGGCTGAACTCCAGGCCGAGGCAGAACATCAGGAAAATCACCCCGAGTTCGGCGAGGGTCTTGATGGTTTCTTCGTCGTGGATCAGGCCGAAGGGTGGCGTGTGCGGGCCGATGATGAACCCGGCGACGATGTAGCCGAGGACGACCGGTTGTTTGAGGCGGTGAAACAGTACGGTCACCACGCCTGCGACCAGCATGATCACTGCCAGATCCTGAATAAAACTGATGGCATGCATGGTGTGGGGCTCCTTAAGGTCGACTTTCGGAGGTTAACACCGCGACTTCCGCCAGAAAGGCGGTGCAATATATGGAAACAGATCGATCTGGCGTGACGGCAATCACCCGCCCGGCGTCCCGATAACTGTGGTTTGAAAAAACCGAACAGGCACCCGCAGAGGTGCACTCCTCCGAAACCTGCCTTGAACCGTGAGAACGTTATGGAACCCGGAAACGCCCAGCTGTCGATGACGGTACTGATGACTCCCGACATGGCCAACTTCTCTGGCAATGTCCACGGCGGCACCTTGCTCAAGTACCTGGACGAAGTGGCCTACGCCTGCGCCAGCCGCTATGCCGGCCGCTACGTGGTGACCCTGTCGGTGGATCAGGTGATTTTTCGCGAGCCGATCCATGTCGGCGAACTGGTGACCTTCCTGGCGTCGGTCAACTACACCGGCAACACCTCCATGGAGGTCGGCATCAAGGTGGTGACCGAAAACATCCGCGAGCGCTCGGTGCGCCACACCAACAGCTGCTTCTTCACCATGGTTGCGGTGGATGACGACCGCAAACCGGCCGCCGTACCGCCGCTGCAACCGCAGAACAGCGAAGACAAACGCCGCTACATGCAGGCCCAGCAGCGTCGGCAGATTCGTCAGGAGCTGGAAAAGCGGTATCAGGAGATCAAGGGCGACGCCTGATACGTTTGACCGTTAAATCGCATTCGCGGGCAAGCCTCGCTCCTACAGTTTGTATGCGATCCCTGTAGGAGCGAGGCTTGCCCGCGAAGCTTTTAAAGGCTGATCGCGGTGGCCTCAAACCGCACACGCGGATGCGCAATCCGGTCCTGCGCCCGCACCAGCTCCAACTCGTAACTGGCGCACGCCTGGGTCTCCAGCAGCACTTCATGCACCGCCGACGCAGCAAATTCGAACGCCGCCACCAGGCTGTCGCCCAGCAGTACACGCGCCAGAAACAGGCCGGATGTCAGGTCGCCAACGCCCACCGGCTGACGCGGAAACGCCAGCATTGGACGTCGCAGGTGCCAGCTGCCTTCGCTTGTCACCAGCAACATCTCGAACACATCCTCCGGTTTGCCGGGATAGGCCAGATGCTTGACCAGCACCGCCTGCGGACCACGCGCCAGCAACGCTTTCGCCATGGCCAGGCAATCGAACAGCGACTGCGGCTTGCGGCCCGAGAAGCTGTCCAGCTCAAGCTGGTTCGGGCACATGAAGTCCGCCATGGCTGCCGCTTCCTCCAGCAGAAAATCGCTGACTTCGGCCGGCACGCTACAACCCTTCTCTGGATGGCCCATCACCGGGTCGCACAGATACAGTGCCTTGGGATTCATCGACTTGATCCGCGCCACGCCCGTCAGGATCGCCCGGCCCTGGGCTGCACTGCCGAGGTAACCGGACAACACCGCATCGCAATTGCCCAGCTCGCCAATCGCTGCGATGCCCTCGACCAATTCGGGAATCTGCTGCGGTGCCAGCACGTCGCCCGCCCATTGCCCGTATTGGGTGTGGTTGGAGAACTGCACGGTATTGAGCGGCCAGACATTCACCCCGACCCGCTGCATCGGGAAAACCGCGGCGCTGTTGCCAGCGTGGCCGAACACCACGTGGGACTGAATGGCGAGCAGATGGGGCGTACGTTTCATGCGGTGAGTTTTCCGTAAACCGATTGAAATTCAAGCCGCGCAGTATGCGACTAAACGCAGCCTGTACGACAGACCGGCGACGCAGTTAAGCTGACACTATCTAGTTGGAGCACCCTGTTGATGCTGACCCTCGGAAATATCTTCGTGTTGATGCTGCTCGCCACTGGCGGCGCGTGGCTGTGGCACAACCATGGCTTGCGCGAGCGTGCGCTGGAGCGGGTCAAGCTGCACTGCGTCAAGCTCGGCATCGAGTTGCTGGACGGCAACGTGGCGCTGAAAAAAATCGCCTTCATCAAGGATGCCAACGGGCGGCGACGCCTGGCCCGCGTGTATAACTTCGAATTCACGGTGACCGGTGAAACCCGCCACAACGGCACCATCACCCAGTTCGGCGCCCACAGCGCGCAGATCGAACTGGCGCCCTACCCGATGCCGTTCGACGACACGCCTCCGGTGGTCGACGTGGCGAAGCCTCGCGCTGAAGTGATTGAGCTTAGTCAGTGGCGGCAAGAACACACAAAATGGCGTCCTTAATTCAACCGACAGTCGGCCAGTGCGCTCTGTAATGAATCAACCTGCTGCGGCTCGCTGAAGATCAGCTCGATTCGCGAATCCCGGCGCCATTCACTGGGCTGCCACGCCAATGGCGAGTTATCCAGGGCATTCGCTGAAACCCAGCCGTCGCTGCTGTGGATAACCAGCTTCGCCCGCCGCCACGCAAGGCTTTCAAGCCATCGACCAACGCGCGCGGAATCGAATGTCTGGCTCGGATGCCAGCGCCAGCCAATGCTCCAGCCCCCCTCCTGCTCCTGACTCAAGCAAATCGGCACCTCGGGATCGGTCCAGACGGTCGGCATCTGCGCCATTCCTTTGGGTTGGATGAAGTTATCCACACCCGCCACAGCCTTCGCCTCCAGGCCGGGCAACTCGCTCAATGGCAACCGGGCCTGCTGTGTCCAGTACACGCGGCGCGCCGGCAACTGCGCAACGATTCGCTCACGATCACCTGTGTCGAGGTTTTCCGACTTGTTCAGCAGCAACAGCCCGGCGCTGCCCAACGCCTCCTGCTGCGTCACAGGCAGCGGTTTGCCGGCTGCCAGCGCTTGGGCATCCAGCACCAGCACGCTGGGCTGGACGGCCAGCACACCCAACCACGGCGCCTCTTGCAATTGCCTGAGCAATTGCGCCGGATGGCCCAGCCCGGACGGCTCGATAAACAACCGATCCGGCCGCGCCTTGCGCAGCAAGCGTCCGAGGCCAATCTGAAACGGCGCACCATTGACGCAACACAAACAGCCCCCGGCCACTTCGCCCAGTGCGATACCATCGGCGTCCCGGGTCAGCAACGCGGCGTCTAGGCCGATCTGGCCGAACTCGTTGATCAACACCGCCCAGCGCTCGTTCGCCGGCCGCTGCGCCAACAGATGCTTGATCAAACTGGTCTTGCCTGCACCCAATGGACCGGCAATGACGTGCGTGGGAATGTTCTGCAACATGGTCGGTGTTTTCTGAGGAGGTAAAGGATGCGGTTGATTGGCTGGACGTTGCTTCTGGCGCTGGTTTGCGGCGAGGCGCTGGCCCAGGCTTGCGTAGTACATAGCACAGCTGAGCGCCTCGACGTAAAGGTCTGCCAGCAGAACCGCAACATCCCGGAAAAGCTCTTCGCCGACGGGTTCTGCCAGCCCAACCTTGCTGGCCAGAAAGTCGACGTGCAATACGTCGACCAATGCCCCGGCGGTGCATTCGGTGTGTGCAGCAACGCCCAAGTCGCCAATATGCCTTACCGACAGGATATTCACTATTACGGCGTGGCCACCGACGCGGCGTATCTGAAGCCGTTTTGCGAAGGCCAGAGCCAGGGCAACTGGCTCAAGCCTTGATTCGCTAACCCAACCAGTCGAGGGTCAGGATCAAACGGCGCTCGCCCGGCGCGGGTTGCGGCGAGCGGTGGATCAGGCCAAAGCCTTCGTTGCCGTGCCATTTCTCGCCCTTGAGTAAAGCCACGTAACCGCTGCCGATGTGCTGGATCAGCGAATCATCCGTAGGTTCAGCTTCGGGTTTGCTCAATTGGCGGCGATCCATTGCCCCTTCCTTCAGCCATTCGCTGCCGATTCCAGCGTACGTGGTGATCAAGCGCACGGGCACATGATCGACGTGAAAACGCGGGCACATGGCTTTGTCCAGAACCCGTAGACGCACGCCGATACGCTTGGCGCCCAACAGACAGGCGAATGCGCTGACCAACCAGGAAACGTCGGCGATAAAGCCTTCGTAGCCTTCAAGATCGTTGAAGCCCGAGGCCAGTCCTTGCAGATTGGGCTCGGTGTCGTCAGCGGGCATTTCCAGAACCAGCGACTCGGCCAATGGCTCGTTCAGGGACAGCAACAAACGGCCGAAATCGGCGATGTGCACCGGGAGTCGGCGCTGCCAAATGGCGAGGTTCACGCCGTCGTCCAGAATTCGCGCGAGGGCTTGCGGCGTCTCGCCCTGAACCTGGCAAATGACCGGTCGTAACTTCAAGGTCGGCGCCAGCATCACGCGGCTTCCTCTTCATGCCAGGGGCCGAATGGATCGGGCAACAATCGCCAGCCCTCGACGCCGGACGCCATTTCTTCATCACTCAGCAGGCAGTCGTCGAGTTCCGCAGTGAGTAAGTTGAAGTCGATGTTCTGGCCAATGAACACCAGTTCCTGCCGGCAATCGCCAGTGGCGGCGGTCCAGTTTTCCATGATCCCGGCGGTGCTCTCCTCGTCCTGCGGCCATTGGGTTTTCGGCACGAAACGCCACCAGCGGCCGGCAAAACCATGGCGCATCAAACCGCCCGCCTGAGACCAACTGCCCGCGTCCATGGGTTTGCTCGCCAGCCAGAAAAAACCTTTCGAGCGCAGCAATTTGCCATTCACCCACGGACGGTCGATGAAGCTGAAAAAGCGCTGTGGATGAAAGGGCCTGCGTGCTCGATACGCCGTGGAAGCGATGCCGTATTCCTCTGTTTCCGGCACGTGCTCACCGCGAAGCTCCTGCAACCAGCCTGGCGCCTGTGCCGCTTTTTCAAAGTCGAAACGACCGGAGTTGAGGATCTTTTTCAGCGGGATTTCGCCCATGACCATCGGGATGATTTCGGCTTGCGAGTTCAATCGTTCAAGGATCGCGATCAGCTCCTGACGCTCGCGGCTGCTGATCAAATCGATCTTGCTGATCAGGATCACGTCGGCGAATTCGATTTGCTCGATCAATAGGTCGGTGATCGAGCGCTCGTCCTCTTCGCCAAGGGTTTCGCCACGAGAGGCGAGGCTTTCGGCGGCCTGATAATCGAGCAGAAAGTTCATGCCATCGACCACAGTGACCATGGTGTCGAGACGTGCGATGTCGGCCAGGCTTTGCCCTTCTTCGTCGCGGAAGGTGAAGGTTTCCGCCACGGGAAGGGGTTCGGAAATGCCGGTGGATTCGATCAGCAAGTAATCGAAGCGGCCGTCCCTGGCGAGTTGGCTGACTTCTTCGAGCAGGTCTTCGCGCAAGGTGCAGCAGATGCAGCCGTTGCTCATTTCCACGAGTTTTTCTTCGGCGCGGTTCAGGGTGACATCACGCTGAACTTCGCTGCCATCGATGTTGATTTCGCTCATGTCGTTGACGATCACGGCGACTCGCAGGTTGTCGCGGTTACGCAGCACGTAGTTGAGCAGCGTGCTTTTGCCGGCGCCGAGAAAGCCCGACAAAACGGTCACGGGGAGACGATTGGGCATCAGGTAGTCCTCACAGGAGATGCCCGGTCGCAGTGTCGGGCTTAATTCAATGTTATAGTATAACAATGCAATTAAACCACTCCCCTCTTGCCGGCAGTGACAAAGGGCAGGATGCTGAAGCCCGTTCGCCCCGAGAGAAACCCCATGCGCACTGCCTTGAAATTAACGCTGATGAGCGTTTCGTTGCTGCTCGCCGTAGACGCCTGGGCGCAAATCCCGAGCCTGGCCAGCTGCACCCGCAGCGCTAACCTGCTGGCCTGCGTGGATGCCGACGGCAACGCTTACAGCGTCAACACCGTCGGCAGCACGATCTACTTGCGAGGCTTCGAACGGGCGGGCAAGCGCTATTGGGCGCAAACCAACAGTCGCTACGGGCAACTGACATTCTTCACAGGGATCGCTTCCGACGGCGAAGCCTGGGTGGGCTACAACCGTCGGGTTGGCTGGACCACCATCAACCGGTTTTCCAGTTCCGGTGGCAGCAGTGCCAGGTTCACTTGCAGCCGGATCACCGGCTGCTAGGCCTGCGCTTTTTGCTGTTCCTGCTGCCAGGCGATGTAACTGTTGACCGGCGGATTCTTCTGGAAGTAGCGCTGTAATCCTTCGAACAATCCGTCAGCCACGGCCTGCTGATGCCGCGCCGTGACCAGCCGCTGACTGTCGCGAGCGTTGGAAATGAAGCCGGTTTCCACCAGGATCGACGGCACGTCCGGCGATTTCAGCACGGCAAATCCTGCCTGCTCCACGCGCTTCTGATGCAACGTGGTGATGCCCGCCAGACTGCCGAGCACCGTGTTGCCCAACTGCAAACTCGCGGCGAGGGTGGCGTTCATCGACATGTCGAGAATCACCCCGGCCAGCATCGGGTCCTTGTCCTTGAGATTGAGCAGGCTGGTGGCGCCCAACAGGTCCGCGCCGTTCTCTCGCTGCGCCATGAAACGCGCCGTGGCCGACGTCGCTCCGCCCTCAGACAAGCAATACACCGACGCGCCAGAAGCCGTGAGACGCGGCGCCGCATCGGCATGCACCGAGATGAACATATCGGCGTTGTGTTTGCGGGCGATCTCCACGCGCTTGCGCAGCGGGACGAAGAAGTCGTCGTTGCGCACCAGTTTCACGTCAAAGCCCTTCTCCCGTTTCAGCCGTTTGGCCAACAGCTGAGCGATGGACAACACCACGTCTTTCTCACGCTCACCTTTGGCGCCGACCGCGCCCGGGTCTTTGCCGCCATGGCCGGGGTCGACCACCACGATGATGTCCCGTTTCGGGTGAGCCTTGTCGATGGCTGCCACGGGCGCGGCGGCTATTTGCAAGGGTGCCGCTGTCTTCAGGTCGAGCACCAGCCGATGACCCTGCCCGTCCTGCGGCGGTAGCAAAAAGCTGTTGAGCTGCACCGGGGCGCTAAGGTCGAGGACGATCCGCGTATCGCCCTGACCAAAATGCCCGGAGCGGATCGAGCGAATGACCGTGTTGCCAAGCACCAGCTGACTGAAGTCGCCACTGACGTTGGCGCCACTCAGGTCAATGATCAGCCGCTCAGGCGCGCTCAGTGAAAAAGTTTTGTACTGCACCGGCCCGCTCAGATCGAACACCAGGCGCAGCTTGTCGTCCGAGCGCCAGAGCCGCGCGTTGCGAATTTGCGTGGCGCCAACACCGAAAGGCAATGCGAAGGCCGCGCTGGCCAGGATCAAGTTGAGCAAGTGACGTCTGTGCATGGTGAAAGCCGCTCGTGAAAAAGGCGTAGTCGATTTTAATGTAATAACATAACATGTCGAACCGACTTCCACGATGGACCTGCTCATGAATGCGCTGACTCTGCCGGATATCGCCGCGCAGGCCTCACGCCAAGCCCTGCCACTTGAATGGGTGGGCATGTGCGGCATTGCTCTTCCAGTTTTATTCGATGGCCAGCGATTGAGCGCGAAGGCCGATGCGGGCGTGAGCCTCGATGATGGAGAAGCGCGCGGCATTCATATGTCGCGGCTGTACCTGGCGCTGGAAATGCTCGAACAGGAACGCCTGACACCCGCCCTGTTGCGGCGTGTCTTGCAGCGATTTCTTGATACCCATGAAGGTCTATCCAACAGCGCTTACCTGAACATTCACGCAGATTTGCTGCTCAAACGGCCAGCGCTGATCAGTCCATTGTCCGGTTGGAAATCTTATCCAGTCAGCATCAATGCGCGTTTGAAAAACGCGATGTTCCACGTGGAACTAAACATCGACATCCCCTATTCCTCAACTTGCCCCTGTTCAGCTGCACTGGCGCGGCAGTTGATTCAGCAGCAATTCGTCGACGACTTTGCCAACCAGCCACTGCAACACGCCGATGTTTTGGCTTGGCTCGGCACCACAAAAGGCATCGTTGCCACGCCTCACAGCCAACGCAGCAATGCGCAGCTGAGGCTGCGTCTCGATGATTATCTTGATGACCTGCCACTGATTGCGCTGATCAACGACGCCGAAGCCGCACTCGGCACCGCCGTGCAAACCGCGGTAAAGCGTGCCGACGAACAAGCCTTCGCGCTGGCCAATGGTCAAAACCTGATGTTCTGCGAAGACGCCGCTCGCCGTTTGAATCTGGCGTTGAAGCGCTCCCCCGGTATCAATGCCTTCCACTTGAAAGTCGTCCACGCCGAGAGCCTGCATGCCCACGACGCCGTCGCCGAAAGCCGATGGAATTGGGAGGCCGCATGATTCGCTGCGAGGCGTTGCGCTGGGGCGCACCGGGCCAACCGCTCACGCCGCCGGTAGATTTCGAACTGAACCAAGGCAGCCTGACCGCCGTGATCGGCGCCAACGGCTCAGGCAAAAGCAGCCTGCTGAAAGTCATCGCCGGCCTACAAAAACCACTGACCGGCAAAGTGATCCTGGATGTTCCACGCAAAGGCTCACTCTCGTTCCTTCCCCAGCAACAGCACCTCGACCGGCAATTCCCGATCAGTCTGCAAGAGTTGGTCGCCGCGGGTTTCTGGGGCAGCAAGCAATCCCCCGACGTCCGAAGTCAACGCCTTAAAGCCGCACTGGAAAACTGGTGCCTGACCGGTCTGGAGCAGCGCCCATTGATGGCCCTCTCCGGCGGCGAATTGCAGCGCGCCCTGCTCGCCCGATTGAGCCTCGCCGAAGCGCCCTTGCTGTTGCTCGATGAACCTCACGCTGCCCTCGACGAACTCGGTCAATCACTGCTGTGGAGAAACATCCACGCCTGGCACGCCGAAGGTCGAACCCTGGTGGTCGTGTGTCATGACCTCGCCGCCGTGCGCCAACACATTCCTCAAACGCTGCTGATCAAAAACAGCGGCTGCGTCCTCGGTTCGAGCACCGACCTTATCCGCCAACAACCACAGACGCAGGTGGCCTGATGCTCGCCGCTGCCCATCTTTGGCAACCGTTCCACGAGTTCGTGTTCATGCGCCGGGCACTGCTCGGTGGATTGGTGTTGGCCTGCAGCACGGCACCGCTCGGGGTGTTTCTGATCCTGCGACGCATGAGTCTGATCGGTGACGCAGTTGCTCACGGCATCCTGCCCGGCGCCGCGCTCGGCTTCTGGTTTGCTGGGCTGAGCTTGCCGGCATTGACCTTCGGCGGCCTCGGTGCGGGCTTGAGCATGGCCGGGCTCGCGGCATGGATCACTCGCCGAACAGGTCTGAGAGAAGACGCGAGCCTCGCCGCAATCTACCCAATCTCCCTCGCCAGCGGCGTGCTGATCCTCGGCATCGCCGGCAAACGCCTGGACCTGCTGCACCTGCTTTTTGGCTCGGCGTTGGCGGTCGACGGCCCGACGTTGACCGGCATGTTGTGGGTCTCAGGGCTCAGCCTTATCGCCATGGCGCTCATCTACAAACCGTTGTTGCTGGACACCCTCGATCCACTGTTTCTGCAAACCGTCAGCCGTCTTGGTCCGCTGGCACACGGCGTATTCCTGACATTGGTGGTGCTGAATCTGGTGATCGGATTTCAAGCCATTGGTGCATTGATGGTCGTCGGTCTGATGATGTTGCCCGCCGCCGCGTCGCGTTTCTGGAGTCGACGCTTGCCCGTGTTGATGGCCATCGCCGGGCTGCTCGGCTGCCTCTCGGTGTGGCTCGGCTTGTTGCTGTCGTTCTATTACTCGCTGCCCAGCGGCCCGGCGATCGTGCTGGTGGCTGGCGGTGGGTATTTGCTGTCCGTGGTGTTCGGACCGGTGCACGGCTTGCTGCGCCGCCCGCCCTTGCTCACATCCCAATGAGGTGTTTCCCGATGCGCGCTTTACTCGTGCTGTTCAGTTTGATGCTGTCGATGTCGTTGTCTGCGGCGGAAAAACTGCAGGTGGTCACCAGCTTCAGCATCCTCGCCGACATGACCCATCAGGTCGGTGGCGAGCACATCCAGATCACCAACATGGTCGGCCCCGATGCCGATGCTCACACCTATGAGCCGACTCCGGACGATGCCAAGGCATTGCTCAAGGCCAGACTCATCATCAAAAACGGCTTGGGTTTCGAGCCGTGGCTGGACCGCCTGGTGACCAGCACCGAGACCAAAGCCCCGGTCATCAGCGCGAGCCACGGCGTCATCCCACGCTCGCTGGATGAAGATGGCGAGACCGTCCCCGACCCTCACGCCTGGCACAACCTGGCGAACACCGAGCTGTACATCAGCAACATCACCAAGGCGCTGATCGCCGCCGACCCGGCGAACAAAGCCGACTATGTACGCAACAGCCAGGCCTACCTGAAACAGATCTACGCGCTGCTCGCCGAAGCCAAAGCCAAGCTCGGTTCGCTGCCACCGGGCAACCGCAAGATCGTCACGTCCCACGATGCATTCGGTTATCTGGGTCAGGCCTATGGCATCGACTTCATGGCGCCACAAGGTCTGTCCACCGAGCGCGAACCTTCCGCCGCCGAAGTCGCTGCGCTGATCACCCAGATTCGCCAGGCCAAGGTCAAAGCGGTGTTCATGGAGAACATCAAGGATGCCCGCCTGCTCAAGCAGATTGCCGATGAAAGCGGTGCACACATTGGCGGCACGCTGTACTCCGATGCGCTCGCCGCCAGCGGTCCGGCGAGCACCTTTACCGGGTTGTTCGAGTACAACCTCAACACCTTGTACGAGGCTTTGAGCAAGCCATGATCCGCAAGAATCCCTCAGGTGATTTGCCACTGATTGCGGAGTCCGCCTACGTCGATAAGACCGCGATCATCTGCGGCAAAGTGGTGATCGGCGAGAACGTTTTCGTCGGCCCCTACGCGGTGATTCGCGCGGACGAAGTTGACGCCTCGGGTGAGATGGAGCCGATCACCATCGGCGCCAACTCGAACATCCAGGACGGCGTGGTGATCCACTCCAAGTCCGGTGCAGCAGTAACGATCGGCGAGTTCAGCTCGATCGCCCACCGCTCCATCGTTCATGGTCCGTGCTCCGTGGGCGACCGGGTGTTCATCGGGTTCAACAGCGTGCTGTTCAACTGCGCCGTCGGTGATGGCTGCGTGGTGCGGCACAACTCGGTGGTCGACGGTCGCGACTTGCCCGCCGACTTCTACGTGCCCTCCACCACCCGCATCGGGCCCAACACCGACCTGTCGCAATTCCCGCCGGTGAGCGTCAGCGCCTCGGAGTTTTCCGAAGACGTGGCGCGCACCAACGTCGATCTGGTGCGTGGCTACAAAGCCCTGCAAAACGAGTTCTGACCATGAACAACGTGCTGATTCGCAATGCCCGGCTGGTGAATGAAGGACGTGAGTTTGACGGTGATCTGTTGGTCGGCCATGGTCGCATCATCAAGATCGCGAGCAGCATCGAAGGGGAAAATGCTGCCGTCGAAATCGATGCTGACGGCCAGTGGTTGATGCCTGGAATGATCGATGATCAGGTGCACTTCCGCGATCCCGGTTCGCCCGACAAGGGCAGTTTCTACACCGAATCGCGAGCAGCGGTGGCCGGCGGCATCACCAGTTTCATGGACATGCCCAACACGAACCCGGCGACCCTGACGCTGGCAGCATTGGCCGACAAGAAGCGCCGTGCAGCGATCAATTCGGTGGCCAACTACGGTTTTCACTTCGGCGTGAGCAACGACAATCTCGACACCGTCGCCGCGCTCAATCCTTGCGAAGTGGCCGGCGTAAAAGTGTTCATGGGCGCGTCCACGGGCAACATGCTGGTAGACGATCCCAAGGTCCTGGAGCGGCTATTCGCTGAAGTGCCGACGATTCTGTTGGCCCACTGCGAACACACGCCCAGCATCGACGCCAATGCGGTGAACCTGCGAGAGCTGTTCGGCGAGCACATTCCCGCAGCAGCCCATCCGCTGATCCGCAATGCCGAGGCCTGCTTCCGTTCGTCCTCGATGGCCGTGGATCTGGCCAAGCGGCATGGCACCCGGCTACACGTGTTGCACCTGACCACCGCCCGCGAACTGGCGTTGTTCGAAGACAAGCCACTGACACAAAAACGCATTACCGCCGAAGTCTGTCTGCACCACCTGCTCTTCGACGATCGCGACTACGCAACGCTCGGCAACTTGATCAAATGCAACCCGGCGATCAAGACTCAGGCCGACCGAGACACCTTGCGCCGGGCCCTGATGAGTGATCGACTGGACGTCATCGGCAGCGATCACGCGCCTCACACCTGGGACGAAAAGCAACGTCCCTACTGCCAGGCACCGTCCGGCTTGCCATTGGTGCAACACGCCCTGCCCGCCCTGCTGGAGTTGGTGGCGGATGACGTTCTACCGATCACCACCCTTGTGGCCAAGACCAGTCACCGTGTCGCCGATCTGTTTGCGATTCCCGACCGAGGCTATTTGCGCGAAGGGTATTGGGCCGACCTGGTGTTGATCAAACCCGAACCTGGTGGCGTTGCCGTCTCCCAACAGCCGATCCTGTCTCAATGCGGCTGGACGCCCTTCGCGCAACGACGCTTTCGCCACAGCGTGAGCACTACGTTGGTATCGGGGCAAATGGCGTGGCACGACAAATGTCTTAATGACAGCTGCCAGGGTTTACCGCTACGGTTTACACGCTAGTGCAGCACTCGAGAGCACCGACATGATCCACATCACTCTGAGCGATGGTTCATTGCGTGAATACGACCAACCGTTGTCGGTGTACGAGTTCGCCGCGAGCATTGGTCCCGGGCTTGCCAAAGCAGCCGTCGCCGGCCGGGTGGACGGCGTATTGGTGGACTGTCAGTTCTTGATCGAGGCCGATGCCCGGGTCAGCATCGTCACGCCCCAAGAGCCCGATGGCCTGGAGATACTGCGCCGCTCCTGCGCGTTGATGCTGGCGATGGCCGTGAAACAGCTCTATCCAAAAGCGCAATTGCAGACCGGATCGGCACTGGGTGACGGGTTCTATTACGAGTTTGCCTTTGAACGACCGTTAAACCTGGACGACCTTGCGGGCATCGAAGCGCGCATGAAGACCCTGGCGGCGACCAATCATTCGATCCGCCGGCGCGAGCCGTCACCGCGTTCCAAGTACATGGAAAAACTTGCGACCTACCTGCTCGGGGACTTCGAATGTGTGTCGATGGGCCCGCATGCTCCGGCAACCAGAGTGTTGCAGGCATTCGCGCTCGATCACATCAGCGGCCTTGCGCCACAGCGGATCTATGGCACGTGCTGGTCTTGCCAGGAGGAACTGGACGACTGGCGGGCACCGCCGCACGTGATGGTCGTGAGCATGGATGATCGCCAAACGGATTACGCACAGTGGGTGACCGAGGCCTTGCGCCGAAGCGGCGTACGCGCCCGTGCGGACCTGCGCAACGAGAAGGTCCGCCACAAGATTCGCGAACACAGCCAGCAAGTGCCGTATCTGGTGGTAATCGGGGAGAAAGAAAAAGAAGGCGGGTTTGTCAGCGTGCGCAGTCGCACCGGGGAGGATTTTGGCCGGATGGCCATTGAGGCGGTGTGTGATTGGCTGAGATCAACGGGGATTGCGGGTGTCTGAACGGACGCCTTCGCGGGCAAGCCTCGCTCCTACAGGTTGTGTGCACTGTAGGAGCGAGGCTTGCCCGCGAAGCTTTTAAGCTCTTGGTTTAACAGTCCCGCAATCCTGCCCCAACCACACCGCGCGAGTATCAAGGCTACCCTTCTGCTGAATGCCGGTAGCGTTGAACGTGCCATTCACCTTGGTGGTGAACTCACGATCACTGAGGAATGTGGCCACACCCGCACCCTGCGCTTTCGGGCAGCTGAAGCGGAATTTCCACTGGTTACCGGTGCGCTCGGTGATTTCCTGCTTGCAGCCCGATTGCGGATCCGTCAGCGGAATGTTGTCAGTCTTCACTTGCTCCGGCGTCAGGCAAGCCCGGATCCCCTTGCCGCCCATGGTGATGCCCTGCTTCTCCAGCTGCGCGCGCTGTTCAGGCGTCATCTGGCTCTGTATCTGACCGAGGATCAGTTGCAGATCCGGCAGGTTCTGGTCATCGACTTTCATGTTGCTCGAGGTCAATTCCCACAAACCCGGCTGCAGCATCTGCGCCTGAGCGGCCACCGGAAGTGCTAAACCTAAAGCTACGGCCAAACCCAGCAGACGAACGTTCATTGAGTAACTCCTGATCGATAGTGGCCGTTAGACGTCAGCCACGAGCTTCGGTTCATGGGCCAATTAAATAGCGACATTCTGCACGGAACATGGTCTGTTAAGCACTGAATCTTCAGGAGCAAGGCTGCCCCCATGGATTACTTTGGACCGCACATTTTCGGTTACCTGATCGCCCTGCTGCACTCGTTAGGCATGATCGCCGCCATTCATGCCGTGTTGACCGTTCGGACCGCTCAGGGCTCGATCGCCTGGGCCTTGTCGCTGCTGTTCATTCCCTACTTCACGCTCATTCCCTATCTGGTCTTCGGCCGCAGCACCTTCGATGGCTACATCAAGGCACGGCGACAGGCCAACGAGGAAATGCGCAAGGCCATCTCCGATTTGAACTGGCGCCCGTGGGTCGAAGAAGCACTGACCGCCCGTGCCTCCAACGCCTACGCATCATTGAGGGCGATGCCAAAACTGGGCCGAATGCCCTGCCTGGCGAACAACGAAGTCAGCCTGCTGATCAACGGCCACGCCACTTTCGAGGCGATCTTCGCGGCCATCAGCCAGGCTAAGGAAGCCGTGCTGATCCAGTTTTTCATCATCCACGACGACCGTCTGGGCCAACGCCTGCAAACCTTGTTGCTGAAAAAAGCTGCCGAAGGCGTCGCCGTTTATTTACTGTACGACCGCATCGGCAGCCACTCCCTGCCCCACAGTTATGTGCAGCCGTTGCGCGATGCCGGTGTCGAGGTCAAAGCCTTCGCGACGCGTAGCGGCTGGCTCAATCGCTTTCAGGTCAACTTCCGCAACCATCGCAAGATCGTCGTGGTGGACGGCGTGTTGGGCTTCGTTGGCGGGCATAACGTAGGCGACGAATACATGGGCGAGAAACCACCCCTCGCCCCTTGGCGCGATACCCACGTGCGGGTGCGCGGGCCGGTGGTGGCGTGCATGCAGGAGTCCTTCGCCGAAGACTGGTTTTGGGCAGCGCGCTCCTTGCCGCCGTTAATACTGCCGGACGCGTATCCGGACAACGGTGTGCTCTGCCAATTGCTTGCCAGTGGGCCGGCAGATTCCTACGAAACCTGTTCGTTATTCTTCGTCGAAGCCATTCACGCGGCGACCGAGCGGGTGTGGATTACCAGCCCCTACTTCATCCCCGATGAAGCGGTGTTTGCCGCCTTGAGGCTGGCGGTTCTGCGCGGCGTGGATGTGCGATTGCTGCTGCCTTCACGACCGGATCACCGCATCGTCTACGCCGCCTCCAGCCTGTATGCCTTCGAAGCCGTGCGCGCCGGTGTGCGGGTATTTCGCTACCAGCCCGGTTTCCTGCATCAGAAAGTGGTGTTGATCGACAGCGAAATCTGCGCCATCGGCAGCGCCAATATGGACAACCGCTCGTTCCGGCTGAATTTTGAAGTGATGTTGCTGACTGTCGACAGAGTGTTTGCCGGCGAGGTGGAACAGATGCTCAACGACGACTTCGACCAGGCGCATGAAGTCGCCAAAGAAGAAAGCCGGGAGACCCACCGCCTGCAACAGGTCGGCATGCGGATCGCCCGGCTAATTTCACCGATACTTTAAGGGTTGTAGATGTCGTCGCGGGTCCAGGGCAGTTCATGGCTGCCATCGGGGTGGGCTTTCACTGCGAGGATCTGGTGCAGGTTGATCCAGCCCCGGGCGAATGCATAAGCACATCCCGCCAGGTACAGCCGCCAGATTCGCAAGGCCTGCTCCGGCACCTGCCGGGCGGCCGCTTCCAGGTTGTCCTCCAGGCGCTCGCTCCAATGGTCCAGGGTGCGCGCGTAGTGCAGGCGCAAACTCTCGACATCGACGATCTCCAGCCCCGCTTCGCTGATCTCGGCAGAGATCATCGACAGGTGCGGCAGCTCGCCGTTGGGGAACACGTACTTCTCGATAAAATCACCCGCGCCGCGTCCCACTGGCCGGCCATCGGTGTGCTTGGCGGTGATGCCGTGGTTCATCACCAGGCCGCCCTCTTTCACCGCGCCGAACAGGGTTTTGCAGTACTCGGCCAGGTTCTCGTGCCCCACATGTTCGAACATGCCGACGCTGACCACTTTATCGAAGCGCCCGTCTTGAGGCAGATCGCGGTAATCAAGCAGTTGCAGCTCGACCAGATCGTCGAGGCCTTCCTCCTTCACCCGCTCACGGGCCAGGGCCAGTTGCGCTTTGCTCAGTGTGATCCCGAATACCTTCGCGCCAAACTCCCGCGCCGCATAGCGCGCCAAACCGCCCCAGCCACAACCTACATCCAGCAGATACTCGCCAGGTTGCAGGCGTAGTTTGCGACACAGGTGGCGGAATTTGGCTTGCTGGGCCTGCTCAAGCGTTTCGCTGCCGGTCTCGAAATAGGCGCAGGAATACGCCATGTCACTGTCGAGCCACAGCTGATAAAACGCGTTGGACAGGTCGTAGTGATAGGAAATCGCCTTGGCGTCGGTTTCCTTGTCGTGAGCGGTGCGAACAGGCTGACTGTCGATGTCGCCCAGCAAGGCCTGACTCCATTCATCAACGACGCGGATCACCTCGCTGATGGAGCCTTCCAGCTCAAGTTTGCCCTCGACGAATGCCGCTCCGAGCGCATCGAGGCTGGGATGAGTCAACTGGGTAACCATTTGTGGGTCTTTGACCACAATCGTGACGCTGGGCGTCGGCCCCAGATTAAATTCATGGCCGTCCCAGAGTCGCAGGCGTAGCGGTAACTGCAGATTCTGTAAGGCCGGTGGAAGTTGCGCGAGCATGGAATATCCCCCTTGTTTCAGACGTCTGATGTGAGGGTAGACCATCCTTGAAAAATAGCAGGCTATCGAATTAATAGCCGTTTTCTATGATTTGCAGCGCTGGAAAAAAGCGCCGCAAAATCACAGAAGTGATTGCCCTCACACTAGATGACTGCGAATTTCGCGCACAGTTCTGAAATGTTCACATCGCTTAGACGTCATCCTTCATCTTGAGCAACGGCTCTTGGAAACGCAGCAGCCGCCCGGCGTTGCCCAATACCAGCAACGTACTCAGGTTATGCAGCAGCACAGCAATCATCGCCCCTGCCGCACCGAGCCAGCCGAAGGCAGCGAAAGCAACAATTGCCAGTGTCCAGCCCAGACCGATGATCACGTTGACCTGCAAGGTCTGTCGGCATTGGCGACTCAAACGTACGCAAGTGCCGAGCCGACGCAGGTCGCTGCCGATCAGCACGATATCGGCTGAAGCCAAGGCAATATCCGCACCGCCCGCCCCCATGGCGACGCCCACCACACCGGCCTTGAGTGCCAGCGAATCATTGATGCCATCCCCGACCACCATCGGCCGGAAGCCGCTGCCGATTTCTTTCAGCACTCGGTTGAGTTTGTCCTCGGGCAAGGCCTGGGCTTCGACATCGCTGATCCCGACATCCAGGGCCAACGTATTCGCGACGCTTTGGCGATCGCCGGTGAGCAACAATTGCCGGCCCAACCCGAGTTCTCGCAATTCACTCAAGGCGAATCGCGCTTCAGGCTTCACGCTGTCCGCGAGCAACAGCCAGGCCAGGAATTCACCGTTGAGCGCCAACCCGGCAATCGGACCATCGTGTTCGGGAACAGCAGAAGTGACGATCGCCAATTGCGCAAACAACTCCGGCCGCCCGAGTGCTGCTTCGCCCTGTTCGGTCATCGCTACCACGCCCAGGCCCTGACGTTCGTGAATGTCCGTGAGCAGCAGAAAATGTTCCTGGCTAACCAACCCGGCGAGCGCGCGACTGACCGGGTGACTGCTGGCGGAGCCCAGGCTGGCAGCCAGTTTCAGCACGTGATTGCGATCTTCCAGCGGACTGTCGATCGATTGCAGGCGCAAGGTGCCGAAGGTCAGCGTCCCGGTCTTGTCGACCACCAGCGACGTCAAATCCGCCAGCTCTTCGAGAAACGCCGAACTGCGAATCAGAATCCCGTGTCGTGCGGCAACCGCGACGCCGGCAATCGCCGTGGCCGGTGCCGACAACACCAACGCACACGGACAGGCTGCCACCAACACCGCGAGCATCGCTTGCGCATCGTTGGTGATGAACCAGGTCACTGCGGCCAGCAACAACACCAGCACCATATAGCTACCAGCGTAGCGCTCCAGCAAACGGGTGATTGGCGGCTTGGAACGCTCGGCGCTTTGCATCAGCGCGATGACTTTGCCGAGTGTCGATTCATTGCCGGTACGGGTCACTTCAATGCGCAGCAGGCCATCAAGGTTGATCGCCCCGCCGAACACCGTCATGCCGACACCCGCCTCCACCGGCACCGACTCGCCCGTGATCGATGCGGTATCGAGACTCGCCTGACCGGAGAGCACACGACCATCGGCCGGCACTCGATCACCGGCGCGGACCTCCACGCGGTCGCCAGCCTTGAGCGTGCCGTTGTCGACTTCGACGATGGAGCCATCCGCCTGAACCTTGCGCGCATGGCTGCGTGTCAGTTTGCCGAGTGCGTGAATCGCCTCCTGAGAACCGATCACGCTGCGCTCTTCCAACACATGACCGAAGATCATGATGATCGGCAACAACGCAGCGGTCAGCAGATCGCCAGTCGCCCAGGCACCCAACATCGCCAACGCAATCAACTGATCGGTGATCCCGTGCAAGCTGGGATAACGCAGGCTGTACCAGGCCGAACGCATCACCGGCACGGCCACCAGCAACGAGGCAAAACCCAGCAGCAATTGGCTGACGCCCGTCTGCTCCGGCGACCACCAGCGCCAGATCAAACCGAGCGCCAGCAAGCCGAGCGCGAGCATGGCCAGGGTCAGCTGGCGTGCAGCGCTGCGTTGTTCGGCCGAGGACAACATGCTCGGTGCGGCGGCTGTTTGGGCGGTCATTGTGCAGCTCCCTGAATGATCAGGCGGGAATCGTCTTTCGGATTGACCGTGGTCACCGAGCCGGCCTGACCGAGGATTTTCGGCAAGCGTTCGCGGTAAATGCGCAACAGCATTTGCGGGTCGGTACCTTGTTGTTGCGCCTTGGCCAGGCTCAATACCGTGGCTGTGTCGGCGGAGGCTTTGGCCAGCCGCTCGCTGGCTTGAGCGTGGGCGACTTGCAGCGCACGGTCGGCTTGCTCGTTGGCGGCCTGAGTGAGTTTCTCGGCTTCAGTGCGAGCATTGGCAACGGCTTTGTCGGCTTGCTGACTTGCCGTCAGAACGGCGTTGAAAGCATTGACCGCAGGTCCTGGCAGACTCGACTGCACATCCACGCGCGCCACTTCGATCCCTAGTCCCTGCCCCGTTGCAGTCAATTGCGCGAGTCGTTGATTGATGCCTTGTACCAAATCCCCGCGCAGGCGCTCGCGTCTTTCCGCCGCTTGATTATCCGCGCCGATCAACTCCGGGCGCGCCACCAGGATGGTGTCCAGATCTCGTGCGGCGGTGAGTGCCACGGCGCTGCGAGTCACCAGGCGATCCAGTGCCGGCAGCACGTGTTCACCTTGAACAACGAACGCATACGGTTCGGTGACTTTGTAAAACACCCGCACATCCAGTTGCACCACACCCGCGTCACCCGTCAGCAGATAACCGGAACCTGCCAGCGCATCACTGAGCGGCGTGGCGAAAGTGGCTGCTCGGTCGGCCTGCAACGCGGCATCGCTGCGCAGCAGATTATCGACCCGACGCTCGATCACCCGATCCGCCGCCGGCAACAAAACCACCTGCTCAAACGGCCTCGGCCACGCCAACAGCAGACCGGCATTCTGAATGCGATCCAGCGCGCCAAAGTGCAACACCACCGCGCGATTTTGCGGGTCGATTTGCCGCACGTTGGAGAATGCCCACGCCAACGCGGCCAAGACTGTCACCGCATACAGGGCGAGAAAAGCCAATCGCCCGGCCTGAATCCAGGGGCTGCTTAACTCATTTGTTCCACGTGGAACCAAACTCATGGCTGCGATCCGGACTTGTTATCGAGCGTCGGCGGACCGTCAACCAACACCCGGAACGGCGCGGCATCGGTTCGCAGAATCAGTTTGGTGCCAGGTGTGACGATGGTGCCCAAGGTGTCGAGGGAGCGCAGCAAGTTATACAGCTGCGGCGAACCCGCGTAAGCGCGGCCGTAAATCTGTGCGGCTTCGACCCGGGATTGAGCCTCGATGTCGGCAGCTTTTACTGTCGCATCGGCCTGGACGATTCGCGCATCACGCTCGGCAGCAGAGCGAATTTGCGCCGCTTCACGTTTGCCGATGGCCGTGCGTTCGGTGGCGATTGTTTCACGCTCGGCGCGCATGCGATCGACGGTGGCGGTCAGGGTTACCGACGGCAAGGTCAATCGTTCGATGCCGACTTGCAGCACACGAACGCCATAAGTGGCGAGTAACTGCTGATCGATTTGCTGACGCAACTGCGCTTCAAAATCAGCGATGTGCACCTGGCTGGCATCGGTGTTCACCAGATTGGCCAGGTCAAAACTGCTGGCCGTGGTTTCCAGTGCCGAGCCGACGAAGGTGCGAATCTGCCGCGCCGCTTCGTCCGGCTGATTCTGCACGGCGCGCATGAAGCGCTGCACATTGTCCGGATCGCCCTGCACCTGCCACGCCACGTAAGCCTGAACGATGATGCGCAAACCGTCGCGCGTACCCACATCCTGCAAACCACTGGACGTGGTGCGCAAACGCAGATCGACCGGAATCGCCGCTTCAAAAGGCGCTGGCCAACGCCAGCCCAGCCCCGGCTCCAGCAACACCCGCGACGGATTACCGAAGCGCGTGATCACCGTGGCTTCGCCGGAGCGCACCTGCACCAGGCTCGCGGCGGCGATGGCAAACGCCACCAGCAACGCCGCCCACCCCATGCGCCGCCACGGGAATGGACCCGCTTCCTGCGGATCGCCGTGGTGGTGATGGTGATGCCCGTGGTGATGCCCGCCATGGCCGTGATCGTGGCCGGCGTGGTCGTCATGATCGTGAGTATGCGACTGGCTCAATTGGCAGCTCCTGGCTGAGCAGTTTTACGCGCCGATGCAGGGTCAACCGGCAGCGTGAAAGTACGGAGGTCGATGGTCGGCGCGTTGCCGCTGCCGCCCAGACGATGATCGAGAACCAGCAACCTGGCGTTGGTCAGGCCTTGGGAGAGCTGGCTGAAATACTGTTCCAGCACAAACGCCTGGCCGGCGCTGGCGTAGGCTTTTTGCTCGGCGCTGAATTTCAGATCGGCAGCTTGCGCAGCTGCATTGATTTCACGCGCGCTGGCTGTCGCTTGATCCCGTGCAATGCTGGCCTGCAATTGCGCCTGATTGGTGGCCTCTGCGGCTGCGCCGCGCTCACGCGAGATCAAGGCCTGCGCAGCAATTTGCGCCGCTTGCACACCGTGATAAGCGTTGGCCGCGCCGGCCGGTGGGTGAATCGCTTCAACCACGGTCGCGAGAATTTCCACGCCGCTGTCGAGTTTTTCCAGGTCCGCTTGCACCGCGCGGCCAATCTCTTCGGCGAGCCCTACCCTGTCCTCACCGAGTAGTCCGTCGAGGGTACGAGACGCGAAGTCGTGCACCAGAATCCGGCTGGCGGTGCTGCGGATCAGTGCCGGCACGTTGGCGCTGTTGTACGTCGCGGCCAACGCCGCTTGATCCGTGAGGCCGATGCGATAGACAAAACGCACGTCCATGTTGACGATCTGGAAGCTCTGTTTGTCGGCGCGACTGCTGGCAATCACCTGAGACTTGTCGTTCACGTGGCTGGCGTCCCACAAGCGATTGGCCGTCGCCGGCGCCGGACCTTCAGCCGGTTCAGCCACAATCGGCGCCGTCGCTTCGCCAACACTGGTGGCCAACTCGTGGACCACGCCGTTCTCGACACTCAACACTCGACCCAGAGGCCACGGCAGACCTGCGTGCAAACCGGGGCCGAAGACCTCCACCGGTTTGCCGAAACGCTCATAGATGCCCCGCCCTTGCAGGGAAATTTCGTGAATGCCGGTGAGCGACCAACCGACCAGTGCCACCACCGCCAGTACCGGAACGAATGCCCGGCGCATGTAAGTGAAGGCCCAGATCTGTCGCAGATCGATGCCGAAGCGGTTATGTAATTCGTGTTGCAGCGCCAGCAACGGTTGGGGCGGCCAGCGCAGCATGTCAGCGACGAAACTTCGCGCCAGCAACGCAGGTTCGAGTTGTTCACGCTGCGGACTGAACAGTGACAACACCGCGCGTAGCAGCAGTTCGACCGCGACCAGACCCGGCAGCAGGCCAATCAGTACAGCCAGACGTACCGGCCAAACCGACGCTTCGCTGCCGAACAACAGGCACAGCGCGCTCAGCACAAGACAGATGATTGCCACGCGCGTCAGCTGCGCCAGCGAACCTGCTTCGGGCCACTGGGCCACGTTTTCCTGGGCAAGTTGCCGTTCCAGCACCAGCAAACCGAAGGCCAACAGTAACGACAATGCCGCCGCGACACTCGCGGAAAAACCGAGCGCAGCGGGAGGCAGGGCCAGGTTCCAGACTTGATTGATGCTGAACACTACCAGCAGCGCCCAAGCGCCAAGCCACAGCGTCGAGGCGCCGATCTGCGCCAGCAGCCGCAACCATCGCTGGCTGATCCGCTCCAGCAGCCGTTCATACCAGCCCTCCGGCGGCGATTCAGCGACGACTTCCACAGGGAGCATCGCCGGGTTCATCGCCCTTTCACGCCACTGCGTCACCCACCACGCCGATTGCAGCCCGGCGACCAGCACCAGCAAACCGGCGCTCTGATTGACCAGCACCGCAGGCCAAAGCGACTGCGGCGCAAACAGCCCGACGAAAAACGCCAGCACCCAGCCTGCCCCTGCGAGCGCGCCGAGGCCGATTGCCAACTGCCGCAATCGCCGCCCTTGAAAGACTGCCTGCTGAAAGCGCGGCAGCCCGGCTACCGTTGCGCCCTCAATCTCGAGATCGACTTGCATACCACCCCAGTGATTTTCTTTGCTCACGTCGCAATTCGTTACGATATAACGAAAGCCGTGAAATTTTCGTACTAAATCTCTTTATCTAAAGACGCTCAACCTGTCACTTGGCTGAAGCCTTGACCGAAAGGCATGGCTGCGCACATATTACGCTCGTAATTTTATTCAGGAACTACGTTTATCCAGCCCGATTCCCATCCAATTCAGGAGTACCTCCATGAGCAACTATGACGTCGTGATACTGGGCGGAGGCCCCGGCGGCTATAACGCGGCGATTCGCGCCGGCCAGTTGGGCCTTAAAGCCGCCTGTGTCGAAGGCCGCGCCACCCTCGGCGGCACTTGCCTGAACGTCGGTTGCATGCCGTCCAAGGCATTGCTGCATGCTTCTGAATTGTATGACGCAGCCATGGGTGCGGAATTTGCCAACTTAGGCATCGAGGTCAAACCCACGCTGAACCTCGCGCAAATGATGAAGCAGAAGGATGACAGTGTTGCCGGGCTGACCAAGGGCATCGAGTTTCTGTTCCGCAAAAACAAGGTCGACTGGATCAAGGGCTGGGGCCATATCGACGGGCCGGGCAAAGTCACGGTGACGGACAGCCAGGGCGGCAAGACTGAGCTGAGCGCCAAGGACATCATCATTGCCACCGGCTCCGAGCCCACTCCCCTGCCCGGCGTGGACATCGACAACACGCGCATCCTCGATTCCACAGGTGCGCTTTCTTTGTCCGAAGTACCCAAGCATCTGGTGGTGATTGGCGCCGGGGTCATTGGCCTGGAATTGGGCTCGGTGTGGCGGCGTTTGGGTGCACAGGTAACCGTGGTCGAGTTTCTCGACCGGATCTGCCCTGGTGTGGACGGTGAGGCGGGCAAAACCCTGCAACGCTCGTTGAGCAAGCAAGGCATCAGCTTCAAGCTGAGTTCGAAAGTCACCCGCGCCACATCCTCGGCGAACGGCGTTCAACTCAGCGTCGAACCGGCCGCCGGCGGTACTGCCGAACTACTCGAAGCCGATTACGTGCTGGTCGCCATCGGGCGCCGGCCTTACACCGAGGGGCTGGGGCTGGAAAACGTCGGCCTCGCCACGGATAAACGCGGCATGCTCGCCAACAAGGGTCATCGCACTGAAGCGGCAGGCGTATGGGTCATCGGCGATGTCACGTCGGGGCCGATGCTCGCGCACAAGGCCGAAGATGAAGCCATGGCCTGTATCGAGCAGATCGTCGGCAAGGCAGGCGAGGTCAATTACGACCTGATCCCCAACGTCATTTACACCAGGCCGGAGCTGGCCAGCGTCGGCAAGACCGAAGAGCAACTCAAGGCTGAGGGCCGCGCGTACAAGGTCGGTAAATTCCCCTTCACCGCCAACAGCCGGGCGAAGATCAACCACGAGACTGAAGGCTTCGCCAAAGTGCTGGCCGATGAGCGCACCGACGAGATTCTCGGCGTGCACCTGGTAGGCCCGAGCGTCAGTGAAATGATTGGCGAATATTGCGTGGCTATGGAGTTCAGTGCTTCGGCTGAAGATATTGCCCTGACCTGTCATCCACACCCGACCCGCTCCGAGGCGTTGCGCCAGGCGGCGATGAATGTTGAGGGGATGGCGACGCAGATGTAGGGCTGGAGATTTTCGGTGCCGGGCCTACCGCCTTCGCGAGCAAGCCCGCTCCCACATTAGATCTGTGGCGTACACAACACCAATGTGGGAGCGGGCTTGCTCGCGAAGGGGGCAACCCGGTCTAGAGCGGTAAGTGTTCCAACGGCAAAGCCCCAGGCGTTTTCACCGTGTGAATCGCAAAGTTGCTGCGGATGTCGCTCACGCCCGGTAACTTCAGCAACCGCCCGGTGAGAAAGCGGTCATAAGCACGCAAATCCGGCACCACCACCTGCAACAGAAAATCCGATTCCCCTGACACCAGAAACGCCGAAATCACCTCGGGCAACGCCATCACCGCCACGCGGAAGGCTTCGGCCTGTTCGTCGTTGTGGCGTTCGACCTTGACCCCGACAAACACCGTCAGCCCCAACCCGACTTCATCGCGATCCAGATTGGCCTGATAGCCGCGAATCACCCCGGCCTCCTCCAACATCCGCACCCGACGCAAACAGGGGGACGCGGACAGACCAATCTCGTCTGCCAGTTGTACGTTGCTCAAACGACCGTCACGTTGCAGGGCCGCGAGAATTTTTCGGTCGTAAGCGTCCAGTTTCATGTTTGGCAGATCCTGATGGTATAGGCGTCAGAGAATGGCAGGTTATGCCAATTCAAGACTGTTTAGAAGCAAACTACGCAACCACCTGCCCTGTGTTTCAGCCCTAGACTGGCGCTACCGAATCGACAACGAAAGGGGTGCAGCATGGCGGGGCTTTGGCTGTTTTTCATGGCGCTGGCAGTGGTTTACCTGCTCCCAGGCCCGGACATGATTCTGCTGCTGCAAACCGGCGCTCGTCAGGGCAAAGGCGCGGCGCTGGCCACGGCGGTGGGTTTGGGCATTGCCCGGGGTTGTCATGTGGCGTTGGCGGCACTGGGGCTGGCGGCACTGTTCAAAGCCGCGCCCTGGACGTTCGATATGGTGCGCCTGGCCGGGGCCGCGTACCTGTTGTGGATCGGCATTCAATGCCTGCGGACCACGATGCTCCCGAGCCTGAACGGCGCAGATTCAACCTGTGGAAAACCTCGTTGGCGCGAAGCCATTCAGCGCGGATTGTTGACCAACCTGCTGAACCCCAAGGCGCTGCTGTTCTGCTCGGTGCTGCTGCCGCAGTTTATCGATCCGCATGCAGGACCGGTGCTCGCACAATTCGCGACCCTGGGCGTGGTGCTGGTCAGTGTCGGTTTGTTGTTCGACAGCGCGTACGCCTTGGCCGGCGCCGCGCTTGGCCGCTGGCTGCAACGCAGTCCTTCGGCCCAGCGCGTACAGCAGTGGTTGTTTGGCAGCCTGTTGATTGGTTTTGCCCTGCGACTGACCTTTGTTCAACAGGCGTGATTACTGACGCAGCCTACGCTTGCGACGATTGATCAGCACCAGCGCAATGCCTGTAGCTGCCACGACAGCGCCCATTTCCAGCCACTTTTTGTAAGGTCGCAACGTCGCGCGGATCGGACTCAATGCCTGGGTGACATAGCGTTTGTCTGCATTATGGAAATCCGGATAAGGGCACCGCTCGCCGAAGAATAATGCCCAATCCACGTAGGGACCTTCTTTGACATAGCGTTGATAGAAAGCGCTTTTCTCCTCCTGACCCGTGTTCCATCCCGCCGCCGCGCAAAGCACCGCCGCAAAGGCCTGACTGGTATGTGGCAAGTAATCAGCGGCGCGACTGGCCAAGGCATTCGCGACATAACGGTAATGGAAACGCTGATCGGGTTGAGCGGCACTGGCCTGTTGGCGCCTGACCTCCTCTTCAGCCACCAATGGACCGACCTTGAGTTCGTTGCTTTCAAGGCTGTAATTGCCCCCGAACGTCGCGTAATCCGGGGACATCTCGTAGCCCAAGAGCTCCATCCCGCTGAAACGGGCCAGCGTCGCGGCATTGTAGTAAGCGAAGGCACGTTTGCTCGGCCACCATTTCGATTCGGCGTCGTGGCGCAACTCCCCGTACGACTTGGCCTGATGGTGCAACGTCTCGCTGTCGAAGTACGCGGGCGCCTCGTCATAACGGCCCTCACGCAACAAGCGCCGCCCCAGCAGGTTGCGCAACTTCGCCGCCACCGATAACGGCACGTAGTTATCGCGATCCTGTTGAGTCAGTGCTGGCGGCGCCGGCACCTGGGTGTCGACGTAATGCTTGAGTTCATCGACGGTCAGCACACGCTCAGCGACGGTCGCGGCGTCGAACCAGTAAATGTCGTTGCTGCGATAAAGCTGATCGAATGCCTGCAAATAATCCCCACGTTGCAACGCCAGGATCGCGCTTTCCCCCTCGACGCGGCACTTGGGCTGAAGCGTTTCGAAATCCCAGTCCGGTGTCCGTCGCTCGCCCCAGGATTCGTTCTGCGGGAAGGCCTGGGCAGCCTTGGCGTACGCGGCGGCGGCAGCCGTTTTATCACCCTCGCGCATCGCCAGTTTCGCCCGTAGCCACCATGCCAGGCCACCGTCACCGGCGTGTTCAAGGAACGCCTTGGCGCTGGCGTAATCGCCCTGTTGATAATTCACGGCCGCCAGTCGATCAGCATTGTCGAGGCTGCCGCGCGTGCTGTTTTGCAGCAGCTTGATCAGTTTTTGCTCGTTCGGCGGTTGATCACCAAATGACCAACCCAACCGGCTGATCAACGATGCCGTGACCAGCTGCTGCACCGGTTTGCCTTTAAGCAACGCGGCCAGTTGCTCGTCGGGCATCGCTGCCAGATCGGCCATCAACAGCTTCAATGAGGTGTAACCCACTGCGGAACCGTGGAGGTTTTGCGTGGCGTAGAGTCCGATGGCACTGTCCCAATCGCCCGCCGTGCGAGCGACACGCGCCTCTTCACCGAGGCTGGCGACGCCCAGCTCCAATGGATCGCTGAAGCCGTCGATGCTCAACTGGCGCGCCTGCTCAAAGGCCTTGCGCGACTGCGTCAGCAGATCGGGCGCGGCGTCCGCTTCGCTGCTCATGGCAAACAGCGCCCGGCCCAGCGAGTAAGCGGCCCAGGTGCTGCGTAACGCGCGTTGATCCGCCGGCAATGCGAGCACTTTCTGGAAGTAATCGGCGGCCAATCCATGGTCACCGGCGCTGAACGCCACGGCGCCCGCCAGATAGAGCCTGAGCTCGGTCGGCAGGCTTGCGCCCTGCGCCTCGACCTGATGAGCATCGCTCAGCGTGCGCAGTTCTTTGACCAACGCCTGCTGCGGCACCGTCAAACCAGCCTGTTCGGCGTCGCCCCGCTGCACGGCATAGTCAGGCGCGTCCATGCTGTAGACGATTTCGCTGACGTTCTTCAAACCCGTAATCGCCTGCCCGAGACGACTGATCTCGAACCGGAAGTTGCCTTCCGGCAGCTCCGCCAGCGACTGACCCCGGTTATCGAGCAGGCGCATAGGGAAATCCGGCCCGCAGGCCACTGCCGAACTCAGTGGAAAACCGAGGCTCAGGCAAAGCAAATGGCGGGGCCAGTTACGGGTGAACATTCGAACCTCCTTGATCAATGTTTGTGCAGCGTGCCCAACCAATGGCGCGCTGCCCACCGGCCGGGATCCGACCGTCGCGCAGGCGGGTGAAGGTAAGCAGATCCGGGCTTTGTTGCAACGCATAACCGGCCAGCGCATCGGCGCCCTCACAACCTCGTGCGGCGAGCGTCAGGCGTTCGGGCCAGGCGCTGTCGAGGTTGCCTTGATTGCTGATGCTGACGTCATAGAGGCCATCCTGCGCCGAGAGTTTCAGCGTCAGGCGACTATCGAGGGCATCGCCACGGGCCACGGCGCGCAAGGTCGTCAGGCTCCAGGCCCGGCGATCATTGGCCAATGGCAGGCGAAACCAGATCAGCCCGGCCAGATGAGCCGGTGGATCGTTGCGCAACTGGGTGGCAAGTGTGCTCAGTTGCTGCGGATCGGCCAGCAATTCCCGGCGCTCGCCGACGCGCTCAATGGGCACTTCGCTTTCCACGTCGAGTGCGCCGCCGACCTGCGGCAACAACGCTACGCCATAGGCCGGCAGCGCCAGATAAAAAGGTTTCGAAGTGATGCGGCTCCAGGCGCTGGCCCATTTTCTAGCCTGATCCGGATCAAACAATCCCATGCGCGGGTCGCTCACCGCATGCACCTGCAACACGCTGCTATCGACTGTGGATAACAATGCAGGCAGTTCGGAACTGTCGAGCCACGCCGGCAGCGCAGTAATGCTCAACGGCATGGAAGCCGGCAGCACCGCGCGCAAATCCGTGAGGAATTTCCGATAAGCCGGTAGCCGAGCGTTCCCCGCATCGTGGTCGATTTCCACGCCGGAGAGCACCAGCCCCTGCGCCTGCCAATCGCTGAGCACTTGCAGGATCTGCGCAGCGACCTCGTCCTGATCCAGCGACTTGAGCTGGCCATCGAGACGAATCACCGCAATCAGCGGCCGGCCATCCCGTTTGAGCAGCACCGGGTCGATTCGCGCCCGGTTCCAGCCCGCCTTGGGGAATGCTTGCAAGGCCAACACCCGCAAGGCCGAAAAATCCGCACGGCTGTCTTTGAGTGCGGCTTCGTGGGCCGGCGCCCATTGTCGTTGCCATACATAAAGTTGCTGATCGAGCGGCGGTGCGTCCTGTTGTTCGCAACCGCTAAGCAAAGCCAGCATCACCAGCAAGCCTGACAGGCGAGCGAGAAAAACCATAAAACTCCTAAGCCTGAATCTCATATTTGTAGGAGCGAGGCTTGCCCGCGAAGCTTTTGGCGGAGTTTAGGACGCCTTCGCGGGCAAGTCGGGTCGCCGCATCGCTCGCTCCTACACGCCGCGTCAGATGCTACAGGTCGAGCACCAAAGGCTGCGAGCCCTGCGCCGGAATCGCACAACAAATCAGGACATGTCCTACTTCCGGCACTTCCGCTGGTGGCTGTGGATAATTCACCTGACCGCTGATCAGGCGAGTCTTACAGGTCCCGCAGGAACCGCCGCGGCAACTGAACTCCGGGCGCAAACCGCGGCTTTCCGCCAACTCCAGCAAACTGCCGCCCTCGGGTTGCCAGCGGGCTTCTTTGGCCGAACGCTCGAACACCACCGGCACTGACGTGGTCGCGGCGGGCGGTTGCTCGATGACCACCGCGTCGGGGTCCGGCCGGCGACGCAAGGTCGACGGGCCGAAGGTCTCGGCGTGAATCCTGCTGTCACGGATGTCCAGTTCCCGCAGGCTGTCGTACAGCCCTTGAGTAAAACTGCCCGGCCCGCAGAGTACAAAATCGAGCTGATCGTAGTCCTCCACTTCAAGGATGTTCTTCAGCAACGCGGCGTCTATCCGTCCGGTCAGGTCAAAGTCCTCACCCTCGTGAGCATCGGCCTCCGGCTGACTGAGCAGACGCAGCACCCGCACCGAATCACCGGCGTCATCCAGCAAACGATCCAGCTCGGAGCGAAACGGTTGATCAGCCAGCGTGCGCGAACTCTGGAAAAACCATGTAGGCCGAATGTGCCGGGTGCGCAGGCCTTGATACACCACCTCCCGCACCATCGACAGCAAAGGCGTAATGCCTACGCCGGCGGCCAACAACACCAGCGGCCGACGTTCATGGGTTGCCACGGTGAAGTGCCCTTGCGGCGCGCGGGCTTCCAGCAGATCACCGACACGAACCTGCTCATGCAGATGCGAAGACACCCGCCCTTCTCGCTTCACGCTGATGCGGAAAAAGTCATCGGACGGCGCGCTCGACAGGCTGTAGGTGCGGATATGCACCTCGCCGCCAATGTTGAACCGCAGCGGTAGATGCTGCCCCGCTTGAAACAGCGGCAACCCGGCGCCATCGGCGGGCTCCAGATAGATCGAGCGGATGTTGTGGCTTTCCGCTTCGATGCGAACCACCCGCAGCGGCCGCCAAAGATCACCCAGCGCCCGGGCTTGCAGGCGTGCGTTGGCCTGCTCCCAGTTGCCCGTCAGCAAACTGGTGGGCGATACGCCGTCGAAGCGCCAGCGCAGAGCCAGTGCTGCGGGCCGACGCACCACCTGCTCCACCTCGAATGTCCACAGACGCTCGGCGCCTTGAAAGGCTTCGACTTGGGGGCCTTCAAGAATGATTTCGGTACGACCGCTGAGGTGCAGCAGGTCACCGGAGTTGAAATCGATGAACAGCAAACCCGCCCGTGGATTGATCAACAGGTTGCCCAGGGTATTGAAGAACAGATTGCCGGCGAAGTCCGGGATGGTCAGACGATTACCTTCCACGTGTACGAAACCGGTCTGACCGCCACGGTGGGAAACGTCCACTGAGCGCCGACCGTCGACATCCACATAACTGGCGACGAAGAAGGTATCGGCGTCGGCAATCATGGCTTTGGCAGCGTCATCCAGAGCGCCCAGGTGCTGCGCGATGCGCGTCGAGGGATCCGCCAGCGGCACCGAACGAAACTGCCGCAATTGAATGTATTGCGGGCAGTTGCCGAAGGACTGTTCGACCATTACGCCGAAGCCATTCGCCGTCACGGCGCCGACGCGACCATTGAGGCGGTTGCGCCGCCGCGTGTGCAGTTCGATCCCCAACAAGCCGATCGCCGCGCCATCAGTCAATTGCGCCGGGTCATCCGCCCCCGGCAAGCTGTTGAATTGCAGCGCACCTGGCGCGGGCGAGTGAGCGAAGCCCGGTTGCCCTTCAAGAATGCTCGCCCAAGGATTGCCGTCGGCATCCACTGCGCCGTACAGCATGAACGGCAGTTGCTCATAGAATTTGCGGTGTTGGTCCGGCATCTCAGTGCGAACCACCCTACGACCCAACTCCTCCATTCGCTGGGCAACACCGACGTGTGCCTGCAACTGTTTTTCGCCCGCGTGCCAAGGTGACTGGTCCATTACGGCTTCTCCCGTGCGCGCCAGGCGCAGTGTGAACGGCCCGACAATGCCGGGCCGCAGGTATCAGGCAGTTTTTTGCAGGCCGGCGACGGTGCGCGGCATGCCGACAAACCCTGGCAAGGCTTCGATGCGCGCCAGCCAGGCTCGCACGTTGGCGTAGTCCTCGAGCGACACGTTGCCTTCCGGTGCGTGGGCGATGTAACTGTAGGCGGCCACGTCGGCAATGGTCGGCTCGCTGCCGGTCAGGTAAACCGTATCCGCCAGTTCCTGATCGATCAGTTTGAGCCAGACGTGGGCGTAAGCGATCGTCTCTTCAGCCCTGTAAGGCGCGCCAAACACCGTGATCAACCGGGCCCGGCCCGGGCCAAAGGCAATCGGTCCAGCCGCCACTGACAACCAGCGTTGAACCTTGGCGGCGCCGAGCGGGTCGTCTGGCAGCCAGCGACCGTTACCGTATTTTTTCGCCAGGTAAACCAGAATCGCGTTGGAATCGGCCAGCACCACGCCTTGATCGTCGATGGCGGGGACCTGTCCGAACGGGTTGATCGCCAGGTAATCCGGCTGTTTGTGCGCACCCTTGGCCATATCGACCAGGATCAGCTCGGTCGGCAGTTGCAGCAGGGATAACATCAGCTCCACACGGTGAGCATGGCCGGAACGTGGGAAGTTGTAGAGTTTGATCGCTTGCATGGTCGACTCCGCTGGGTGGTGGCGCCGTTCTGAAACGATCAGCGCCGATGGGAGCCATCTTCCACTCCCAACCAAAACAACAGAATAACCAGCAAACGCAATCAATTATTTCAGCCAGTGCAATAACCCATCAGCCCTGCAAGGCCGGGTGTTCCCGCAGCGCTTTCACCGTGAAGTCGACAAAACTGCGAATCCGGGCCGGCGCATTGCGGCCGCCCTGATACACCACATGGATGGGCAATGGCGGCAGTTCGAAGTCAGCCAATACGATTTCCAGTTCGCCGGAAGCGACTTTACTGGCGACTTGATAAGACAGGACACGGGTGAATCCCAGCCCGAGACACGCAGCCGTAATGGCTGCCTGATTCGCCGTCACCACCAATCGCGATTCAACCCGCACGCTAAGTGGCTCGCGCGCATCCTGAAAAGGCCAGCTTTTAAGCTGACCAATAGCGGACGTCGAAATAACCGGTGCACGCGCCAGATCCTGAGGATGCACCGGCCTGCCCTGCGTCTCCAGAAATGGCGGAGCAGCGCAAATCACCCTCCGTACTTCGCCGACGCGGATCGCGTGCTGGTTGCTGTCGGGCAATTCACCGATGCGCACAGCCACATCAATCCCCTCCTCGACCATGCTCACTACCCGATCGACCAGCAAGCCGTTGATGCAGACTTCAGGAAACTGCTTCAGATAACTCACCATTACCGGCGTAACGAACAACTCGCCAAATAACACTGGCGCGGTGATCGTCAGTTGCCCACGGGGTTCGGCATGACTGCCCGCAGCTGAATCCTCCGCTTCCTGCACCTCGGCAAGAATCCTCCTGCAGTCTTCGAGATACCGCTGACCCGCCTCGCTCAAATGCACGCTGCGGGTGGTGCGCGTCAGCAACCGTGCACCAATGCGTTTTTCCAGCGCGGCCACGGCACGGGTAACACTGGCCGCCGACAGGCCCAAACGCCGCGCCGCAGCCGAGAAACCTTGGTCCTGGGCGACGGCGGCGAAGACCTGCATTTCCTGGAATCGGTCCACTGGGTATGTCCTCTACTCAGATAATCGCTACCGTCAGGCTGCGAATCCAATACGGCGTTCAAAACAATCTAGTCTGACATAACCGGGAATTTGCGAGGTCTTGATTATGGCAAAGGATAAGAAGCGCCCGCTTAAGCAGAACGCTGCCGACAGCTCGAAGATGACTAACAAGGACTACCTGGAAGAACTGCGCCGACTGCACGTCGAAACCGTCAAGTTGCAGGAGTGGGTACGGCAAAAAGGGATCAAGGTGTGCATTGTTTTCGAGGGCCGCGACGGTGCCGGCAAGGGAGGGACAATCAAGGCCCTGACTGAACGGGTGAGCCCGCGCATCTTTCGGGTGGTGGCGTTGAGCGCGCCGACCGAACGTGAGAAAACCCAGATGTATGTCCAGCGGTACCTGCCGCATCTGCCGGCGGCTGGCGAAGTGGTGATCTTCGATCGCAGTTGGTACAACCGTGCGGGCGTTGAACGCGTGATGGGGTTCTGCACCCAAGAGCAGGTTGACCGTTTCCTGAAGTCGATTCCGTTGGTGGAACGTGCAATCGTCGATTCAGGCGTCATCCTGATCAAATATTGGCTGGAGGTCAGCCAAGAGGAACAGACACGACGTCTTCAGGCACGCATCAAGGATGGACGCAAAATCTGGAAGCTCACCGGCATGGATCTCAAGTCATACAGCCGCTGGTACGACTATTCACGCGCCCGTGACGACATGTTCAAGATGACCGACACCGAACATGCCCCCTGGTTCGTGGCCAACTCCAATGACAAGCGACGGGCTCGCCTGAACATCATCACCGACCTGCTCAGCCGCATTCCCTATAAGGATGTTCCGAGGGAGCCTGTGAAGTTGCCCAAACGCCAGAAACCAGGCAGCTATCGAGAGCCGAATTATCCACTGCGATTGATAGAGGAAAAATTCTGAGCTGAATGTAAAAGGGGCAAGGTCCTGTGAACAACAGGAGCCCTGCCCCTCGATTCAGCTGTGGATAACTTATTCCACGGTGACTGACTTCGCCAGGTTGCGCGGCTGGTCAACGTCTGTGCCTTTCAACACCGCGACGTAGTACGACAGCAACTGCAACGGGATGGTGTAGAGGATCGGCGACAGAATGTCGTGGATGTGCGGCATGTGCACAACGTGGGTGCCTTCGCCGTTGGTCATGCCGGCCTGTTCGTCAGCGAAGACGATCAGCTGGCCGCCACGGGCGCGCACTTCCTGGAGGTTGGACTTCAACTTCTCCAGCAGTTCGTTGTTGGGCGCCACGGTCACGACCGGCATGTCGTTATCCACAAGCGCCAACGGGCCGTGTTTCAGTTCGCCGGCCGGGTAGGCTTCAGCGTGGATGTAGGAGATTTCCTTGAGTTTCAGGGCACCTTCCATCGCTACCGGGAATTGCGCGCCACGACCGAGGAACAGGGTGTGGTGTTTCTCGGCGAACAGCTCGGCGATTTTCTCCACCGTGCTGTCCATGGCCAGGGCTTCGCCCAGACGGGTCGGCAGACGACGCAGTTCTTCGACCAGGGTGGCTTCGACGCCTTTGGCCAAAGTGCCGCGCACTTGACCCAGGGACAGCGTCAGCAACAGCAGGCCAACCAACTGAGTGGTGAAGGCTTTGGTCGAGGCCACGCCGATTTCGCGACCGGCCTGGGTCAGCAAGGTCAGGTCGGACTCACGCACCAGCGAGCTGATGCCGACGTTGCAGATCGCCAGGCTGGCGAGGAAGCCCAGCTCCTTGGCGTTGCGCAGCGCGGCCAGGGTGTCGGCGGTTTCGCCGGACTGGGAAATGGTCACGAACAGGGTGTCGGGCTGCACCACGACTTTGCGATAGCGGAATTCGCTGGCGACTTCGACCTGGCACGGGATGCCGGCCAGCTCTTCCAGCCAGTAACGGGCGACCATGCCGGCGTGGTAGCTGGTGCCGCAGGCGACGATCTGCACGTTGCGCACTTTGGCGAACAGCTCGGCAGCCTGTGGGCCGAAAGCTTGTACCAACACACCTTCCGGGCTCAGACGACCTTCGAGGGTACGCTGCACCACAGCCGGTTGTTCGTGGATTTCCTTGAGCATGAAGTGGCGGAATTCGCCCTTGTCAGCCACGTCGGCACCGTCACGATACTGCACGGTTTGGCGCTCGACGACCTTGCCGCTAACGTCCCAGATCTGCACGCTATCGCGACGAATTTCGGCGATATCGCCTTCTTCCAGGTACATGAAGCGGTCAGTGACCTGGCGCAGGGCCAACTGGTCGGAAGCGAGGAAGTTTTCACCCAGGCCAAGGCCGATAACCAACGGGCTGCCACTGCGAGCGGCGAGCAGACGATCCGGTTGCCGAGCGCTGATCACGGCCAGGCCGTAAGCACCGTGCAACTCTTTAACGGTGGCCTTGAGGGCCACGGTCAGGTCGTTCAGATCTTTGAGTTTGTGGTTCAGCAGGTGGGCGATGACTTCAGTGTCGGTGTCCGATGTGAACACGTAACCCAATGCCTTGAGTTGTTCGCGCAGGGCTTCGTAGTTCTCGATGATGCCGTTGTGCACCACCGCCAGATCACCAGAGAAATGCGGGTGAGCGTTGCGCTCGCACGGCGCACCGTGAGTGGCCCAGCGAGTGTGGGCGATGCCCAGGCGACCGGCCAGCGGCTCGGCTTCGAGCGCCAGTTCCAGTTCGCTGACTTTACCCGGACGACGCATGCGCTCGAGCTGTTGGTCATTGGTATAGACCGCCACACCGGCGCTGTCATAGCCACGGTATTCCAGGCGCTTGAGGCCTTCGAGGAGGATGGCAGTGATGTTACGTTCTGCGACTGCACCGACAATTCCACACATGCTATTTCTCCTGACTGACAGCCGCGCATATCAGCGTGATACCGCGGGCTTGTATCTGATCGCGTGCCTCCAGCGGCAGGCGATCATCGGTAATTAGGGTATGGACGCTGCTCCATGGCAGCTCCAGGTTGGGAATCTTGCGGCCTATCTTGTCGGACTCCACCATCACAATCACTTCACGGGCAACATCCGCCATGACGCGGCTGAGTCCCAGCAATTCATTGAAGGTGGTGGTACCGCGTACCAGGTCGATGCCGTCGGCACCGATGAACAACTGATCGAAATCGTAGGAGCGCAGCACTTGCTCGGCGACCTGCCCCTGGAAAGACTCGGAATGCGGGTCCCAGGTACCGCCGGTCATTAGCAGCACCGGTTCGTGCTCGAGTTCACTCAAGGCGTTGGCGACATGAAGCGAGTTGGTCATCACCACCAGGCCCGGCTGTTGACCGAGTTCCGGAATCATCGCTGCCGTGGTGCTTCCGCTGTCGATGATGATCCGGGCATGCTCGCGGATCCGCGCAACGGCAGCACGGGCGATCGCCTGTTTGTACCTGGAAACCGGCTGCCCGATATCGGCAACCAGTTCCTGAGGCATGGTGATCGCACCGCCATACCGGCGCAACAAAAGACCATTGCTTTCGAGCGCCGCCAGGTCCTTGCGAATCGTAACTTCCGAGGTTTCGAAGCGCTTGGCCAATTCATCAACACTGACTTCGCCCTGCTCATTGAGCAAGGCGAGGATATTGTGACGGCGTTGAGGTGTATTGCGCTTCGACATGACCTGGTAAGTTTCGATTCGAAAGATAACGGAAGCAATCAAAACCTATTGGCGAAACTTCGTCAAGCTAAAGGCGATAAAAAGGTCTGTGGATAAAAGCTTCGCGGGCAAGTCGGATCGCCGCACCGCTCGCTCCTACGGGATCGTAGTCAATCCACATAATGTGTACGACTTTATCTGTAGGAGCGAGGCTTGCCCGCGAAGGCGATCTAACGAACACCGCAGACGCCTGTGGATAACTCAGCTTTTCTTGATTTTCACTGGCCGTTTCCAGCCATCGATATTCTTCTGGCGCGCACGTCCGACGGCCAGTTGCTCTTTATCCACATTCTGCGTGATGGTCGATCCGGCCGCAGTGGTCGCACCGCTAGAGATATCCACAGGCGCCACCAACGAGTTGTTGGAACCGATGAACACATCCTCACCCAACACGGTTTTCCACTTGTTGGCACCGTCATAGTTGCACGTGATGGTGCCTGCACCGATGTTGGTGCGTGCGCCAATCTCGGCATCGCCCAGATAGGCCAAGTGACCGGCCTTGGCGCCTTCGCCCATGTGAGCGTTTTTCAGCTCGACAAAGTTACCCACATGCGCGCGAGCCTCAAGCACGGAGCCGGGACGCAAGCGTGCGAATGGACCGGCATCACTGCCTTCGCCCATGATCGCGCCTTCGATATGACTGTTGGCCTTGATCACCACACCTTTGCGCAAAGTGCTGTCCTTGATCACGCAGTTCGGGCCGATCACCACGTCATCTTCGATGACAACCTTGCCTTCGAGAATCACGTTGATGTCGATCAGCACATCGCGACCAACAGTGATGTCACCGCGGACATCGAAACGTGCCGGGTCGCGCAGGGTCACGCCCTGGGCCATCAGCCGACGACCCGCGCGCAGTTGATAATGACGCTCGAGCTCGGAAAGCTGCTTGCGATCATTGGCACCCTGCACTTCCATCGCATCGTGAGGCTGCTCGGTCGCCACCACCAGACCATCACTGACTGCCATGGCAATCACGTCAGTCAGGTAGTACTCGCCCTGGGCGTTGTTGTTGGAGAGACGGCTCATCCAGCCGCCCAGTTGCGCGAACGGCAGCGCGAGAATACCGGTGTTGCCTTCAGTGATCGCACGCTCGGCTTCGTTGGCGTCTTTCTGCTCGACGATAGCCGTCACCTTGCCGGCAGCATCACGAACGATGCGGCCATAGCCGGTTGGATCATCCAGCTGAACGGTCAGCAAACCCAATTGCTGCGGCGCAACCTGCTTGAGCAAACGCTGAAGGGTCTCGACTTCGATCAACGGCACATCGCCGTAAAGAATCAGGACGGTGTCGGACTCAATGAACGGAACTGCCTGAGCAACCGCGTGGCCAGTACCCAGCTGTTTGTCCTGCAGGACGAAATTCAGATCATCGGCTGCCAGTCGCTCACGTACGGCGTCGGCCCCATGGCCAATCACCACGTGAATGCGCTGTGGATCAAGTTGCCGCGCACTGTGGATAACATGGCCAAGCATCGAGTTGCCGGCAATCGGATGCAGGACTTTCGGCAGTGCCGAACGCATGCGAGTGCCTTGGCCGGCAGCGAGGATAACAATTTCAAGAGACATGACTGGCTACCAATCCTGGATGGTCAGCGGCTGCGACCAGGTTATGAAAATCGGAAAAGAAAAAAGGGTAGCCGAGGCTACCCTTTTTAATCAATCGCGCAACAAGTGATGGCCTGTTAGTGGCCAAACTTCTTGCGGATCTGCTGGACGGTGCGCAGCTGAGCTGCAGCCTCGGCCAGACGTGCGGCAGCAGAACCGTAATCGAATTCCGCGCCCCGCTCATGCAAGGCCTTCTCGGCAGCCTTAACGGCTTCCTGAGCGGAGGCTTCGTCCAGGTCGGCAGCTCGTTGCACGGTGTCGGCAAGAACCTTGACCATGTTCGGCTGAACCTCGAGGAAACCACCGGAGATGTAATACACCTCCTCTTCCCCGCCCTGCTTGACCAGGCGGATCGGGCCAGGCTTGAGATTAGTGATCAGCGGCGCGTGGCCCAGGGCGATACCAAGATCACCCAGTGCACCGTGCGCAATCACCATCTCGACCAGGCCGGAAAAGATTTCTCCTTCCGCGCTGACGATATCGCAATGGACTGTCATAGCCATCTGATTGCCTCAACCTAAATTAGCGCCCGTTGCCGGGCGCCGGGATTACAGTTTCTTGGCTTTCTCGATCGCTTCTTCGATGCCGCCGACCATGTAGAACGCTTGTTCTGGCAGGTGGTCGTAGTCACCGTTGAGGATGCCTTTGAAGCCAGCAATGGTGTCTTTCAGGGAAACGTATTTACCCGAGGCACCGGTGAAGACTTCAGCCACGAAGAACGGCTGCGACAAGAAGCGCTGGATCTTACGAGCACGGTTTACCAACTGCTTGTCGGCTTCCGACAGCTCGTCCATACCCAGGATCGCAATGATGTCCTTCAGTTCTTTGTAACGCTGCAGAACGTACTGTACACCGCGAGCGGTATCGTAGTGGTCCTGGCCGATTACGTTCGGGTCCAGCTGGCGAGAAGTCGAGTCGAGTGGATCGACCGCTGGGTAGATACCCAGGGAAGCGATGTCACGGGACAGAACGACGGTGGCGTCCAAGTGGGCGAAGGTGGTCGCTGGCGACGGGTCAGTCAAGTCATCCGCAGGTACGTATACCGCTTGGATCGAGGTGATCGAACCGTTTTTGGTCGAAGTGATACGCTCTTGCAGAGTACCCATCTCTTCGGCCAGGGTCGGCTGGTAACCTACTGCGGAAGGCATACGGCCCAGCAGTGCGGATACTTCAGTACCGGCCAGGGTGTAACGATAGATGTTGTCGACGAACAGCAGAACGTCGTTACCTTCGTCACGGAACTTCTCGGCCATGGTCAGGCCGGTCAGTGCTACGCGCAGACGGTTACCCGGCGGCTCGTTCATCTGACCGTAAACCAGTGCCACTTTGTCCAGAACGTTGGAGTCCTTCATCTCGTGGTAGAAGTCGTTACCCTCACGAGTACGCTCACCCACACCGGCGAACACGGAATAACCGCTGTGCTCGATGGCGATGTTACGGATCAGTTCCATCATGTTTACGGTTTTGCCTACACCGGCACCACCGAACAGACCAACTTTACCACCCTTGGCGAACGGGCAAACCAGGTCGATAACCTTGATGCCGGTTTCCAGCAGGTCGTTGCCGCCCGCTTGCTCAGCGAAGGTTGGCGCAGGACGGTGAATGCCCCAGCGCTCTTCGGTGGCGATCGGACCAGCTTCGTCGATCGGGTTGCCCAGTACGTCCATGATCCGGCCCAGAGTCGCTTTACCGACCGGTACGGAGATGGCTGCGCCAGAGTCGGTGACTTCCAGACCGCGCTTCAAGCCCTCGGTGGAACCCATCGCAATGGTACGAACCACGCCGTCGCCCAGCTGCTGCTGAACTTCGAGAGTGGTGCCTGCATCGCTTTTTACACTCAAAGCGTTGTAGATGCTCGGTACGCTGTCGCGTGGGAATTCCACGTCGATAACGGCGCCGATGATTTGAACGATACGTCCGCTACTCATAGCTGGATCCTCTGAATATTTGAACCGTTAAACCGCGGCAGCGCCGCCGACGATTTCCGAGATCTCTTGGGTGATCGCAGCCTGACGCGCCTTGTTGTAGACCAGCTGCAAATCGCTGATCAAATCACCGGCGTTGTCGGTAGCGTTCTTCATCGCGATCATCCGCGCAGCTTGTTCAGCCGCGTTGTTCTCGACCACCGCCTGGTAGACCTGCGACTCCACGTAACGGACCATCAAGCCGTCAAGCAGCTCTTTGGCGTCCGGTTCGTACAGATAATCCCAGTGGTGCTTGAGTCCTTGATCCGGGGTTGCCACCAGTGGAATCAACTGCTCCACGGTAGGCGTTTGCGTCATGGTGTTGATGAACTTGTTGGATACCACGGACAGGCGGTCAATACGGCCGTCCAGGTAGGCATCCAGCATCACCTTGACGCTGCCGATCAGGTCATTGATCGACGGCTCTTCACCCAGGTGGCTGATAGCTGCTACGACGTTACCGCCGAAGTTGCGGAAAAAAGCCGCACCCTTGCTACCAACAACACACAGATCAATCTCGACGCCGTTTTCGCGGTTTACCGCCATGTCCTTGACCAGAGCCTTGAACAGGTTGGTGTTCAAGCCACCACACAGACCACGGTCACTGCTCACCACGACATAACCAACGCGCTTTACTTCACGGTCGATCATGAATGGGTGGCGATATTCCGGGTTAGCGTTGGCCAAATGGCCAATAACCTGGCGGATGCGCTCCGCGTAAGGACGGCTAGCAGCCATGCGCATTTGTGCCTTGCGCATTTTACTGACCGCCACTTTTTCCATGGCGCTGGTAATCTTTTGCGTGCTTTTGATGCTCGCAATCTTACTGCGAATCTCTTTTGCGCCTGCCATGTAACACCTATCAGGTTAGCAAGCGGGAGCCTTGCGGCTCCCGCTGCGGCTTACCAGGTTTGGGTGGCCTTGAACTTCTCGATACCGGCTTTCATGCCAGCGTCGATTTCGTCATTGAAGTCACCCTTCACGTTGATCTTCGCCATCAATTCGGCGTGATCGCGGTTGAAGAAAGCAATCAGCGCTTGTTCGAAGCTGCCGATCTTGGCGATTTCAACGTCAGTCAGGAACCCACGCTCAGCGGCATACAGCGACAGCGCCATGTCAGCGATCGACATTGGTGCGTATTGCTTCTGCTTCATCAGCTCGGTAACGCGCTGACCATGCTCAAGTTGCTTACGGGTCGCTTCGTCCAGGTCAGAAGCGAACTGGGCGAATGCCGCCAGTTCACGGTACTGAGCCAGAGCGGTACGGATACCACCGGAGAGCTTCTTGATGATCTTGGTCTGAGCGGCACCACCCACACGGGATACCGAAACACCGGCGTTCACAGCAGGACGGATCCCGGAGTTGAACATGGCCGATTCCAGGAAGATCTGACCGTCGGTGATGGAAATCACGTTGGTCGGAACGAACGCGGAAACGTCGCCAGCCTGGGTTTCGATGATCGGCAGTGCGGTCAGGGAACCGGTTTTGCCGGTCACTGCACCGTTGGTGAACTTCTCTACGTATTCTTCCGAAACGCGGGATGCGCGCTCCAGCAGACGGGAGTGGAGATAGAACACGTCGCCTGGGTAAGCTTCACGGCCTGGTGGACGGCGCAGCAGCAGGGAAATCTGGCGGTAAGCCACTGCTTGCTTGGACAGATCGTCATAAACGATCAGCGCGTCTTCACCGCGGTCGCGGAAGTACTCACCCATGGTGCAACCGGAGTACGGTGCCAGGAATTGCAGTGCTGCAGATTCCGAAGCGCTCGCTGCCACGACGATGGTGTTAGCCAGTGCGCCGTTTTCTTCCAGCTTGCGAACCACGTTGGCGATGGTCGATTGTTTCTGACCGATCGCTACGTAGACGCAGAAAATGCCGCTGTTTTTCTGGTTGATGATCGCGTCGATCGCCAGAGCGGTTTTACCGATCTGACGGTCACCGATGATCAGCTCACGCTGGCCACGGCCGACAGGGATCATGGCATCGACAGCCTTGTAGCCAGTCTGTACAGGCTGGTCTACCGACTTACGCCAGATCACGCCTGGAGCAACTTTCTCGACCGCGTCGGTCTCGGTGTTGTTCAGCGGACCTTTGCCATCAACTGGGTTACCCAGTGCGTCGACTACGCGACCCAGCAGTTCCTTACCAACCGGAACTTCGAGGATACGGCCGGTGCACTTGGCGCTCATGCCTTCAGCCAGAGTCTGGTATGCGCCCAATACAACGGCACCTACAGAGTCTTGCTCCAGGTTGAGGGCCATACCGAAGACGCCGCCCGGAAACTCGATCATCTCGCCGTACATTACGTCGGCCAGACCGTGAATCCGCACGATACCGTCAGATACGCTGACGACAGTGCCTTCGTTACGGGCTTGGGAGGTCACATCGAGCTTGTCGATGCGGCCCTTGATAATTTCACTTATTTCGGAAGGATTGAGTTGCTGCATTGCTCTGCTGCCCCTTCAAACTCAAGATTTCAATGCTTCGGCAAGGCTCGCGAGTTTGCCGCGAACCGAGCCATCGATAACCAGGTCGCCGGCGCGGATGACAATGCCCCCAATAAGGGATTTGTCTTCCTCGACTTGCAGGCGCACTTCCCGGTTGAGTCGTGCACTGAGAACCTTGGCGAGTTTGTCTTGCTGTTCTTGGTTCAATGCAAAAGCACTGGTCACTTCAACGTCTACCGACTTCTCTTGTTCGGCCTTGTACAGGTCGAACAGAGCGGATATCTCCGGCAACAGCGGGAGACGGTCGTTTTCGGCAACGACGTTGATGAAGTTCTGTGCCTTGGCATCAAACTTGTCGCCGCACACGTCAATAAACGTGGCGGCCTTGTCTGCGCTCGTCAGTCGCGGGGCCTTGAGCACGCGCTGCATGGTGTCGTCTTGCGACACTGCTGCAGCCAGGCCGAGCATGGCTGACCAAGAGGCCAGTTGCTGGTGGGCCTGGGCGTGCTCGAAGGCTGCCTTAGCGTAAGGTCGGGCCAACGTGGTCAATTCTGCCATGATCGCCCTCGCTTAAATTTCAGCAGCCAGTTTGTTTACCAGCTCCGCGTGCGCGTTTTGATCGATTGTGGCACCCAGGATCTTCTCGGCGCCGCCAACGGCCAGTGCACCCAGTTGGGCACGCAGCGCGTCTTTGACACTGTTCAGTTCCTGCTCGATCTCGGCCTGAGCCTGAACCTTCACACGGTCAGCGTCGATACGGGCTTTTTCAACAGCCTCTTCAACGATCTGATTACCGCGTTTCTTGGCTTGCTCAATGATTTCAGCTGCCTGAGCCTTAGCTTCGCGCAGTTGTTGACCCGCTTTATCTTGGGCCAACTCCAGGTCGCGAGCTGCTCGGGCGGCAGCGTCCAGTCCATCCGCGATCTTCTTCTGACGTTCGTGCAAAGCCGCGATGACCGGAGGCCACACGAACTTCATGCAAAACAGTACAAAAATGAAGAACGCAACGGACTGGCCAATCAGGGTTGCATTAATGTTCACGCCAACACCTCGCTCGTTCGTTGCACATCAAACCAATCACTCGAAGGTTCGAGTGATTAGCCAGCGAGTTGACCAACGAATGGGTTCGCGAAGGTGAAGAACAGAGCGATACCAACACCGATCATGGTTACGGCGTCGAGCAGACCGGCAACGATGAACATTTTAACTTGCAGCATTGGAACCATTTCTGGCTGACGCGCTGCGCCTTCCAGGAACTTGCCGCCCAACAGGCCGAAACCAATTGCGGTACCCAGTGCGCCCAGGCCGATCAACAGTGCAACAGCGATAGCGGTTAGACCAACTACAGTTTCCATCTTTCCTCCCGACTTTTACGTCGTATGGTTTAGGTTTTTTAGATTTTAAAGCGGTAAAACAAATCGTTTCATAGCCCTGTTCGGGCCCCCACCCGTTTGACCGGATGGGACATCAGACTAGTCGAGACTGGCCTTAATGGTTCTCTTCGTGCGCCATCGAAAGGTAAACGATGGTCAGCATCATGAAGATAAACGCCTGCAGGGTGATGATCAGGATGTGGAACACAGCCCACGCCCACTGCAGAACTACGCCCAGGCCGCTAAGCCAGAGCAGACCGCTGCCGAACATCACAGCAATCAGAATGAAGACCAGCTCGCCGGCGTACATGTTGCCGAACAGACGCAGTGCCAGGGAGATTGGCTTGGCTACCAGCGTCACGAACTCCAGCAGGAAGTTCACCGGAATCAGCAGGGCCTGAACGAAGATGTTCTTGCTGCCGAACGGGTGCAGGGTCAGCTCGCCGACGAAGCCGCCGATGCCCTTGACCTTGATGCTGTAGAAAATGATCAACGCGAACACCGACAGGGCCATGCCCAGGGTAGCGTTCGGGTCAGTGGTCGATACGGCACGGAACGGAATGTGCGCATCGCCAGTGATCAGGATGGCCAGCTGAGGAATCCAGTCGACCGGGATCAGGTCGACGGCGTTCATCAGGAAGACCCAGACGAAGATGGTCAGTGCCAGCGGTGCAATCACCGGGCTACGGCCATGGAAGCTGTCTTTCACGCTGCCATCGACGAATTCGACCAATACTTCAACGAAGTTCTGCAAAGCACCAGGCTGACCGGAAGTCGCTTTCTTTGCCGCCATGCGGAAAAGAAGAACGAAGATCAGACCCAAAGCGACCGACCAGCCGAGGGTATCGACGTGGAAAGCCCAGAAGCCCATTTCTTTGGCTTCTGCTGCGGTGTGGGCAAAACCCCACCCGCCGGTTGGGTGCTGACCGAAGGTCAGGTTCTGCAAGTGGTGCTGGATATAGCCCGAAGCGGTTGTTTCTGCCATGGTTGCCTCAAACGCCCTAAGGTCTCGAAAGTCTTGTTCTCATCAGCAGGGGCGCGAACCAGCTGACCAGTTGGGTCAACACGAAGACGCCGAATACAGCTAGCGGCGCCAATGGCTTCACACCTGCAAACGTCAATGCAAAAAGCACTGCCGTCAAAATCAGTTTGCCCGCCTCGCCGGCATAAAAAGACCGGACGATGGCTTGAGCTGCTCGGGCGCCGGAAAACCGAAATGCCCTGTGAGCGAAATAAACATTGGGTAGCAAGGCTATCAGGCCTCCGCAGAGTCCTGAGTACCCGGCAACGACTCCGTGCCATTGCCACAGCGCCAAAGCGGCGATCAGCAACACGACAAACTGAGCCATCAACACCGGAAAAACTGCCAGGCGATGGAACGGCAAGCGGTTTGGCGTGCGGGTTTCCATCACTAATACTCCCCAATGGTCGGCTGCCAGAATTCAATAACTTGGCATAATTTGTGCCGACAAAATGCGCGCAGAGTATAGGGGCGGTTCTGCCCCTATTCAACTGTCAGGTAGTGATTTCCGACTGCACGCTACATGAGGAAATGTTTCAGCGAATGTGTGCGAGCACACCCTGAAGCTCATCGAGGGAGTTGTAACCAATGACCAACTGCCCTTTCCCCTTCTTTCCGTGTCGGATCTGCACCGCAGAGCCTAGGCGCTCAGCCAGACGCTGCTCGAGTCGGGCGATATCCGGGTCCGGTTTTACCGGTTCGGCAGGCTCCTGTTTGCCACTCAACCACTGGCGAACCAGTGCCTCAGTCTGGCGCACAGTCAGCCCCCGTGCGACAACATGTCGCGCCCCTTCAACCTGTTGATTCTCCGGCAAACCAAGCAAAGCACGGGCATGACCCATTTCCAGGTCACCGTGCGACAGCATGGTCTTGATAACTTCCGGCAATGCGATCAAGCGTAGCAGGTTGGCCACAGTCACGCGGGATTTGCCCACCGCTTCGGCCACTTGTTGCTGAGTCAGCTGGAATTCCTGCTGCAAACGCTGCAGGGCCACCGCTTCTTCGATCGGATTGAGGTCTTCGCGCTGGATGTTCTCGATCAGCGCCATGGCGATGGCGGTTTCATCCGGCACATCGCGCACCATCGCCGGGATGGTTTCCTGGCCAGCCTGCTGGCTGGCACGCCAGCGACGTTCGCCGGCGATGATTTCGAAGCGGCCGCTGCCGATCGGGCGAACCACAATCGGCTGCATCACGCCCTGGGCCTTGATCGATTGCGCCAGTTCTTCCAGCGCTTGCGGGTCCATGTCCCGACGCGGCTGATACTTGCCGCGCTGGATCAGGTCTAGGGGCAAATGCTGCAGCTCACGCTGATCGGCTTGTACAGCCTGCTCTTCCAGCGAGCTGACAGTCGGACCGCTCAGCAGTGCATCCAGTCCACGTCCGAGACCTCGTTTCTTGACGGCCATGGGGATTCCTTAAGTTGCCTGAGCAGCGGCAGTGCGTGAGTTTTTGCGCTGACGGCGAACCATCTCGCCGGCAAGTGCCAGATAGGCAATGGCGCCCCGCGAAGTCTTGTCGTAAGCCAGCGCCGGCATGCCATAGCTTGGCGCTTCGGCCAGGCGGATGTTACGCGGGATAACCGTGTCGTAGAGCTGCTCGCCGAAGTGTTCTTTCAACTGCGCCGATACGTCGTTCATCAGGCTCAGGCGCGGGTCATACATCGTGCGCAACAGGCCTTCGACTTTCAGGTTCGGGTTCAGCAGTTCAGCGATGCGCTTGATGTTATCCACAAGGTCGCTCAGGCCTTCGAGCGCAAAGTACTCGCACTGCATGGGGATAATTACCCCGTCAGCCGCGACCAAAGCGTTCAGCGTGAGCATCGACAGCGACGGCGGGCAGTCGATCAAAATGTAGTCGTAGTTTTCACGGATCGGCGCCAGCGCGCTGCGCAGGCGGCTTTCCTTCATCTGCATTTCCAGCAGAACCACTTCAGCCGCGGTCAGGTCGCGGTTGGCCGGCAACAGCTGGTAACCACCGTGCTCGGAGAAGTGCATGGCCTGGGCCAGATCGCATTCGCCGATCAGCAAGTCGTAGACCGAGTTTTCCAGGCCGTGTTTATCCACACCGCTACCCATGGTGGCGTTGCCCTGTGGATCGAGATCGATCAACAGCACCCGGCGCTTGGTAGCAACCAGGGAAGCTGCGAGGTTGATGCAGGTGGTGGTTTTGCCCACACCACCCTTTTGGTTCGCTATCGCGAATACCTTAGCCATTCTTGCTTGTGTTCCCAATCATGCCGTGCGGCGCAGTATCAGCAGATGGCGTTGGCCTTGGCAACCAGGTACGGCCAGGGCGTGTTCGCTATCGAGGTGGAAGTCTGCCGGCAATGCTACCAGCTCATCGGCCGGATGAACGCCCTTCATTGCCAGCCAACGTGTATCGGCGTCGCCAAGGTGGCGCGTCCAGTTGCTGAAGTTCTCCATGCTGCTGAACGCCCGGGAAATGATCCCGTTGAAAGGCTGTGCAGGCTGGAAGGCTTCGACGCGACTGTGGATAACTTGCAGGTTATCCAGTTTGAGTTCGAGTTTGACCTGGGTCAGGAAGCGGGTTTTCTTGCCGTTGCTGTCCAGGCAGGTCACTTGGGACTCTGGAAACAGGATTGCAAGTGGAATGCCCGGCATGCCGCCGCCACTGCCAACGTCCAGCCAGCGACCGTTTTCGATGAACGACATCACGCTCAAACTATCGAGCAGGTGACGCGAGACCATTTCGTCCGGATCGCGCACGGCGGTCAGGTTGTAGGCCTTGTTCCATTTGATCAACAGGGCCAGATAACCCAACAACTGCGCGTGCTGGGTTTCGGTCAATGTGACACCGAGCTGGCGAGCACCTGTGGATAACTCTTCGGCGTGTTGCGAGGTGACCAACGAACTCAAGCGCTTTGCTCCAACTGACGGCCAGCGCCGCGTTTTTTCAAATGAATCATCAACAGCGAAATGGCTGCCGGTGTAACACCCGGAATGCGTGACGCCTGGCCCAGTGTTTCTGGACGGGTCGCACCGAGCTTGCTCTGGATCTCTTTGGAGAGACCGGAAATGTTCGTGTAATCGATATCCACAGGCAGTTTCGTGTCTTCGCTCGCCCGCAGACGCGCGATTTCATCTTGCTGACGATCGATATAACCGGCGTATTTGGTCTTGATTTCGACCTGCTCGGCGACTTGTGGATCTTCTGCGCCCCCGCCAGTCACGGCGATCAGACCAGCGTAGTCGATTTCCGGACGGCTCAAGAGGTTGAGCAGGTTGTATTCGTGAGTCAGCGGCGTGCCGAATTTCTCGGATATCGCATCGCCCTGCTCGGTGCCGGGGCGAACCCAGGTACTTTTCAGGCGCTGCTCTTCCAGCGCGATGCTTTCGCGTTTGGTGCAGAACGCCGCCCAACGCGCGTCATCCACCAGACCCAGCTCGCGACCTTTTTCGGTCAGGCGCAGGTCCGCGTTGTCTTCACGCAAGATCAGACGGTACTCGGCGCGGGATGTGAACATCCGGTATGGCTCTTGAGTTCCAAGGGTAATCAGGTCGTCAACCAACACGCCGATGTACGCCTCGTCGCGACGCGGGCACCAGGCGTCTTTGCCTTGCGCACGCAGTGCAGCGTTGGCCCCGGCCAGCAAACCCTGGGCGCCGGCTTCTTCGTAACCGGTGGTGCCATTGATTTGCCCGGCGAAGAACAGACCGCCGATAACTTTGGTTTCCAGGCTGTACTTCAGGTCACGCGGGTCGAAGTAGTCGTACTCGATGGCGTAGCCCGGACGCACGATGTGCGCGTTTTCCATGCCGCGAATCGATTGCACGATCTGCAATTGCACGTCGAACGGCAGGGATGTGGATATCCCGTTCGGGTACAGCTCGTGAGTGGTCAAACCTTCCGGTTCGATGAAGACCTGGTGGCTTTCCTTGTCGGCAAAGCGGTGGATCTTGTCTTCGATCGACGGGCAGTAACGCGGGCCGATACCTTCGATCAACCCTGCATCGGAATACATCGGCGAACGGTCGAGGTTCGCTGCGATGATTTCGTGGGTCCGGGCGTTGGTGTGGGTAATCCAGCAGCTGACCTGTTTCGGATGCTGCTCTTTGGAACCCATGAACGACATCACCGGGATCGGCGTATCACCTGCTTGCTCGGTCATCACCGAGAAATCCACAGACCGACCGTCGATACGCGGCGGCGTACCGGTTTTCAATCGGCCAACACGCAGTGGCAATTCGCGCAGACGGCGAGCCAGGGCGATCGACGGCGGATCACCGGCACGACCACCGGAATAATTCTGCATTCCGATGTGGATAAGTCCACCGAGGAAGGTGCCAGTGGTCAACACCACGGAGTCAGCGAAGAAACGCAGGCCCATTTGGGTGACAACACCGCGCACTTGTTCTTGTTCAACGATCAGGTCATCAGCCGCTTGTTGAAATATCCACAGGTTCGGCTGGTTTTCCAGTGCTTCGCGGACAGCGGCCTTGTACAGAACCCGGTCTGCCTGGGCGCGGGTTGCACGCACGGCCGGGCCTTTGCGGCTGTTCAACACGCGAAACTGAATGCCGCCTTTATCGGTAGCCATGGCCATCGCGCCGCCGAGGGCATCGATTTCTTTTACCAAGTGGCTTTTGCCGATCCCGCCGATGGCCGGGTTGCAACTCATGGCACCGAGGGTTTCCACGTTATGCGTCAGCAACAGGGTTTTTGCCCCCATACGTGCTGAGGCCAGTGCTGCCTCGGTACCGGCATGACCGCCGCCGATGACGATCACTTCAAAACGGGAAGGGAAATCCACCACGCACCTCGTGCCTGCTTAAGTAGGTAATTCAGGAATAGTTTGAGCTCAGGTTTTTGGACCTGGTCGACAAGTATAGGGACTTCGCCCTTCCTAAAGAACCCTTTGCACAAAATTTAACCAGCTGTGGAGAAGTCGGGGTTATAGAAATTAAAAAGAAAGAAATTTATTAAATCTTTGTTTTTATGTTTATTTCTACTGAGCACCATTTCTGTGGATAGATTCGTACAGCCCTTTGTTTTCAATATGTACAGAGAATCAAAACCCTGTGGTCATGTGCCAATGAGGCCCTTGGATAACCGGTGTAAGCCTGTGGATGAAAGGGGTGGTTATCCACAGAGGCGATTATCTTCAGTTTTGAGGCCCTGTTATCAACTGCCCTTAGCGGCAGTTATTCACAGGGCTTAATCCACAGAAAAGCGCCGATTGATCAAATCCCGGGCGCAGAAAATCCGCCCAGGCAGAAAGAATCTGCTCGGCACTGGAGGCAATTCAGGAAAAGGGGTGAGAACAGACAGGCGCGAATGGCCTGTCTGTGGACAACGATAGGGCTATTTGCCGATACAGAAACTGGAAAAGATCCGTCCCAGCAGGTCGTCGGAGCTGAATGCACCGGTGATCTCGCCCAAGGCATGTTGAGCCTGGCGCAAATCTTCGGCCAGTAGCTCACCGGCACCCGCCAGAGTCAGCTGCGCACGGCCGTGCTCGAGGGATGCACTGGCATGACGCAACGCCTCAAGGTGACGCCTGCGAGCACTGAAGCTGCTTTCCGACGTCTGCTCATAGCCCATGCAGGCCTTGAGATGATCACGCAGCAGTTCCAGGCCTTCGCCGGCCGACTTGGCACTCAGACTGATGGTCACATGGCCATCCTCACTGACTTCCAGGGCAATTGCTTCGCCCGTGAGGTCGGCCTTGTTACGGATCAACGTGACTTTCGCCGGATCCGGGCGGGTTTCCAGGAACTCTGGCCACAACGCAAACGGATCAAGCGCTTCCGGTGCAGTGGCATCGACCACCAACAGCACTCGATCAGCTTCACTAATGGCTTTCAACGCCCGTTCAACACCGATTTTTTCCACATGGTCATCGGTATCTCGCAGACCAGCGGTATCCACCACGTGAAGCGGCATGCCATCGATGTGGATATGTTCGCGCAAAATGTCACGGGTGGTGCCGGCAATCTCGGTCACGATCGCTGCTTCACGACCCGCCAGTGCGTTGAGCAAACTGGATTTACCGGCATTTGGCCGACCGGCGATCACCACCGTCATGCCGTCACGCAGCAACGCACCCTGCCCGGCTTCGCGCAGCACGGTGGATAACTCTTCCCTGACTTTGTCGAGCATGCTCAGTACATGGCCATCGGCAAGGAAGTCGATTTCTTCTTCCGGGAAGTCGATGGCCGCTTCTACATAAATCCGCAGGCCGATCAGTTGCTCGGTGAGGTTATGCACACGATCGGAAAATGCCCCCTGCAAGGAGCGCAATGCATTGCGGGCGGCCTGTGCAGAACTGGCCTCGATCAGGTCGGCGATTGCTTCGGCCTGTGCCAGGTCGAGTTTGTCATTGAGGAACGCACGCTCGCTGAATTCACCTGGTCGTGCCAGACGGCACCCCAGTTCAAGGCATCGCTTGAGCAGCATGTCGAGAACAATCGGGCCGCCATGACCCTGAAGTTCCAGCACATCTTCGCCGGTGAACGAGTTCGGGCCCGGAAAATACAAGGCAATGCCCTGGTCCAGCACCTCTTCGTTTTGATCGAAAAACGGGCCGTAGTGGGCGAATCGCGGCTTGAGTTCACGACCGCTGAAGGCCTTGGCCGCAACGCTCGCCAGCGGCCCGGAAATACGGACGATGCCTACGCCACCACGACCTTGAGCGGTGGCGACGGCGGCGATGGTTTCACGAGGAGCGCTCATAAACCGGTATCCAGACAAAAGTGACAGATAGCAAAACGCCCCACTAGGGGGCGTTTTGAGTGGTTATCCACAGTGTAAATCAGGCAGCTGCTTTAGTAGCCGCTTCGATTTTACGAGTGATGTACCACTGTTGGGCGATGGACAGGCAGTTGTTCACTACCCAGTACAGCACCAGACCAGCCGGGAACCACAGGAAGAAGAAGGTGAAGATGATTGGCATCAGCTTCATCACCTTGGCCTGCATCGGATCCGGAGGAGTCGGGTTCAACTGCTGCTGGATGAACATGGTTGCACCCATGATGATCGGCAGAATGAAGAACGGATCCTTGATCGACAGGTCAGTAATCCACAGCATGAACGGCGCTTGGCGCATTTCAACGCTTTCCAGCAGAACCCAGTACAGCGAGAGGAAAACCGGCATCTGCACGAGGATTGGCAAGCAACCACCCAGCGGATTGATCTTCTCTTTCTTGTACAGCTCCATCATGGCTTGCGACATTTTCTGCCGGTCATCGCCATGTTGCTCTTTCAGCGCGGCCAGTTTCGGTGCCACTGCGCGCATGCGGGCCATGGATTTGTAGCTGGCTGCCGACAGCGGGAAGAAAATCCCTTTGATCAGCATGGTCAGGAAGATGATCGACCAGCCCCAGTTACCGACCAGCGCGTGGATGTGTTGCAGCAGCCAGAAGATTGGCTGGGCAATGAACCACAGAATGCCGTAGTCGACGGTCAATTCCAGACCTGGGGACAACTCTTTCAGCACAGCCTGGCTTTTCGGACCGGCGTACAGAACAGCGCTGGTTTCGGCTTTCGCACCTGGCGCAACAGTCATTGCCGGGGCGGTGTAGCCGATGATGTAGTTGCCTTTGCTGTCTTTACGGGTCTGGACGACGTTGTTTTCGCCCTTCGCCGGAATCCATGCGGTCACGAAGTAGTGTTGCAACCAGGCAACCCAACCACCGTTCACGGTTTCTTTCAGCTGAGCCTTGTCCATGTCCTTCATCGACACTTTCTTGTACGGCTCGTTACTTGTCCACAGGGCAGCGCCCAGGTAAGTCGCGGTGCCGGTGGCGGTGCTGGAAGAAGGATCGGAGCTGGCGTCGCGCTTCAGTTGGGCGAACATCGCACCCGACCAAGGCTTGGCGCTTTCGTTGTCGATCACGTAGGAAACGGTTACGTCGTACAGCCCACGTTTCAGTGTGAAACGCTTGATGTAGTTGACGCCGTCCTTGCTGAACTTCAGGTCTACAACCAATTGGTTCTGACCGTCGGCCAGTTGGTAGATCTTCTTCTCGGAGGAGTAAACCGGACGACCGGCAGGACTTGCGTCCGGACCATCGGTACCGATCAAACCGCTTTGAGCCAGATAAGTCCGCTCGTTGCCGTTATCGAACAACTGGAATGGAATTTCCGGATGGTCCTGGCGACGTGGATACAGCGGCAGCGTCAACTGTGCAACATCGCCACCTTGTGGATCGATAGCCAGGTTGAGCACATCCGTTTTGATCTGGATGAGGTCTTTGCTTGCAGCTACTGGTGTTTCAGCAGGTGCAGTGGCACTGGTATCGCTTGCGGCGCGCGGAATGTCGTCACTGACAGAAGCATTATTGCCAGTCGCCGTATCCGGTAGGCCCGGTGCGGAAGTACTGGAAGCAACATTCTGAGTCGGCAGGGCAGCCTGGCCATAGTCCTGGTTCCATTTAAGAACCATAACGTAGGACACGATTGCCAGGGCGACGATCAGGATCGTGCGTTTGATATCCATGATTACTCGGCCATCGAAGAAGAACGGGAGGTAGGGATAGGTGGAACCGGGTCATAACCACCGGGATTCCACGGATGACAGCGACCTAAACGACGAAAGGTCAGCCAGCCACCGCGCAGAAGGCCATGATTTTCTATGGCTTCTAACGCGTAGCAGGAACAACTGGGGTAGAAACGACAGTGACTGGCCATCAGGGGACTAATGGCATAGCGATAAAACTGGATCGGAACGAGTGCCAGTTTACGCATCGGGACTGTCTACCCCTACAGTTTCGGTTTTGACTGCTGGTACCGGCGTGCTGCGTGCCAGACGCTTCCAGAGTTTGCCGAAATGCTGAATCAATTCGGGGTTTTCTACGTCACCCAAACCTTTGCGCGCGACGATAACGATATCCCAGCCGACCAGTGAATCCTGGTTCAGACGGAACGATTCGCGCATCAGACGTTTGAGGCGATTGCGCTCGACGGAGAGCTTTACGCTCTTTTTCCCGATAACCAGCCCGAGACGGGGGTGATCAAGATCGTTGTTGCGCGCAAGGAGCAGGAGATTTTTCCCCGGAACCTTGCCGGTAGGGGAGTCAAAGACTGCCTTGAAATGCCGGGGAGTAAGCAGACGCTTTTCCCGACTGAAGTCCTGACTCACCTCCAGTGCCGGCTTATCAAACTGCCAGACGCGCACGACCTTTGGCGCGACGACGCGACAGAACGGCACGACCGTTCTTGGTAGCCATGCGAGCACGGAAACCGTGGGTACGAGCGCGTTTGATAGTGCTTGGTTGGAAAGTACGTTTCATTGTCGTGTTACCTGGTTCGTCCACAACGGGCCGGAATGGCCCCCGTTTTAAGAGACCGGGGATTCTAGAGAAAGCAAGCCTCTAGGTCAATTTCCAACCAACGTTTCCTTATAAATAGATCTCCAGACGTTTTGCTCGTCTTCACCTCCAGCCAAATATAAAAATAAAGAAGGAAAGTATTTAAAGCTTTTCTGTAAAGCTTATAAAAGCTAGGACACCGATCATCTGTGGATAACTACCTTCAGGCCTTATATCACGTGATGTACAGAGAATGACAACTACGGTGGAAAACGGTGGTCAGCCTGTGCTGCGCTGTCGGATAAGCTGTGTGTGAAAGGGGCTGTTATCCACAGGCAGGTTATCCACCGAGTTTCGCCCCCACTTGTGCAACGACCTCAAGGGCGGTTATCCACAGAGCTTATGCACAGACCACTGGTCGTCTTTTTTACCTATAAAACGTTGATTCTTCTTGGTCAGTGACCCACCTACGTGTGGATAAGTCGGCGTCTGGTCGCTACAATGGCCGCTTGTTTTTGCCTCACCGGCTTTCAACTTAGGGGATATCCGTGTCAGTGGAACTTTGGCAGCAGTGCGTGGAGCTTTTGCGCGATGAGCTGCCTGCCCAACAATTCAACACTTGGATCCGTCCACTACAGGTCGAAGCCGAAGGCGACGAGTTGCGTGTCTACGCACCGAATCGTTTTGTTCTCGACTGGGTCAACGAAAAGTACCTGGGCCGCGTCCTTGAACTGCTGGATGAGCATGGCAATGGCATGGCGCCGGCGCTTTCCTTATTAATAGGCAGCAAACGCAGTTCGGCTCCACGGGCTGCCCCGAATGCGCCACTGGCTGCCGCCGCGTCTCAGGCACAGGCGGCTCAAGCGCCTGTCAGTGCTCCGGCACCTGCCCCGACGGCCACACCGAGCAAGCGTTCGACCCAGAAAGTTGCCGAAGTCAGTGAAGAGCCATCGCGCGACAGCTTCGATCCAATGGCCGGCGCCAGTTCTCAACAGGCCCCGGTGCGTTCCGAGCAGCGCACGGTGCAGGTCGAGGGTGCGCTCAAGCACACCAGTTACCTGAACCGCACTTTCACCTTCGAGAACTTCGTCGAAGGTAAGTCCAACCAACTGGCCCGGGCTGCGGCCTGGCAGGTGGCGGACAACCCCAAGCACGGTTACAACCCGCTCTTCCTTTATGGCGGTGTTGGCTTGGGTAAAACTCACTTGATGCACGCTGTGGGTAACCATCTATTAAAGAAGAACCCGAATGCCAAGGTCGTGTACCTGCATTCGGAGCGTTTCGTGGCCGATATGGTCAAGGCTCTGCAACTGAACGCGATCAACGAGTTCAAGCGCTTCTACCGTTCGGTGGACGCATTGCTGATCGATGACATTCAGTTCTTCGCCCGCAAGGAACGTTCGCAGGAAGAGTTTTTCCACACCTTCAACGCCCTGCTCGAAGGTGGCCAGCAGGTCATTCTCACCAGTGACCGCTACCCTAAAGAAATCGAAGGTCTTGAAGAGCGCCTCAAATCCCGCTTCGGCTGGGGCCTGACGGTAGCCGTCGAGCCGCCGGAGCTGGAAACCCGTGTCGCGATCCTGATGAAAAAGGCCGACCAGGCCAAAGTCGATCTGCCCCACGACGCGGCGTTCTTCATCGCCCAGCGTATTCGCTCCAACGTCCGTGAGCTGGAAGGTGCGCTTAAGCGCGTAATCGCCCACTCGCACTTCATGGGCCGCGATATCACCATCGAGCTGATTCGCGAATCCCTGAAAGATCTGTTGGCGCTGCAAGATAAACTGGTCTCTGTGGATAACATTCAGCGCACTGTCGCCGAATACTACAAGATCAAGATTTCCGACCTGCTGTCCAAGCGTCGTTCACGCTCGGTCGCTCGTCCGCGTCAGGTTGCCATGGCGTTGTCCAAAGAGTTGACTAACCACAGCCTGCCGGAAATCGGCGATGTGTTTGGCGGCCGCGACCACACGACTGTTTTGCACGCCTGCCGCAAGATCAACGAACTTAAGGAATCCGACGCGGACATCCGCGAGGACTACAAGAACCTGCTGCGTACTCTGACAACTTGATGAACACCAGCGCAGCTTATTAAGGCAAGGGACTAGACCATGCATTTCACCATTCAACGCGAAGCCCTGTTGAAACCCCTGCAACTGGTCGCAGGCGTCGTCGAGCGCCGACAGACCTTGCCGGTGCTCTCCAACGTGCTGCTGGTTGTCGAAGGCCAGCAACTGTCGCTGACCGGTACCGACCTGGAAGTCGAGCTGGTCGGTCGTGTACAACTCGAAGAGCCTGCTGACCCGGGTTCCATCACTGTGCCTGCGCGCAAGCTGATGGACATCTGCAAAAGCCTGCCGAACGACGCGCTGATCGACATCAAGGTCGACGAGCAGAAGCTGGTGGTGAAGGCTGGCCGTAGCCGCTTCACCCTGTCGACCCTGCCGGCGAACGATTTCCCGACCGTTGAAGAAGGCCCGGGTTCGCTGACTTGCAGCCTTGAGCAAAGCAAACTGCGTCGTCTGATTGAACGCACCAGCTTCGCCATGGCCCAGCAGGACGTGCGTTATTACCTGAACGGCATGTTGCTGGAAGTCTCTGCCGGGATCATCCGGGCCGTGGCCACCGACGGTCACCGTCTGGCCATGTGCTCGATGCAGGCCGACATCGGTCAGCCGGATCGCCACCAGGTCATCGTGCCGCGCAAGGGTATCCTTGAGCTGGCGCGCCTGCTGACCGAGCCGGACGGCAATGTCAGCATCGTCCTGGGTCAGCATCACATCCGCGCCACCACTGGCGAGTTCACCTTCACCTCTAAACTGGTCGACGGTAAATTCCCGGACTACGAGCGTGTTCTGCCGAAGGGCGGCGACAAACTGGTGCTCGGCGATCGTCAGGCGTTGCGTGAAGCTTTCAGCCGTACCGCGATTCTGTCCAACGAGAAGTACCGCGGTATCCGTCTGCAACTGGCCAGCGGTCAGTTGAAGATCCAGGCCAACAACCCGGAGCAGGAAGAAGCGGAAGAAGAAGTGGGCGTTGAGTACAACGGCGGCAATCTGGAAATCGGCTTCAACGTGAGCTACTTGCTAGACGTGCTGGGCGTGATGACCACTGAGCAGGTTCGTCTGATCCTGTCCGACTCCAACAGCAGTGCGCTGGTGCAAGAGTCCGACAACGATGACTCGGCCTACGTTGTCATGCCGATGCGTCTGTAATCATGCTCAGCAGAAGCTAGATGTCATTAAGTCGCGTCTCGGTCACCGCGGTGCGCAATCTGCACCCGGTGACCTTCTCCCCCTCCCCCCGAATCAACATTCTTTACGGCGCCAACGGCAGCGGCAAAACCAGTGTTCTGGAAGCCATTCACCTGCTGGGGCTTGCCCGTTCGTTTCGTAGTACCCGCCTTTTGCCGGTTATTCAGTACGAGCAATTGGCCTGTACCGTATTCGGTCAGGTTGAGTTGGCTGAGGGCGGGCATAGCGCACTGGGGATATCACGGGACCGCCAAGGCGAGTTCCAGATCCGTATTGACGGGCAGAACGCGCGCAGCGCGGCACAGCTGGCGGAGATCCTGCCGCTGCAACTGATCAACCCTGATAGCTTCCGCCTGCTTGAAGGCGCACCGAAGATTCGCCGGCAGTTTCTCGACTGGGGCGTGTTCCACGTGGAACCGCGGTTCATGTCCACCTGGCAGCGCTTGCAGAAGGCCCTGCGCCAGAGAAACTCTTGGCTGCGGCATGGTACACTTGACGCCGTTTCGCAAGCGGTTTGGGACAGGGAACTGTGCCAGGCCAGCGCTGAAATTGATGAATACCGCCGTGCCTATATCAAAGCCTTGAAACCAGTCTTTGAACAGACCTTGAGCGAACTGGTTGAGCTTGAAGGTTTGACGCTCAGCTATTACCGAGGCTGGGACAAAGACCGCGAATTGAGTGCAGTGCTCGCTGGGTCCGTTCAGCGAGACCAGCAGATGGGTCATACCCAGGCCGGACCACAACGCGCTGATTTGCGCCTCAGATTGGGCGCACATAACGCCGCGGACATCTTGTCCCGCGGTCAGCAGAAGTTGGTGGTCTGTGCATTGCGGATTGCCCAAGGGCACCTGGTCAGCCAGGCCCGACGCGGCCAGTGTATTTATCTGGTGGATGACTTGCCGTCCGAACTGGACGAGCAGCACCGCCGCGCGCTTTGCCGCTTGTTGGAAGACTTACGCTGCCAGGTGTTTATCACCTGTGTAGATCACGAATTATTGAGGGAAGGCTGGCAGACGGAAACGCCAGTCGCCTTGTTCCACGTGGAACAGGGCCGTATCACCCAGACCCACGACCATCGGGAGTGAAGGCATTGAGCGAAGAAAATACGTACGACTCAACGAGCATTAAAGTGCTGAAAGGCCTGGATGCCGTACGCAAACGTCCCGGTATGTACATTGGTGACACCGACGATGGCAGCGGTCTGCACCACATGGTGTTCGAGGTGGTCGATAACTCGATCGACGAAGCTTTGGCCGGCCATTGCGACGACATCAGCATCATCATCCACCCGGACGAATCCATCACCGTTCGCGACAACGGTCGTGGCATCCCGGTAGACGTACACAAAGAAGAAGGCGTTTCGGCAGCCGAGGTCATCATGACCGTGCTGCACGCCGGCGGTAAGTTCGACGACAACTCCTACAAAGTATCCGGCGGTCTGCACGGTGTAGGTGTTTCGGTAGTGAACGCACTGTCCAAGGAACTGGTCCTGACCGTTCGCCGCAGCGGCAAGATCTGGGAACAGACTTACGTCCATGGCGTCCCGCAAGAGCCGATGAAAATCGTTGGCGAGAGCGAAACCACGGGCACCCAGATTCACTTCAAGCCATCGGCTGAAACCTTCAAGAACATCCACTTCAGCTGGGACATCCTGGCCAAGCGGATTCGTGAACTGTCCTTCCTCAACTCCGGTGTCGGCATCGTCCTCAAGGATGAACGCAGCGGCAAGGAAGAGCTGTTCAAATACGAAGGCGGCCTGCGTGCGTTCGTTGAATACCTGAACACCAACAAGACTGCGGTCAACCAGGTGTTCCACTTCAACATCCAGCGTGAAGACGGCATCGGCGTGGAAATCGCCCTGCAGTGGAACGACAGCTTCAACGAGAACCTGTTGTGCTTCACCAACAACATCCCGCAGCGTGATGGCGGTACTCACCTGGTGGGTTTCCGTTCCGCACTGACGCGTAACCTGAACACCTACATCGAAGCTGAAGGCCTGGCCAAGAAGCACAAGGTCGCCACCACCGGTGATGACGCCCGTGAAGGCTTGACCGCGATCATCTCGGTGAAGGTGCCGGATCCGAAGTTCAGCTCCCAGACCAAAGACAAGCTGGTTTCTTCCGAAGTGAAGACCGCGGTCGAACAGGAAATGGGCAAGTACTTCTCCGACTTCCTGCTGGAAAACCCGAACGAAGCCAAACTGGTCGTCGGCAAGATGATCGACGCGGCACGTGCGCGTGAAGCAGCACGCAAGGCCCGTGAGATGACCCGCCGCAAAGGCGCGCTGGACATCGCCGGCCTGCCGGGCAAACTGGCTGACTGCCAGGAAAAAGACCCTGCCCTTTCCGAACTGTACCTCGTGGAAGGTGACTCTGCTGGCGGCTCCGCCAAGCAGGGGCGTAACCGTAAAACCCAGGCCATCCTGCCGTTGAAGGGCAAGATCCTCAACGTCGAGAAGGCGCGCTTCGACAAGATGATCTCTTCGCAAGAAGTGGGCACCTTGATCACCGCACTGGGCTGCGGTATCGGTCGCGACGAATACAACATCGACAAGCTGCGCTACCACAACATCATCATCATGACCGATGCTGACGTCGACGGTTCGCACATCCGTACGCTGCTGCTGACGTTCTTCTTCCGTCAGCTGCCGGAGCTGATCGAGCGTGGCTACATCTACATCGCTCAGCCACCGCTGTACAAGGTCAAGAAAGGCAAGCAAGAGCAATACATCAAAGACGACGACGCCATGGAAGAGTACATGACGCAGTCGGCCCTGGAAGATGCGAGCCTGCACCTGAACGAGGAAGCCCCGGGTATCTCCGGCGAAGCCCTTGAGCGCCTGGTGAACGACTTCCGTCTGGTGATGAAGACCCTCAAGCGTCTGTCGCGCCTGTACCCACAGGAACTGACCGAGCACTTCATCTACCTGCCAGCGGTGAGCATGGAGCAACTGTCCGATCACGCAGCGATGCAGGATTGGCTGGCCAAGTATGAAGTCCGTCTGCGCACCGTCGAGAAGTCTGGCCTGGTCTACAAGGCCAGCCTGCGTGAAGACCGTGAGCGTAACGTCTGGCTGCCAGAGGTCGAACTGATCTCCCACGGCCTGTCGAACTACGTCACGTTCAACCGCGACTTCTTCGGCAGCAACGATTACAGGACTGTCGTATCCCTGGGCGCTCAGCTGAGCACCCTGCTGGACGACGGCGCGTACATCCAGCGTGGCGAACGCAGGAAGCCGGTCACCGAGTTCAAGGAAGCCCTTGAATGGCTGATGGCTGAAAGCACCAAGCGTCACACCATCCAGCGATACAAAGGTCTGGGTGAGATGAACCCGGATCAGCTGTGGGAAACCACCATGGACCCAAGCCAGCGCCGGATGCTCAAAGTGACCATCGAAGACGCCATTGGCGCGGACCAGATCTTCAACACCCTGATGGGTGATGCGGTCGAACCTCGTCGTGACTTCATCGAAAGCAATGCCTTGGCGGTTTCCAACCTGGACTTCTGATCCAGCGGTTCTGCCAACAATAAAAAAGGCCAGCGCAATGCGCTGGCCTTTTTTATTGCGCTATCTCGCCCTTCAGCGGCGGTGCCAAATCGTATGGAACGCAGGCGTTTTGCCTCGGATCCTCACAGATAAGTCCTACATACGCTATCCCGAGTGCTCTTTATCCTACAGCCTCTTCGTCAAGTGTATGACTGACGGGAGCTATCATTTTTGGGATATCGAACAGGGAATGCAGTTATGCCAACACCCGCGTATTTAGTTATAAATGGAAATCGGCAAGGGATGATTACTGCCGGGACATTTACTCCGGAGTCGGTTGGTAACGTCTATCAGGAGGGGCACGAAGACCAAATCCTGGTCCAGGCATTCAGTCACCAAATTATCATTCCGAGAGATCCCCAATCGGGTCAGCCAACGGGCCAGCGTGTGCATAAGCCGCTGATGATCTCAAAGGTATTTGATAAATCATCACCGTTGATTTTTAACGCGTTAACGAGCGGAGAAGTGTTGAATAGCTGCCATATCGCTTGGTATCGGACTTCGTCGGCGGGGAAACAGGAACATTACTTCAGCATCGAGCTGGAAGACGCAGTGATCGTAGATGTGCAGACAAGAATGCCAAGCTGCCAGGATCCCAATATGGCCCACTTTACGCATCTCGAAGACGTGTATTTCACCTATCGAAAAATCACCTGGACTCACGAAGCCTGCGGTACTTCCGGTTCTGATGACTGGCGTGCTCCGATTATCAGCTAAGCCTCGCTGCTCAATTCGCAGGCATAAAAAAACCGGCTATATCAGCCGGTTTTTTTACGTCCGAAAAAAACTTATGCACCTTTTTCCATATTTTATGAGCTTAGGAAATATGTATATAAATCATAAGCCTACAAACTAAATATGCTACTTTTCAGCGAAACGGTACACAGGTTATCCACAGAATCTCAGACAGCCATCTGATCATTGGCAGCCGGCGCTTGCGGAGCGGGTGGGAGCGAGCCCATTTCCCGTTGCATCTGCTCGTTCCAGGCCTGAACCCGGTCATTGAGGTTGGCAATCGCACGGGGCCCGCTGCCTTCGGCGTACATCGGCTCGCCGATGATCACAGTGATGACACCCTGCTTCTTGGCCCAACCGGTTTTCGGCCAGAACTTGCCGGCATTGTGCGCAATCGGCAGCACCGGAAGTTCGGCGTTGACGGCTAACGCCGTACCACCTCGTGAGAATTTTCCGATGGTGCCGTAAGGGACCCGCGTTCCTTCAGGGAATATCAGTACCCAGACGCCATCCTTCAGCAGTTCATCGCCCTGCTTCGCTACATGTTTGAGCGCAGCCTTCGGATTGTCGCGGTCGATGGCGATCGGCCGCAGCATGGCCATGGCCCAACCGAAGAACGGTACAAACAGCAATGAGCGTTTCAGTACCTGGCTCAACGGCTCGAAATAGGCCGAGAGGAAGAACGTCTCCCAGGTGCTCTGGTGGTTCGACTGAATCACGCAGGGCTGGTCTGGCACGTTCTCGGCACCTTTCACTTCGTAGCTGATGCCCAGAAAGACTTTGCTCAGCCACAAGGCGCAACGGCACCAGTACACGTTGATAAAACGATAGCGCGCCTTGAACGGCAGAAAAGGCGCGATAAAAAAGCTCAGGCTGCACCAAAGCAAGGAGCTGGTGCCCAGCAGCAGGTAAAAGAGGAAGGTTCTGATGGCCTGCAATATCGACATGGCGACGTTTACCGTGCGGGCTCTGCCCGTCTATATAAAGCGCACTCCCGATCAATCCTTGGTCAGGAATCTCGAAAACGCTCTAATTGTGGATAAGTTCTGCGGCAATCGCCGCGAGATCGTCAAAAATCAAAGTGCCTACCGGTAGGGTTTTGCCCAAAGTCTTTTCGCCTTTCCCGGTCTTTACCAAAACTGGCTGAGAATCGACGGCTTTGGCGGCTTCCAGGTCACCAAGACTGTCGCCGACGAACCATAGATTAGTCAGCGATACGTTGTAATGCGTGGCGATGGTTTTCAGCATCCCGGGTTTTGGCTTGCGGCAATCGCAGCCTTCGTCCGGCCCGTGCGGGCAATAGACGATCAGCCCGACTTCACCGCCCTGCTCCGCGACCAACGAGCGCAAGCGCTCGTGCATGGCGTCCAGGGTGGCGACGTCGTAATAGCCGCGAGCGATGCCGGACTGGTTGGTAGCGACTGCTACCGTCCAGCCGGCCTTGCTCAACTGCGCGATGGCTTCGATCGAACCGGGGAGCGGTTTCCACTCCTCCACCGACTTGATGTAAGCGTCGGAGTCGTAATTGATCACCCCGTCCCGATCGAGAATCAGCAGTTTCAAACAGTCTTACCCCAGCAACGAAATATCGGCGACGCCGAGGAACAAGCCACGCAGACGCGCCAGCAGCGCATAGCGGTTGGCACGGACCTTGGCATCCTCAGCGTTGACCATGACGGCTTCGAAGAAAGCATCCACAGGCTCGCGCAAGGCTGCCAGACGTGCCAGCGACTCGCTGTACTGACGCGCAGCTGCCATCGGTTGAACCGCTTGGTCTGCCTGTTGAATCGCCGAGTACAGGGAGAATTCGTTGGCGTTGTCGAAGTACTTGGCTTCAACGACTGTAGGAACAGAACCTTCGACCTTGCTCAGCAAGTTCGAAACGCGCTTGTTCACTGCAGCGAGGGCGGCCGCTTCAGGCAATTTGCGGAACGCTTCCACCGCTTGTACGCGCTGATCGAAGTCCAGTGCCGAACCTGGTTTCAGGGCACGAACCGACAGGTAAGTCGCAACGTCCACGCCTTCATCTTCGTAACGGGCACGCAGACGGTCGAACACGAATTCCAGAACCGAGTCGGCCAGGCCAGCAGCCTTGACCTTGGCGCCGAACGCATTCACGGCAAAGGCCACGGCGTCGTTCAGGTCGAGGTCGAGCTTCTTGTCGATCAGGATGCGCAATACGCCCAGCGCAGCGCGGCGCAGGGCATACGGGTCTTTGCTACCGGTTGGCAGCATGCCGATCCCGAAGATACCGACCAGCGTGTCGAGTTTGTCAGCGATGGCCACGGCCGCACCGGTCAGGGTGGTCGGCAGTTCAGCACCGGCACCGCGCGGCATGTATTGCTCGTTCAGCGCCAGCGCGACTTCTTCCGGCTCGCCATCGTTCAGGGCGTAGTAGTAACCGGCGACGCCTTGCATCTCCGGGAACTCACCGACCATCTCGGTCGCCAGGTCGCACTTGGACAGCAGGCCGGCACGGGAAGCCCATGCCGCGTTGCCGCCAATGCGTTGCGCGATGAACGAAGCAAGCTTGGATACGCGCTCGGCCTTGTCGTAGACGCTGCCGAGTTTTTCCTGGAACACCACGTTTTGCAGGCGCAGGTTGAAGTCTTCGAGTTTCTGCTTCTTGTCTTGCTTGAAGAAGAACTCGGCGTCGGTCAGGCGTGGGCGAACCACTTTCTCGTTACCGGCGATGATTTGCTGCGGGTCTTTGCTTTCGATGTTGGCCACGGTAATGAAACGTGGCAGCAACTTGCCGTCGGCATCCAGCAGGCAGAAATACTTCTGGTTGTCCTGCATGGTGGTAATCAGCGCTTCTTGCGGCACGTCGAGGAAACGCTCTTCGAACGAGCACACCAGCGGCACCGGCCATTCAACCAGCGCAGTCACTTCGTCGAGCAGGGCTGGCGGAACGATCGCCGTGCCTTCCTGCATCGTCGCCAGTTCTTCGGTGCGCTTGCTGATAATTGCGCGACGCTCGTTGGCATCGGCCAGAACGTAAGCGGCACGCAAGTCGGTCAGGTAGTTGGCTGGCGAGGTGATGCGTACGCTTTCCGGGTGATGGAAGCGGTGACCACGAGAATCGCGGCCGGCCTTCTGGGCGAGGATCGTGCAATCGATGATCTGGTCACCGAGCAGCATGACCAGCCATTGGGTCGGACGAACGAATTCTTCCTTGCGCGCACCCCAGCGCATGCGCTTCGGGATCGGCAGGTCATTCAGGGAGTCTTCGACGATGGTCGGCAGCAGGCTCGCAGTCGGCTTGCCGGCGATGCTCTGGCTGTAACGCAGTTTCGGACCGCTCTGATCGATTTCGCTCAGCTCTACGCCGCACTTCTTGGCGAAACCCAGTGCCGCTTGAGTCGGGTTGCCTTCGGCATCGAACGCCGCCTGACGTGGCGGGCCGTCGAGGTTGATGCTGCGATCCGGTTGCTGGGTAGCCAGCGCGGTGATCAGCACAGCCAGACGACGCGGCGCGGCGTAGACGGTTTTGGTCTCGTAGTTCAGGCCAGCCGCTTGCAGGCCTTTGTCGATACCGGCCAGGAACGCTTCGGCCAAGGTGTTCAGGGCCTTGGGTGGCAGTTCTTCGGTGCCCAGTTCAACCAGGAAATCTTGAGCACTCATTGTGCAGCCTCCAGCTTGGCCAGTACTTCATCACGCAGGTCCGGGGTCGCCATCGGGAAGCCCAGCTTGGCGCGAGCCAGCAGGTAGGCTTGCGCAACGGAACGCGCCAGGGTGCGCACACGCAGGATGTATTGCTGACGCGCAGTCACCGAGATCGCCCGGCGTGCATCCAGCAGGTTGAAGGTGTGGGACGCCTTCAACACCATTTCGTAGCTCGGCAACGGCAGCGGCTGGTCGAGTTCGATCAGGCGCTTGGCTTCGCTTTCGTAGAAGTCGAACAGTTCGAACAGCTTCTCGACGTTGGCGTGTTCGAAGTTGTAGGTCGATTGCTCCACTTCGTTCTGGTGGAAAACGTCGCCGTAGGTCACTTTGCCGAACGGACCGTCAGCCCAGACCAGGTCATAGACCGAGTCCACGCCTTGCAGGTACATGGCCAGACGCTCGAGGCCGTAAGTGATCTCACCGGTCACCGGGTAGCACTCGATGCCGCCCGCCTGCTGGAAGTAAGTGAACTGCGTCACTTCCATGCCGTTCAGCCAGACTTCCCAGCCCAGACCCCAGGCGCCCAGGGTCGGCGATTCCCAGTTGTCTTCGACGAAGCGAATGTCGTGGACCAGCGGGTCCAGGCCGACATGCTTGAGGGAGCCCAGGTACAGTTCCTGGAAGTTGTCCGGGTTCGGCTTCAGAACCACCTGGAACTGATAGTAGTGCTGCAGACGGTTCGGGTTTTCGCCGTAGCGGCCGTCAGTCGGGCGACGACTGGGCTGCACATAAGCGGCGTTCCAGGTTTCCGGGCCGATGGCGCGCAGAAACGTGGCTGTGTGGAAAGTCCCGGCGCCTACTTCCATATCGTAGGGCTGAAGTACCACGCAACCTTGCTCGGCCCAGTATTGCTGGAGGGCGAGGATCAAGTCTTGGAAGGTACGCACGGCTGGCGTAGGCTGGCTCACGAAATTCACCTGTTTCTTGGGCTGCGATTTAAAGAGCGGGAGTATACCCGATTCATTGCTGCGCACGCCCCCTGGAGCCTTATGCCACGCTGCTTTTGGTGTTCCGAAGATCCGCTGTACATGGCTTATCACGATCAGGAGTGGGGCACGCCGCTACGCGATGCGCAGGGTTTGTTCGAGTTGCTTTTGCTCGAAGGGTTCCAGGCCGGCCTTTCCTGGATCACCGTGTTGCGTAAACGCGAGCGATATCGCGAGGTGCTGTTCGGCTTCGATGTACAGCGCGTGGCGCAGATGAGCGACGCCGAAATCGATGAATTGATGCTCGACCCCGGGATCATCCGCAATCGCCTCAAACTCAACGCCGCCCGGCGCAATGCCCAGGCCTGGCTGGCACTTGAAGACCCGGTCGAGTTTCTCTGGTCTTTCGTCGGCGGTAAGCCTGTGATCAATCATTTCAAGGATCGCACCGAAGTCCCGGCGGTCACGCCAGTCGCGGTGGAGATGAGCAAAGGCCTGAAAAAAGCCGGTTTCACCTTCGTCGGCCCGACCATTTGCTACGCGCTGATGCAGGCCTCGGGGATGGTCATGGACCACACCAAGGATTGCGATCGCTACGCGACCTTGTCGATCGGCGGTTAGAATAGCCGCCTCGCGCACAGCACAAGATCAGGAGTGACCTGTGGATAAGTTGAAAGGCGCCTTGCTGGTAGGCGCTCTGCGGCTGTTTGCCCTGCTTCCCTGGCGAGCAGTGCAGGTGGTTGGCTCGGCCATTGGCTGGGTAATGTGGAAAACCCCTAACCGTTCCCGCGACGTGGTGCGGATCAATCTGGCCAAGTGTTTTCCGGAGATGGACCCTGCCGAGCGCGAGCGTCTGGTCGGCCAGAGCCTGAAAGACATCGGCAAGTCGCTGACCGAAAGTGCCTGCGCGTGGATCTGGCCGGCGCAGCGTTCCATCGATCTGGTGCGCGAAGTTGAAGGGCTCGACGTCCTGAAAGACGCCCTCGCCTCCGGCAAAGGTGTGGTCGGCATCACCAGCCACCTCGGCAACTGGGAAGTGTTGAACCACTTCTATTGCAGCCAGTGCAAACCGATCATTTTCTATCGTCCGCCAAAGCTCAAGGCTGTGGATGAATTGCTGCGCAAGCAGCGAGTGCAACTGGGTAACAGGGTCGCCGCCTCTACCAAGGAAGGCATCCTCAGCGTCATCAAGGAAGTGCGCAAAGGTGGTGCAGTGGGCATTCCCGCTGACCCGGAACCGGCCGAATCCGCCGGGATCTTCGTGCCGTTCTTCGCTACTCAGGCACTGACCAGCAAGTTTGTGCCGAACATGTTGGCTGGCGGCAAGGCGGTTGGCGTGTTCCTGCACGCCCTGCGGCTGCCGGACGGTTCGGGCTACAAAGTGATTCTCGAAGCGGCGCCAGAGGCCATGTACAGCACTGATACCGAGACGTCCTGCGCAGCCATGAGCAAGGTGGTCGAGCGCTATGTGCGTGCTTATCCGAGCCAGTACATGTGGAGCATGAAACGCTTCAAGAAGCGGCCTCCGGGTGAAGAGCGCTGGTATTGAGTTGATTGGCATGATCTGTGGATAACTTGAACTTGTAGGAGCGAAGCTTGCTCGCGAAGAGGCCATTACATTCAACATTGATGTTGGATGTGATATCGCCTTCGCGAGCAAGCTTCGCTCCTACAGGTTCAGGGTTATCCACAACTGTTCATAAAAAGGGCGCAGAAGATGTCCGAACACCGCAAATCGTTTCGCATCAAGATCAGTCACGAAAGCTTCGGCGAATGCCTTGGCCAGACCCGAAATCTCTCGACCACGGGTGTCTACGTCAAGCATCCGGGCTTGTCGGCGTTGCCCAAGGGGGCGGTGGTCTATGGTCAGGTACAGGATTTACCCACAGGCGCGCCGCGGGTTCGCATGGAAGTGGTGCTGGTAGACGCTGACGGCATCGGCCTGCGCTACCTCTGATCAGTGCGCCTGGCGCTCAAGTTTCTTCAGGAACACCGTCATCTCCTTCTCCGCCTGCTTGTCGCCGTGAGCACGAGCAGCTTCCAGACCCTGCACCCACGCCTGACGCGCGGCCGGATAGTCCGCCAGCGCCAGATGAGCCTTGCCCAACAGCTTCCACGCCGCTGAATACTTAGGGTCGAATTCGACGCAACGCTGGAAATGCTCGGCGGCCTTGGCGTTTTCCCCAAGATCCAGATAACCCTTGCCCAGGCCGAAGCGCAGCAATGAGTTATCCACACCCTTGGCGAGCATTTTTTCCAGGGATTCGATCATGGTGCACCTCGGTTTATGGGGGAGCTTCGGAATCGCCTTCGCGGGCAAGCCTCGCTCCTACAGGGATATGCATGTTACCTGTAGGAGCGAGGCTTGCCCGCGAAGAGGCCTTCGGATCAGAAAAAACTCAGGCCGACATGGAACAGCTTCTCCACATCCCGAATATGCTTCTTGTCCACAAGGAACAGAATCACATGGTCACCCGCCGCGATCACCGTGTCATCGTGGGCAATGATCACCTCTTCATCACGAATGATCGCGCCAATCGTGGTGCCTGGCGGCAGACCGATGTTCTCGATGGCCTTGCCAATCACTTTGCTCGACTTCGCATCACCATGGGCAATGGCCTCGATGGCCTCCGCCGCACCACGGCGCAATGAATGCACGCTGACGATGTCGCCGCGCCGCACGTGGGCCAGCAAGGTGCCGATGGTCGCCAGTTGCGGGCTGATGGCGATGTCGATGTCGCCACCCTGGATCAAGTCGACGTAAGCCGGGTTGTTGATGATCGTCATCACCTTCTTCGCGCCCAGACGCTTGGCCAGCAGCGACGACATGATGTTGGCTTCGTCATCGTTGGTCAGCGCCAGGAAGATGTCGGCGTCGGCGATGTTCTCTTCCATCAGCAAATCGCGGTCGGAGGCACTGCCTTGCAGGACCACGGTGCTGTCGAGGGTGTCCGAGAGATGACGGCAGCGGGCCGGGTTCATCTCGATGATCTTCACCTGATAACGGCTTTCGATGGCCTCGGCCAGACGCTCACCGATCTGCCCGCCCCCGGCGATGACGATGCGCTTGTAGCTCTCATCGAGGCGGCGCATTTCGCTCATCACTGCGCGAATATTCGCCTTGGCGGCGATGAAAAATACTTCGTCGTCCGCCTCGATCACCGTATCGCCCTGAGGCAGGATCGGCCGGTCACGGCGGAAAATTGCCGCTACGCGGGTTTCGACATTCGGCATGTGTTCACGCAACTGACGCAGTTGCTGACCCACCAGCGGTCCGCCGTAGTACGCCTTCACCGCGACCAGCTGCGCTTTGCCTTCGGCGAAATCGATCACCTGCAACGCACCCGGATGCTGGATCAGGCGCTTGATGTAGTTGGTGACCACTTGTTCCGGGCTGATCAGCACATCCACCGGAATCGCTTCGTTATCGAACAGCTCGGAGCGCGTGAGGTACGCGGCTTCGCGGACGCGGGCGATTTTCGTCGGGGTGTGGAACAGGGTGTGGGCGACCTGGCAGGCGACCATGTTGGTTTCGTCACTGTTGGTCACCGCCACCAGCATGTCGGCATCGTCCGCGCCGGCCTGGCGCAGCACCGTCGGCAGCGAGCCGCGGCCTTGCACGGTGCGGATGTCCAGGCGATCGCCGAGGTCGCGCAGGCGTTCGCCATCGGTGTCGACCACGGTGATGTCGTTGGCCTCGCTGGCCAAGTGTTCCGCCAGCGAACCGCCGACCTGCCCTGCGCCGAGGATGATGATTTTCATCCAGTCACTCCCTTAAAACCGGTTAACCGCGCGCGGCGGCGATCTTGATCAGCTTGGCGTAATAGAACCCGTCGTGGCCGCCTTCCTGTGCCAGCAGCTGGCGACCGTGGGGCTGCTTGATGCCGGCCGTGGTGGCGAGGTCCAGCTCACGGGCGCCCGGCGTGCGGGCGAGGAAGGCTTCGATGACTTCGGTGTTCTCGGTCGGCAACGTGGAACAGGTGGCGTAAAGCAGAATCCCGCCCACCTCCAGAGTTATCCACATGGCATCCAGCAACTCGCCTTGCAGCACTGCCAGCGCGGCGATGTCATCCGGTTGGCGAGTCAGCTTGATGTCCGGGTGACGACGGATCACGCCGGTGGCCGAGCATGGCGCATCGAGCAGGATGCGTTGGAAAGGTTTGCCATCCCACCAGGTGACCGTGTCGCGGCCGTCGGCGGCGATCAGTTCGGCGCTCAGGCCCAGACGTGCGAGGTTTTCTCGCACACGCACCAGACGCTTGGCTTCCAGATCCACGGCGACGACGCCCGCCAGTGCGGGTTCGGCTTCGAGGATGTGGCAGGTCTTGCCGCCCGGTGCGCAGCAGGCGTCGAGCACTCGCTGGCCCGGCGCGAGGTCGAGCAGGTCGGCGGCCAGTTGCGCCGCTTCGTCCTGCACGCTGATCCAGCCTTCGGCGAAGCCCGGCAGGCTGCGTACGTCGGCGGCGGCGTCGAGAATGATGCCGTCCCGGCTGTAAACACACGGTGTGGCGGCAATGCCTGCGTCGGTCAGCAAGCCAAGATAGGCATCGCGGCTGTGATGGCGACGGTTGACCCGCAAAATCATCGGCGGATGCGCGTTGTTTGCCGCACAAATGGCTTCCCACTGCTCAGGCCAAAACGCTTTCAGGGATTTTTGCAGCCAGCGTGGGTGGGCGGTACGCACCACCGGGTCGTGTTCCAGCTCGGCCAGCAGCGCTTCGCTTTCACGTTGGGCGCGGCGCAACACGGCGTTGAGCAAGGCTTTGGCCCACGGCTTCTTCAGCTTGTCGGCGCAACCGACGGTTTCGCCGATGGCGGCGTGAGCCGGGACGCGGGTGTAAAGCAGTTGATAGAGACCGACCAGCAGCAACGCCTCGACATCGGCGTCGGCAGCCTTGAACGGCTTCTGCAGCAACTTGGCCGCGAGCGCCGACAAACGCGGCTGCCAGCGCGCGGTGCCGAACGCCAGGTCCTGGGTGAAGCCGCGATCGCGGTCTTCAACCTTGTCCATTTGTGTCGGCAACGAACTGTTGAGTGAGGCTTTTCCGTTTAGAACTGCAGCAAGTGCCTTGGCGGCGGACAGACGTGGATTCATTGAGCGTCCGCCGTTTGACCGAGCACGGTGCCGACGGCGAATTTCTCACGACGGCTGTTGAACAAATCGCTGAAGTTCAGCGCCTTGCCGCCGGGCAATTGCAGACGGGTCAGGCACAGAGCCTGCTCACCGCAGGCGACGATCAGGCCGTCTTTGCTGGCGCTGAGGATTTCACCTGGTGCGCCCTTGCCTTCCGCGAGGCTCGCGGTCAGCACTTTCAGCGCTTCGCCATTCAACGTGCTGTGGGTGATCGGCCATGGATTGAAGGCGCGGACCAGACGTTCCAGCTCAATGGCCGGGCGGCTCCAGTCGATGCGCGCTTCGTCCTTGTTCAATTTGTGTGCGTAGGTGGCGAGGCTGTCGTCCTGCACTTCGCCTTCCAGCGTGCCGGCGGCGAGGCCGGCGATGGCTTGAATCACTGCCGGTGGGCCGAGTTCCGCCAAGCGGTCGTGGAGGCTGCCGCCGGTGTCTTCAGCGCTGATCGGCGTGGTGACCTTGAGCAGCATCGGCCCGGTGTCGAGGCCCAGTTCCATGCGCATGATGGTCACGCCGCTTTCGCTGTCGCCGGCTTCGACGGCGCGCTGGATCGGCGCCGCACCGCGCCAGCGTGGCAGCAATGACGCGTGGCTGTTGATGCAACCCAGGCGCGGAATATCCAGCACCACTTGCGGCAGGATCAGGCCGTAGGCGACCACCACCAGCAAATCCGGTTTAAGCGCGGCCAGTTCGGCTTGAGCGTCTTCATTGCGCAGGGTTGGCGGTTGCAGCACCGGGATGTTGTTTTCCAGGGCCAACTGCTTGACCGGGCTCGGCATCAGCTTTTGCCCGCGACCCGCCGGACGGTCCGGTTGGGTGTAGACCGCGACGATCTCGTAAGGGCTGTCGAGCAGGGCCTTGAGGTGTTCGGCGGCGAATTCCGGGGTGCCGGCAAAGACGATGCGCAGTGGCTCAGTCATGGGAAGCTCTCATTTACAAAGCAGTCGCAAAAGAAAAAGGCTTGCCGCAGCAAGCCTTTGAAAGGAGGGCATCAAGCGTTCTGGCGATGGAGCTTTTCCAGTTTCTTCTTGATTCGATCACGTTTGAGATTCGACAGGTAGTCGACGAACAATTTGCCGTTGAGGTGGTCGCATTCATGCTGGATGCACACGGCGAGCAGGCCTTCGGCGATCAGTTCGTAAGGCTGGCCGTCGCGGTCCAGGGCCTTGACCTTGACCTTCTGCGGGCGATCGACGTTTTCGTAGAAACCCGGCACCGAGAGGCAGCCTTCCTGGTATTGCTCCATCTCGTCGGTCAGGGGCTCGAACTCGGGGTTGATGAACACCCGCGGTTCGGTGCGGTCTTCGGAGAGGTCCATCACGACGATACGTTTGTGCACGTTGACCTGGGTCGCGGCGAGGCCGATGCCTGGCGCTTCATACATTGTTTCAAACATATCATCGACCAACTGACGCACTTCGTCGTCCACTACGGCCACAGGTTTGGCGATAGTGCGCAGGCGCGAGTCGGGGAATTCGAGGATGTCTAAAATGGCCATAAGCTTGATTGCTGCACGTGTGAGGTAAAGTCGGGTCGATGGCCTGGCAGGTCCGAAGATGCAGGCTACCGTTGTGAAGCGTAGCTCCTTTTCTTTTTGGCAAAGAGTCGGGAGCGAGCCACGAGGGCTCTGGCGTTTCACGCGAACGCACATAATAAAGGGATTCACCGCATGAGGAAATCACTACTCGCCTTGCTCCTTCTGGCCTCGGCCGGTTTGGCGCATGGGCAAGTGCAACTCAAGGAAGGTTTTCCACAGCAATACACAGTGGCGGCGGGTGACACACTCTGGGACATCTCCGGGAAATTCCTCCGTGAGCCGTGGAAGTGGCCTGAGCTCTGGCAGGCCAATCCGCAGATCCAGAACCCCAATCTGATCTACCCCGGCGATTTGCTGTCGCTGGTCTACGTTGACGGTCAGCCGCGTCTGACCCTCAATCGCGGGGCTTCCCGGGGCACCATCAAGCTCTCGCCACGGGTGCACAGTTCGCCGGTGGCCGACGCCATCCCGAGCATTCCGTTGCAGTCGATCAACAGTTTTCTGCTGAGCAACCGCATCGTCGACAAGGTCGAGGATTTCGACAAGGCGCCTTACATCGTCGCCGGCGATGCCGAACGGGTGCTCAGCGGCACCGGCGACCGGATTTTCGCCCGCGGCCATTTCGATCCGAACCAGCCGGTCTACGGCATCTTCCGCCAAGGCAAGGTTTATACCGACCCCGAGAGCAAGGAGTTCCTGGGGATCAATGCCGACGACATCGGCGGTGGTGAAATCGTCGCTACCGAGGGTGATGTCGCGACGCTTTCACTGCAACGCACCACTCAGGAAGTGCGCCTCGGCGATCGCTTGTTCAGCGGCGAGGAACGATCGATCAACTCGACCTTCATGCCCAGTGCACCAAAAAAACCGATCAACGGCCTGATCATCGACGTACCGCGCGGGGTTACCCAGATCGGCGCGATGGATGTCGTGACGCTGAACCGGGGCCAACGCGACGGCCTCGCCGAAGGCAACGTGTTGGTGGTGATGAAGACCGGCGAAACCGTGCGCGACCGGGTCTCCGGCCAGCCTCTGAAAATTCCCGATGAACGCGCCGGTTTGCTGATGGTGTTCCGCACCTACGACAAACTCAGTTACGGATTGGTGCTCACCGCATCGCGCTCCTTGGCGGTGATGGACAAGGTGCGAAATCCGTAAGCAGGCTCCACAAGTTACCAACAGAGTTATCCACAGCTTATTCCCGTTTGAACGGGGCTCATAACGATCAAGGATGATCCATGTCGCTGCCTGCTGTTACACCGGTTTCCCCTGCGGAACTGGAAGCCCGTTTACGTCTGCATCGTTTGCCGGAGCTCGGTCCTGCGCGTTTCAGGAAACTGCTCGAAGCCTTCGGCTCGGCGTCCAAAGCCATCAGCGCGCCGGCCAGTGCCTGGCGTTCGCTGGGCTTGCCGTTTGCTTGCGCCGAGGCTCGCCGGGCCGATGATGTCCGGGACGGCGCCAGCCACGCATTGGCCTGGCTAGACCGTCCCGGCCAGCATTTACTGATGTGGGACCAGCCTGACTACCCGGCATTGCTGGCGGAAATCAGCGACGCGCCGCCACTGCTATTCGTCGCGGGCGATCCGGGCATACTGGAAAAACCGCAATTGGCGATGGTCGGCAGTCGTCGCGCTTCCCGTCCGGGGATGGACACGGCCGCCGCGTTTTCGCGCAGTCTGGCTGGCGCCGGTTTTGTCATCACCAGCGGTCTGGCGCTGGGGATTGATGCCGCCGCGCATCAAGCCGCTCTGGACGTGGGCGGGCAAACGGTCGGCGTACTTGGCACGGGACTTGAAAAGTTTTATCCACAGCGCAACCGCAGGCTTGCCGATGCCATGATTGCGTCGGGCAGCGCGGTGCTTTCCGAGTTCCCGCTGGACGCCGGGCCTACGGCCAGCAACTTCCCGCGACGCAATCGAATCATCAGTGGTTTGTCCCTCGGCGTGCTGGTGGTCGAGGCCAGTGTCGCCAGCGGTTCCTTGATCACCGCGAGGCTGGCGGCGGAACAAGGTCGTGAGGTGTATGCGATTCCGGGATCGATCCATCATCCCGGCGCCAAGGGGTGTCATCAGCTGATTCGCGACGGTGCGATGCTGGTGGAAACCATCGAACATATCCTCGAAGCATTGCGCGGCTGGCAGCAGTTGCCGTTAGCCATGCAGGCACCGTCGGTGGCACATCCGCTGTTGATGCTGCTGCACGCGGCGCCGCACACCAGTGAAGCGTTGTCCGTCTCCAGCGGCTGGGCGTTGCCCAAAGTGCTGGCGGCGTTGACGGAACTGGAAATGGACGGCCGGGCGGTCTGCGAAAGCGGGCGCTGGTTTGCGCGGGTGAGCTAGGTTTTATAAGGAACATCGGTAAACTGCGCAGAGCCTTATTCCGGAGAGTTTTTCATGGTCAACAGTTGGCGTGTGCAACAAGCCGCGCAAGCCATTCGCGCAGGGGCGGTGATTGCCTATCCAACCGAGGCGGTCTGGGGCCTGGGTTGCGACCCGTGGGACGAAGAAGCGGTCGAACGTCTGCTGATGCTAAAGGGCCGGTCGGTGGACAAGGGCCTGATTCTGGTTGCCGACAACATCCGCCAGTTCGACTTCCTGTTCGAAGACTTCCCTGAGCTGTGGATGGACCGCATGGCCAGCACTTGGCCGGGGCCGAATACCTGGCTGGTGCCGCATCGGAATCAGTTGCCGCAGTGGATTACCGGCGTGCACGAAACGGTGGCGTTGCGGGTCAGCAATCACCCGTTGGTGCGGGATTTGTGCGCATTGGTCGGGCCGTTGGTGTCGACCTCGGCCAACCCGCAGGGCCGGCCGGCGGCGCGGACGCGGATTCGCGTGGAGCAGTATTTCCGCGGGCAGCTTGATTTGATTCTTGGCGGCAACCTCGGTGGGCGCAAGAATCCGAGCGTGATTCGCGATCTGGCGACCGGGAACGTCATTCGCCCGGGTTGAGACCGCGTCATCGTTCTTCGCGGGCAAGCCTCGCTCCTACAGGGATCGCATACAAACTGTAGGAGCGAGCGGGCGGCGATCCGACTTGCCCGCGAAGAGGCCCTCAAGGCAAAAGAACAGTCGAACCTGTTGTCCGCCGTGCCGACAACTCGGTCTGCGCCTTCGCCGCGTCAGCCAGTGAATACTTCTGGCTGATCTCCACATTCAGCTTCCCGCTGATGATCATCTCAAACAACTCATCCGCCATCCGCTGCAGGTTTTCAGCGTTGTTGGCATAAGTCGCCAGTGTTGGCCGGGTCACGTACAACGATCCCTTCGCCGACAAAATCCCCAGGTTTACCCCGTCCACCGCGCCCGAAGCGTTGCCAAAACTCACCACCAGGCCCCGAGGCGCTGTGCTATCCAGCGAAGTCAGCCAGGTGTCTTTGCCGACACCGTCGTACACCACCGGGACTTTTTTGCCGTCGGTCAATTCCAGTACGCGTTGTGCGACGTTTTCGTGGCTGTAGTCGATGGTCGCCCACGCACCATTGGCCTTTGCCAACGCGGCTTTCTCCGGCGAGCTGACCGTGCCGATCAACTTCACGCCCAGCGCCTTCGCCCATTGGCAGGCCAGTGAACCGACACCCCCGGCAGCGGCGTGAAACAGAATGGTTTCGCCACCCTTGAGTTCATAGGTCTGACGCAACAGGTACTGCACGGTGAGGCCCTTGAGCATTACCCCGGCGGCCTGTTCAAAGCTGATCGCGTCCGGCAGGTGCACCAGATTGGCTTCCGGCAATACGTGAACTTCGCTGTAGGCGCCCAACGGGCCGCTGCCGTACGCCACGCGATCACCGACCTTGAAGCGGGTGACTTCGCTGCCCACCGCCTCGACCACGCCTGCACCTTCCGAACCCACGCCCGACGGCAAGGCGGGCGGCGCATAGAGGCCGCTGCGGAAATAGGTGTCGATGAAGTTCAGGCCGATGGCCTTGTTGGTCACGCGCACTTGCTGCGGGCCGGGCTCGGCCGGTTGGTAATCCACATACTCGAGCACTTCGGGGCCGCCATGGGCGCGGAACTGGATACGCTTTGCCATCAGAACTCTCCTTAGGTCTTCAGCTACTAGAGGTGTAGTGCCAAGCGCCCTATCGAACTCCCAAGCTTGATCCCCGTCAACTGTGGCGAGTCCATCTGCAATGTTATGCTACGCGCCCATTTGCGCCGGCCCCCGCTCCCATGGAGCGCCGCGTAGTTTTGCCCGATTCAAGGTGAAGACATGACGACCCGCACCGAGGCCGTAAAAGCCTACCTGCTCGACCTGCAAGACCGCATTTGCGCTGCCCTGGAAGCCGAAGACGGCGGCACGCAATTCGTCGAAGACGCCTGGACCCGGCCTGCCGGCGGTGGCGGTCGTACCCGCGTGATCGAGAACGGCGCGGTCATCGAAAAGGGCGGCGTCAACTTTTCCCACGTGTTTGGCAGCGGTCTCCCACCGTCCGCCAGCGCCCATCGACCGGAACTGGCCGGCCGTGGCTTTGAAGCCCTGGGCGTGTCGCTGGTGATTCACCCGCACAATCCACATGTGCCGACTTCCCACGCCAACGTGCGCTTTTTCATCGCCGAAAAAGAAGGCGAAGAACCGGTCTGGTGGTTCGGCGGCGGATTCGACCTGACCCCTTATTACGGCAACATCGATGACTGCGTGCACTGGCACCGCGTCGCCGAGCAGGCCTGCGCGCCGTTCGGTCCGGATGTCTATCCACGTTACAAAGCCTGGTGCGACAGCTATTTCCACATCAAGCATCGCCACGAACCGCGCGGCATCGGCGGCCTGTTCTTCGATGATTTGAACGAGTGGGATTTCGACACCAGCTTCGCTTTCATGCGTGCCATCGGTGACGCTTACATCGACGCCTACCTGCCGATCGTGCAACGCCGCAAAAATGATGCGTTCACTGCAAAACAGCGCGAATTCCAGGAGTTCCGCCGTGGCCGATACGTCGAGTTCAACCTGGTTTACGACCGTGGCACGCTCTTCGGCCTGCAATCGGGTGGGCGTACCGAGTCGATCCTCATGTCGTTGCCGCCGCAAGTTCGCTGGAGTTATGACTGGAAAGCCGAGCCCGGCAGCGAAGAAGCACGCCTGACCGAGTACTTCCTGCAAGACCGCGACTGGCTGGCCCAGGCCTGAGGATTTCTGATGGATCGTTACGTCGTTTTCGGTAACCCGATCGGCCACAGCAAGTCGCCGTTGATCCATCGTCTGTTCGCCGAACAGACTGCTCAGCAACTGGACTACAGCACTTCGCTGGCACCGCTCGACGATTTTTCCGACTTTGCCCGGGAGTTTTTCCTGGAAGGTCGCGGGGCGAACGTGACGGTGCCGTTCAAGGAAGAGGCGTTCCGTCTGGCCGACAGTTTGACGGCGCGAGCGCAGCGGGCTGGCGCGGTGAACACCCTGAGCAAGCTCGCCGATGGCACGCTGCTGGGCGACAACACCGATGGTGCCGGGCTGGTGCGGGACCTGACGGTCAACGCCGGTTTCAGCCTCAAGGGCAAACGCATCCTGCTGCTCGGCGCCGGCGGCGCAGTGCGCGGTGCGCTGGAGCCACTGCTGGCCGAGCAACCCGCCTCGGTGATCATCGCCAACCGCACGGTGGAAAAAGCCGAGCTGCTGGCGGAATTGTTCGCGGATCTGGGGCCGGTGTCGGCCAGTGGTTTCGACTGGTTGCGGGAATCGGTGGACCTGATCATCAACGCGACATCGGCCAGTTTGTCGGGCGATGTACCGCCGATTGCGGGCAGTCTGATCGAGCCGGGCAAGACGGTTTGCTACGACATGATGTACGGCAAGGAACCGACCTCGTTCTGCCGTTGGGCTACGGCGCATGGCGCTGCCGTGTCGATGGATGGTTTGGGGATGCTCGCCGAACAAGCGGCAGAAGCCTTCTTGCTGTGGCGCGGCGTACGCCCGGACACCGCGCCGGTGCTGGCCGAACTGCGCCGCCAATTGGCCTTGTAGGAGCCGGCTTGCTGGCGATGGGCGCGCCGCGGTGTATCAGGCAAACCGCGTTATCGTTGAATCGCCAGCAAGCCGGCTCCTACAGTCGGTTGGTATGCCGTGATCGCGGTTATTGTCCGGAGATGGGTGTGCTTCAATCCTCGAAATGAATCGGGCATTTCTCCGCACCTTCCAGCTTTCGCAACTCCTCCACCACCGGTGGCCGCGCCCCGCGCAAGGTCAGGCTACGGTCCTGCTTGCGTAGTCGCCGCGCTTCCTGGTGCAGCATTTCCACCCCCGAATAGTCGATGAAGTTGATCTGCTGCGCCTCGATCACCACCCGCGCCCCGTGCATGCGTTGCAGGCGCACTTGCAGGTAATGGCTGGCGCCGAAAAAGATCGAACCGCCGACCCGCAGAATGTCTTCATCGCCGTCGCGCCAATGCTGCACCCGTGGTTGCGAGGTGCGCTTGAGGTAGAAAAACAACGACGCGAGCACGCCGGCGTAGATCGCTGTCTGCAATTCCAGCAGCAGCGTGGCGACACAGGTCAGCGCCATCACCATGAACTCGGCGCGGCTGACCCTTAACAACGCGCGAATGCCGCGATGATCGACCAACCCCCAGGCGATCAACAGGATGCTGCCGGCCATGGCCGGAATCGGAATATGCGCAATCAGGTTGGCGCCGAAGATCGCAAACAGCGCCACCCACAACGCGGAAAACACCCCCGCCATTGGCGAACAGGCACCCGCTTCGTAGCTGAGGCCGGAACGGGTGAAGGAACCGGCTGACAGCGAACCGGAAAAAAACGCACCGACCATGTTCGATAAACCCTGCGCGCGGACCTCCTGATTGGCATCGAGCAATTGCTGCGAGCGCGCCGACAAGGAACGGGCAATCGACAGGCTTGTCACCAGCCCGAGCATCCCCACCGCTACTGCGCTGGGCAGCAATCGCAAAATCATGTCCAGATCCAGTGGCAACGGTCTGAAGGGCGGCAACCGCCCGACAAACGCGCTCACCAGGTTCACGTGGCCGAACATCGATGGCCACAGCCAAACCAGCAGCCCGGCGAGGATCAGGGTGATCAGCAGCGTCGGCCAGCGAGGCAGCAACCCTTTCAGGATTATGCCGACGACGACTGTTGCCAGCCCCAGCACGAGCGAGGGTTTATCCACCGCATCGAGGTGCTGCAGCAGCATCAATAAGCTGTCCAGAGCGGTGGCCTGGCTGGGCAAGTCCAGCCCCAGCAGGTTGGGCATTTGACCGATGGCAATCACCACGGCGGCGCCGAGGGTGAAGCCCAATACCACCGAGTGCGAGACAAAATTCACCAGCGCGCCGAACCGCAGCAAACCCAGTAGCCACTGGAAAATGCCGGCGAGCAGCGTCAGAAGCAGGATCAGCGTGATGTAGTCCTTGGACGCAGGGACGGCCAGAGGACTGACACTGGCGAACAGGACGATGGAGATCGCTGCCGTAGGCCCACAGATCAAATGCCACGATGAACCCCAGAGGCAGGCGATCAGCACCGGGATGATGGCGGCGTACAAGCCGTATTCCGGTGGGAGACCGGCGATCAGCGCGTAGGCAATGGATTGCGGCAACGCGAGAATGGCGCCGCTGAGACCGACGATCAGGTCACGGCCGACGCTGGCGCGGGTCTGCCGGGGCAACCACGTGAGGAAGGGGAAGAGTGAATGGCGGCTGGGGAAGGCCATGGGTCCTCTCGGTTGAAAATTTTGCGCAAGGGTATCAGCACAGACCTGTAGGAGCCGGCTTGCTGGCGATAATGGCACCGCGGTGTATCAGGTACACCGCGTTATCGTTGAATCGCCAGCAAGCCGGCTCCTACAGATCGGCATCCAGGCCCGAGGGGTTAGAGCTTGGCTTTTACCGCCGGCAACGCATCCTTGCCGTCCGCGGTCTTCACGCCTTCCAGCCATTTGTCCAGCACCGCCGGATTGGCCTTGATCCACGCCTTGGCCGCATCCGCATTGCTGACCTTCTTGTTCACCACATCCGCCATGATGCTGTTTTCCATCTCCTGGGTGAAACTCAGGTTGGTCAGCAACTTGCCCACATTCGGGCAGGCCTCGGCGTAGCCCTTGCGGGTCAGGGTATGGACGCTGCCGGTGTCGCCGAAGTATTTCTCGCCGCCCTTCAGATAATGCATTTTCAGCTGCACGTTCATCGGGTGCGGCGTCCAGCCGAGGAAGGTCACGAATTTCTGTTTCTTCACCGCACGAGACACTTCGGCCAGCATCGCCTGTTCGCTGGACTCGACCAGTTTCCACTGGCCCATGTCGAAGTCGTTCTTCTTGATGATTTCTTGCAGCGAGATGTTCGCCGGGGCGCCGGAGCCGATGCCGTAGATCTTCTTGTCGAACTTGTCGGCGAATTTGTTCAGGTCGGCAAAGTTATGCACACCCGCGTCCCACACGTAATCCGGCACAGCCAGGGTGAACTCGGTGCCATCAAGGTTCTTCGCCAGTTGCGTGACGTCGCCGGTGGCGACGAACTTGTCATAGAAACCCTGCTGCGCCGGCATCCAGTTGCCGAGAAACACGTCGACCTGGCCATCCTTCAACCCGCCAAAGGTAATCGGCACCGCGAGGGTGTCGACTTTGGGCTTGTAGCCCATGCCGTCCAGCAGAAACCCGGTGATGGCGTTGGTTGCGGCGATGTCGCTCCAGCCAGGGTCGGCCATTTTCACCGTCTCGCAGCTCTGATCGGCATACGCCGACGCACTGCCCAGAGCCAGCAGTCCGACCGTCAGTACTGTGGATAACTTTTGCATGGACTTCCCCTTAACATTATTGGTTTTGGCAGGGTTGTGGATAACGTGCTTTACGCTCCAGATCGTCGAGGTCGATGTGGTTGCGCATGTACTGCTGACTGGCGTCCACCAGTGGCTGGTGATCCCAGCTCTTCAGCTTGCCGATGGTCAGTGCCTCGGCGACGAAACGCCGACGACGCTGGCTCGCGAGCACCTGTTGGTGTATCGCCGGGATGTTCCATTTGGCCCGTGCTTCGGCGAGAAATTCCTCGAACAGGAGCCGATGTTGCGGCGACTGGCTGAGTTCTTCCTGTTCACGCGGGTCGTTGTGTACGTCGAAGAGCAGGCACGGATCGTCTTCGCTGTAGATGAATTTATAGGCACCGCGGCGAATCATCATCAGCGGACTGATGGTGCCTTCGGCCATGTATTCGCCGAAGACTTCGTCATGACCGCCCTGCCCTTGCAGGTGCGGAACCAGCGAACGGCCATCCAGCGGCAAGCCCGGTTCCAGAGCGCCGCCGGCCAACTCGACAAACGTCGGCAGCAGGTCGGCGGTGGAAACCGCTGCGCTGACCCGTCCGGCGCCAAACTGGCCGGGTGAACTGATCAACATCGGCACGCGCGCGGCCATTTCGTACCAATGCATTTTGTACCAGAGGCCGCGCTCGCCGAGCATGTCGCCGTGGTCGCCGGAGAATACGATGATCGTGTCGTTAATCAGCCCTGTTTCTTCGAGCGTTTGCAGAAGTTTGCCGACGTTGCTGTCGATATAACTGCAAGCACCGAAATAAGCCCGGCGTGCATCGCGGATCTTATCCACAGGCAGCGGCTTGTCCCACAGGTCGTAGACCTTGAGCAAACGCTGGGCGTGCGGATCGAGCTCGGTTTGTGCCGGGGTTTCGGGCAATGGGATGTCGGCGTCGTCGTAAAGATCCCAGAAAGCCTTGGGAATGGTGTACGGGTCGTGTGGGTGAGTCATCGACACGGTCAGGCAGAACGGCTGGTCGCCATCCTCACGAATGTGGTCGAACAGGTATTGCTGGGCCTTGAACACCACCTCTTCATCGAAATCCAGCTGATTGGTACGCACGCAAGGCCCGGCCTGCAGTACCGACGACATGTTGTGATACCAGGTCGGACGCACGTCCGGTTCGTCCCAGTTCACTGCCCAACCGTAGTCGGCCGGGTAAATGTCGCTGGTCAGGCGTTCTTCGTAACCGTGCAGTTGGTCCGGGCCGCAAAAGTGCATTTTCCCGGACAGCGCGGTGCGATAGCCGAGGCGCCGCAGGTAGTGGGCGTAGGTGGGCACGTCGGCAGGAAAATCGGCCGCGTTGTCGTAGGCGCCGATTTTGCTCGGCAACTGACCGCTGACCAGAGTAAAACGCGACGGCGCGCAGAGTGGGCTGTTGCAATAAGCGGCGTCGAACACCACGCCTTCGGCGGCGAGGCGGCTGAGATTGGGCAATTTGATCGGCGAAGGGCCGTAGAACGGCAACATTGGCGCGGCCATCTGATCGGCCATGATGAAAAGAATATTCTTGCGCTTCATGTGATCGCGGCATTCCATAGTGAATATTTATGCGAGAGTGCTGCAATCGAGCATGGAGTCCATGTGATTTGTGGTAAAGCCCATGCCAGGCAATGACTAGGATAAGCACAGCTTATGTATGACGCCCTCGGTGATTTGTCTCTGGATCTGCTCCGCGCCTTCGAAGCAGCCGCCCGCCATCACAGCTTCACCGCCGCTGCGGTAGAGCTCGGCACCACGCAACCGGCCATCAGTCAGCAGATCAAGCGGCTGGAAGATCAACTCGCCACACGGCTGTTCGATCGCATTTATCGCGGGATCGAATTGACCGAGGCCGGGGCTATTCTTTTCGAGCAGGTTCAGCTCGGTTTGCAGAATATCGACGCAGGATTAAGTGCGATCAGTGCACAGCAACAGCATGAAGTGTTGCAGGTCGCCACCGATTTTGCCTTTGCCGCTTACTGGCTGATGCCCCGGTTGCATCGCTTTCACGCGGCCAATCCTCACGTGGACGTTAGCCTGGTCACCAGCGAACGCAGCCTCAATATGCTGCGCACCGATATCGATGTTGCCGTGCTGTTTGGTGACGGGCGTTTTAAACAGGGTGAAAGCCATTGGCTGTTCAGCGAAGAAGTGTTCCCGGTGTGCAGTCCGCTGCTATTGAAGGACCGTCCCCTGCCCTTGCCGCCCCAGGGGCTACTGGAATTTCCGCTGCTGCACCTGCGTGGCGAAAACAGCAGCAACTGGTTCGACTGGAGTGGCGTGTTCCGCGAATTGGGGATTACTTCGGCGCCGGCGCCCGGGCAGTTGCGATTCGACAATTACACGCTGTTGATTCAAGCGGCGATTGGCGGCCAGGGCGTGGCGATTGGCTGGCGGCACCTTGTGGATAACTTGCTGGCGCAAGGTTTGTTGTGTCGGCCAATTGCTGAAACGGTGATGTCCCGGCAGGGCTATTACGTGGTCCTGCCCCAACGCAAACGGCGTGGGGTGTTGATTCAACAGTTTGTGGATTGGTTGATGGCCGAGCAGGCCAGCAGTGCGCAATCGCTGAATGGCCTGCCTTTGCCTTCGATTGCGGTGTGAAAGCAAGAAGGTCGTCCGGGCGCGGCCCGAGCGTTCACTACTCTGAAGTCGCCACGAAATTCACGTGTTCGCCCACGTGAAGATTGAAGTGCAATTCATCGGCGATCCCTATCGCGACACGTTTCAAGCGATCCAGCGGTTCGGCCAGCCCCGGTTCCAGGCTGCTGCTGGCGTGGCTGAAATGCTCGATCGTCAGCCCCGGGATGCCACGCGGTGCATTCACCAGCGTCCAGTGCAACTTACTGCTTTGCAGGGATTCGCGGATTTCTTCGGCGGCGTGGCGTTGCAGTTGATCCTCAATCTCCGGATCGTCCAACACCTCGAAATCCCCCACCAGAAACAGTCGGGCAATGCCGGCAGCCTGCATGCCGGCTATCAGCGCATCGACCGCGAGCACCTGTTCGACCGGGCCCGGAACAATGGTTTTTTCAACGTGTTCGCTGTTGAACGGCAAGCCTGGTGCGTCTAATAGACAGATGACGGCCGAACAGCCCGCGACGCTTTGTTTGACGCGCTCGGCCTCAAACAGGTCGCCCGTCTTGGTGCGCAAACCCGGACGTGGCGCGAGTGCCGTCAAGTCATCGAGGATGGCGATCACTTCGTGTTGCCGCCGCAGCATCTCAGCCATCAGCGCACTGCCCAGGCTACTCATGGCACCATAAAGCACCACTTTTACCACCGGGGTTTCGGCATTTTTCATGGCTGGGCTCCGTTTCCTGGGTGTATAGCATTTGACCTGTGGGAGACGGTGAGGGTTCGACAGGGATTCAGAGGGTTTCAGATGCAACAGATCAAGGGTTACCACGCCCACGTGTATTTCGACGCCAGCACCATCGACCAGGCGCGAACCTTGTGTGAGCGGGCGGCACAGCTGTTCCCGCTGAAAATGGGTCGGGTGCACGAACGTCCGGTCGGCCCGCACCCGGACTGGAGTTGCCAACTGGCATTCGGGCCGGAACTCATCGGCGACGTGTTGCCGTGGCTGGCGCTCAACCGCAAGGGTTTGGTGGTGTTCCTGCACCCGGACACCGGCGACGATCTGCTCGACCACACCGAACATGCCATCTGGATGGGGGCGATCCGGCCACTGGACCTGTCTATTTTTTGATCAGAGTGTTTCTTCGGCTTCGCCCGGCAGGTGTTCGTCCAGGTGCAGCCAGGGCAGACGGCTGTCGGTCCAGATGTGCCGCTCGGCCGGAGCCTGCTCGGGATGATCGAGGGTGGCGATGGTCAGGTCGATGCTCTCGGGACTGAGGTGTGTCACCAGCGCGAGTTGCGCCCCACAGTTCGGGCAGAAATATCGTACGCAACTGGATGACGAGGCGTACTGCGCCGGTGTGCCTTTCAGCCATTCAAAGGTCGATGCGGGCACGGTGATCCAGGTGGTCACGATCCCGCCGCTGACTCGTCGGCAAATTGAGCAGTGACAGTGGGCGATGTCTCTCAAAGGTCCGCTGAATTGATAGCGCAGTTGTCCGCAGTGGCAGCCGCCTGTGTGAAGTTCGTTCATCACATTTCCTCCTGTTGCGTATGTTCCGACGCCATCGCGAGCAAGCCCGCTCCCACAGTGGGTACGCATTTCAATGTGGGAGCGGGCTTGCTCGCGAAGGCCTCAACACGGTCTGACTCCCTGCCCCCGTCCGACGACCGGTCGCACATCCGGTCAATGCTTTCATCAGCGAAAGCTGGGTGAAAGCTTCCCCGATTAGGATCGCCCCCACTACCGGCAACAGACCGGTCGGCCAATGCCAGTGTTTTATCGCTCGCACAGCCCATTTAACAACAACAATGGTGACCCTGATGTCCTTTGATACCCGCCGCTTCGCCGCAACTCCGCCCGTACGCCTCGTGCTTCCCGTTCTGCGCTGACCCACCCGGTTCGCCCATTCCCTAGCCGCGCTACGCCTGGAGTATTCCCATGCTGACTTTCCTTGGCTTCGCCATGGTCATCACGTTCATGTTCCTGATCATGACCAAGCGCCTGTCTGCGCTGATCGCCCTGATCATCATTCCAATCGTCTTCGCCCTGTTCGGCGGTTTTGCGCCGAAGATCGGCCCGATGATGCTCGAAGGCATCACCAAGCTTGCGCCGACCGGCGTGATGCTGATGTTCGCCATCCTCTACTTCGCCCTGATGATCGACTCCGGCCTGTTCGACCCGGCCGTGCGCAAGATCCTCAAACTGGTCAAGGGCGACCCGTTGAAAGTTTCGGTCGGCACCGCCGTACTGGCGCTCGTCGTCTCCCTCGATGGTGACGGCGCGACCACTTATATGATCTGCGTGGCCGCCATGCTGCCGCTCTACAGCCGCATCGGCATGAGCCCGCGGATCATGGCTGGCCTGATCATCCTCGCCGGTGGCGTGATGAACATGACCCCATGGGGCGGTCCGACTGCCCGTGCGGCCAGTGCGTTGCATGTGGACCCGTCGGCGATCTTCGTACCGATGATTCCGGCGATGGGTGCCGGTGTCCTGGCCATCCTGGCCATCGCTTACTTCTACGGCAAACGTGAACGTGCGCGTCTGGGTGAGCTGCACCTGGTGGGCGACGAAATCGACCACAGCGAAATCAGCGTTTCGCAGTTCCCGGACGCCCGTCGTCCAAAGCTGATCTGGTTCAACGGTGCCCTGACATTCGCACTGATGTGCACCCTGATCGCAGGCCTGCTGCCGCTGCCGGTGCTGTTCATGGTGGCGTTCAGTATTGCCATGATCGTCAACTACCCTTGCCTGCAACAGCAGAAGGATCGCGTTGCGGCCCACGCCGGCAGCGTGCTGGCAGTGGTCGGTTTGATCTTCGCGGCAGGCATCTTCACCGGTATCCTGTCGGGCACCGGCATGGTCGATGCGATGTCGAAGAGCCTGTTGGCGGTCATCCCGGATTTCCTCGGCCCGTACCTGGCCGTGATCACCGCGCTGGTGAGCATGCCGTTCACGTTCTTCATGTCGAACGACGCATTTTATTACGGCGTGTTACCAGTACTTGCCGAAGCGGCCAGTCATTACGGTATAACCGCGGTTGAAATGGCACGTGCCTCGATCGTCGGTCAGCCCGTCCACTTGCTGAGCCCGCTGGTACCATCGACCTATTTGTTGGTGGCCCTGGCCGGTATCGACTTCGGTGACCATCAGCGCTTTACCCTGAAATGGGCAGTGCTGGTGTGCATGTGCATACTGGTTGCAGCATTGCTGATGGGGATTTTTCCGCTGTTCAGCACTCTATAAGCCCAAGACTCACCACTGGGGGTCCAGGCTTCGTTTTTTGAAGCCTGGGCCCTTTGTGGTTTAACACTCGCTCAAAGGAATACACATGGAATGGCTGACCAACCCTGAAATCTGGGTTGCCTTCTTTACCCTGACCGCCCTGGAAATCGTCCTGGGTATCGATAACATCATCATGATTTCGATCCTGGTCAGCCGCATGCCCAAGCACATGCAGGCGCGCACCCGAATCTTCGGCCTGGCGCTGGCCATGGTCACGCGGATTCTGTTGCTGCTGTCGATCACCTGGGTCATGCGCCTCACCGCTGACTTGTTCGAAGTGTTCGGCCAGGGCATTTCCGGGCGAGACCTGATCCTGTTCTTCGGTGGTCTGTTCCTGCTGTGGAAGAGCTCGCAGGAGATGTACCACGCGCTGGAAGGTGAAGACGAAACCAATGAAGAGCCGGGCGGCAAAGGCGGCAACTTCCTCTACACCATCATCCAGATCGCGATCATCGACATCGTGTTCTCGCTGGACTCGGTGATCACCGCCGTCGGCATGGTCTCCCACGTACCGGTCATGGTCGCTGCAATCGTTGTGGCTGTGCTGGTGATGATGCTGGCTTCCGGCACCATCAGCTCGTTCATCGACAAGCACCCGTCGCTGAAGATGCTGGCGCTGGCGTTCCTGTTGATCGTCGGTACCGTGCTGATTGCCGAATCCTTCGACGTGCACGTGCCAAAAGGCTACGTCTACTTCGCCATGGCGTTCTCGCTGGCGGTGGAAGCGATCAACATCAAGATGCGCACCGCGATTGCGAAGAAGAAGAAACAGCAGGATCCGGTGAAACTGCGCAAGGATATTCCTGGGCAGTAAGCCACACGTAAAACCTGTGGGAGCGAGCCTGCTCGCGATGGACTCAGGGGCGCCGCGTTTATCCTGTAAGCGAGCGTCTTCGTTAACGACCATCGCGAGCAGGCTCGCTCCTACATGAATCGGGGGCCTTCGGGCCCCTTTTTCACGTCTGCATCAAGCTGTTTTCATGACAGTTTTGTTTCAATCACCTCTTTAGCTATGCGATGCTGGCGCGCAGACCGTTAGCCAACTACAGCTTAAGTACACAACGTAGAAAGTCGCGCGGCACCGTCAACTTGCTCCTTTGGGGCGCTACCACCACAGGGGGCCCTTATGCTCACCCTGCTCAATTTGTTATCTGCCGTGGCCTTGTTGATCTGGGGCACGCACATCGTCCGAACCGGCATCCTGCGGGTCTACGGTTCCAACCTGCGTCATGTGATCGGCCAGAACATGTCCAAGCGCTGGCTGGCGTTCATCGCCGGCATAGTCGTGACCGCCATGGTCCAGAGCAGCAACGCCACCGCCATGCTCGTCACCTCCTTTGTCGGCCAGGGCCTGATGGCGCTGATGCCTGCGCTGGCGACCATGCTCGGCGCCGACGTGGGTACGGCGTTGATGGCGCGGGTGCTGACGTTCGATTTGTCATGGCTGTCACCGCTGCTGATTTTTCTCGGGGTGATTTTCTTCCTGTCGCGCAAACAGACGCGGCTCGGCCAGATGGGCCGGGTGGCCATCGGTCTGGGCCTGATCATTCTGGCCCTGCAACTGATCGTCGAAGCGGCGGCGCCGATCACCCAGGCGCAAGGGGTCAAGGTCATCTTCGCCTCGCTGACCGGCGACATCCTGCTCGATGCCTTGGTCGGCGCCCTGTTCGCGATGGTTTCCTACTCCAGCCTGGCCGCCGTCCTGCTGACCGCGACCCTGGCCGGCGCCAGCGTGATCAGCTTGCCGGTGGCCATCGGCCTGGTGATCGGCGCGAACATCGGCAGCGGCATTCTGGCGTTCATGAGCACCAGCATGCAGAACGCCGCGGGCCGTCAGGTGGCGCTCGGGAGCCTGCTGTACAAGCTGATCGGCCTGTTGCTGATCATTCCGGTGCTCGACCCGTTGGTGCACTGGATCGACAGCCTCGACTTCAGCCCCCAGGAAATGGTCATCGGCTTCCACCTGCTCTACAACACGGCTCGCTGCCTGATCTTGCTGCCGACGGTCGGGATAATGGCCAGGCTGTGCGCATGGCTCTTGCCGGAACGCCCGGAAATCAACGGCACGGCCAAACCGCGGCACCTTGATCCGACGGCGCTGGTCACCCCCAGCCTGGCGCTGGCCAACGCTGTCCGGGAAACCCTGCGCATCGGCGATCTGATCGACAGCATGCTCGAAGCCATGCTCGACGTGCTGCGCGGCAAGCAAACTGCCGTCACCCAGGAAATGCGTCGCCTGACCGATGATGTGGATGCGCTCTACAACTCGATCAAGCTCTATCTGGCGCAAATGCCCCGTGAAGACCTCAGCGAGCAGGATAGTCGGCGTTGGGCGGAAATCATTGAACTGGCGATCAACCTCAAACTCGCCAGCGACCTGATCGAGCGCATGTTGCGCAAGGTGCAGCAACAGAAAACCTCGCAGCGCCGGTCTTTTTCCGAGGTCGGCCTGGACGAATTGGCGGGGCTGCACAGCCAGCTGATTTCCAATTTGCGCCTGGGGTTGTCGGTGTTCCTCAGCGCCGACAAGGAAAGTGCCCGCCAGTTGCTGCGGGAGAAGCGTCGCTTCCGTGCACAGGAACGCCGCCTGGCCCATGCTCACGTCAGCCGGTTGCAACGTAAGATTGTGCAGAGTATCGAGACCAGCTCGCTGCACCTGGAGCTGATCGCCGACATGAAGCGTCTGAATTCTCTGTTTTGCAGCAGTGCTTACGTGGTGCTGGAAACGTCTGACACCGGTGCGCTCGCTGTAGATGATTTGGCTGACATCACACATTCGCCTTGAACGTCTGGCAGTGTGGTCAGTCAGTTATATGTATTCAGCTTGATGGCCATTCGCGAGCAAGCCCGCTCCCACATTTGAAATGCATTCCTCTGTGGGAGCGGCGGTGCGACGGTTCGACTTGCTCGCGAAGAGGCCCTGACTGACGACACGGATCTCCAAACCAGCCGTATGGAAACTCGCTATGCGTTGTTTGTTGTTCGCCTGCCTGTTGCTCGGTTCATTCCCCTCGTTTGCCCTGGACCGCTTCCAGGTCGAGGGCTATACGCTGCCCAACGGCCTGCAATTGCTGCTCAAGCCCGGCACCGAGCGCGGGCATGTGGCGATTCGCCTGGTGGTCGGCGTCGGCATCGATGATTTCAACTGCGCCGACAAGGAGCTGCCGCACCTGCTCGAACACTTGCTGTTCAGTGGCATCGACGCCACCGGTGAAGGTGGTCTGGAAGAGCGCATGCAGGCGCTGGGCGGCGAGTGGAACGCCTACACCAGCAACGCCGACACCACGTTCGTCATCGAAGCCCCGGCGAAAAACCAGCGCAAGGTCCTCGACTTGCTGTTGGCGCTGTTGACCCAGACCCGAATCGACGACAACGCGATCAACGCTGCCAAGAAAGTGGTCGAGCGCGAAGACGGCGGCCATTACTCGCACCTGCAACGGTGGCTGGATCGTCAGGACCTGGGCCACACCGCGAGCAATCAACTGGCCGTGGAACTGGGCCTTAAATGCCCGGAGCGGGCCGAGGTCGATTACCTGACACGCGAACAACTGGAGAAGGTACGCAAGGCCTGGTACGCGCCCAACAACATGACTCTGATCGTGGTCGGCGACCTCGATCGCTTGCTGCCGGGTTATCTGGAGCGGGCCTGGGGCGAGCTTGATGCGGTTGACCCTACCGATCACCCGCCGCTGCCGGAGATCAACGCCAGCGCAGCCCATGAACGCACGCTGAGCCACGGTATTGTCGGCGCGGGTGCCAAGTTGCACTGGTTGGTGCCGGAGCCCGTGCTGGCGGATCAGCACGACGAAACCTTCGACCTGCTCAAGGATTATCTGGACTGGGCGCTCTATCGCCAGATGCGCCTCGCCCATGGTCTGTCCTACGGCCCCTCCGCCGAGCGCGAAGTGTTTGGCGGCGTGGGTTTCATGAGCCTCAACGCCGACCTTGAGCGCGACGATGTGACAGCGGCGGAACAGGTGCTGGATGAGTTGAAGGCTGGGTTGCTCAAGGACGGCCTGGACGCCGCCACCTTCAACCGCCTCAAGCAGGCTGCCATCGCGCGCCAGGCCTGGGCCGTGCAAGGCAACAGCGCGTTGGCCGATTACTACTGGAGCGCGTTGAGTGACTACGAAGACGGCCGCTTCGCCGACCCGGCCAAGGAGCTCCAGGGGGTTACGCTGGAAAAAGCCAACAAGGCCATGCGTGAATTGCTCTTGCAGCCGGGTTATCTGCGGATCGAGAAACCGTTGATGAGTTATGACCAGGTGCTGTGGGCAATTGCCGGGGTGTTCGCTTTGATGGTGCTGTGCCTGTTGGCCTGGCGCATCCATCGTCGACGGTAACAAATCACTGTAGGAGCCGGCTTGCCGGCGATGGTCGTCAACGATAACGCGTATTTTCTGAATAAACGCGGTGCCTTTGAGTCCATCGCCAGCAAGCCGGCTCCTACAGTTTTGCGTAGGCCAGCGAACGCTACTTCACCCTCGCCACACCGCCCCCCGGGCGGTACCCTGTCGGGGTTTTTTCCTACGACTATTGTGAACCGCCGAATGCCTACCCTGACCTTGTTCGTACAGCGCATCCTCGAACTGATGAAGCGCTATCCCGGGGTCATTGCGCTCGGTGGTTTCATTTCCGGGGTCGGCAGCTTCATGCTGGTGGATCGTCAGCAAGGCCTGGCGACGTGGATCACCATCATCATGGTGTTGAGCTGGATCTGGCTGATGCTGGAAAACAGCCTCACCAAGCTCTTCACCCGAATCTTCAAACGGGAAATTCCCCAGCCGTTGCTGCGTTATGCGACGCAGATGATTCACCAGGAAAGCCTGTTTTTCGTCCTGCCGTTCTTTTTCATCACCACCACCTGGAACAGCGGCCAGTTGTTCTTCACCGGGCTGCTGGGCATCGCCGCGCTGATTTCCATCACTGATCCGCTTTACTACAAGTGGCTGGCGCCCCGGCGCTGGGCGTTCCTGGCATTGCATACGCTGACGCTGTTTGCCGCGCTGCTGACCGCCCTGCCCGTCATCCTGCACCTGACCACCTCCCAGAGTTTCAAACTGGCGCTGGGCACCGCCGTCGTGCTGTCGTTCCCGAGCCTGGCGTCGATCTTCCCTATTCGCACCGTGCGAAATGCGCTGGCAATCCTGAGCATCACCGTCGGCATCGGCGGCGTGGGTTGGGTGTTGCGCTCGTGGGTGCCGCCAGCCACGCTGTGGATGACCGATGTGGCAATCAGCACCCAGATGCAGGACCGCACGCCGGGCAAGAGTCTGGAAGAAGTCAGTGCCGAGCAGATCCGTGGCGATGGCCTGTACGCCTACACCGCGATCAACGCCCCGCGCGGTCTCGACGAGCGCATTTACCATGTGTGGCAGTTCAACGGCAAAGAGGTCGACCGCATCGCCCTGGACATCCACGGCGGGCGCAAGGAAGGCTATCGCGCCTGGACCCACAAGCAGAACTTCCCCGGTAACCCGGCGGGCAAGTGGCAGGTTCGGGTGCTGACCGAGGACGGCCAGTTGATCGGCGTGTTGCGCTTCACGATCACGGACAGCACACCGACCAAAGAAAAGTAATGCGGTTCGTGCTATTACGTAGCTCTGCGTAACAGCCGAACAAGCACGGAGCTTATGACCAGCAGCACAATGGCCGGCAATGCCCAACTGGACGCCGCTCACTCCCCCGCTCAGTTGCGGGTGACGGGTGACTGGACGCTTGCCCATTACGCCGAACTCAAGGACCTGAGCGAAAAGCTTCGCGGCCAATACGACGACAAAACCCACATTGACCTCAATGGCCTCGGCGCGCTCGACACCGCCGGCGCATCGCTGTTGGTGGAATTGCTCGGTTCGGACCGTCTCGGCAAATCCGCTGAACATCCTGATTGCACCTTGTCTGTCGCCGATCGTGCGTTGTTGCAGACCGTTTATTGCTCGATGACCGACTTCTGCGTACCGATCAAGGAAGCGGAAATCAGCGTCGGCATTCAGTTGCTGACCCGTATCGGCCGCGCAGTGGATGCCGTCTGGCAAGACACCCTGCAACTGCTGGGCTTCGTCGGTCTGATTCTCGAAACCATCGCCCGTGGGCTGTTCCGCCCGAAGCGCTGGCGCATCACGCCTATGGTCGCGCACATCGAACAGACCGGCCTCGACGCTGCCCCCATCGTTGCCCTGCTGACCTTCCTGGTAGGCGCCGTGGTGGCGTTTCTCGGCGCAACGGTGCTGGCGAGTTTCGGTGCGAGCATCTTCACCGTGGACCTGGTGGCGTTCTCCTTCCTGCGTGAATTCGGCGTGTTGCTGACCGCAATCCTGATGGCCGGGCGCACCGCCAGTGCGTTTACCGCGCAAATCGGCTCGATGAAGGCCAACGAAGAAATCGACGCCATCCGCACCTTGGGTCTCGACCCGATGGAGTTGCTGGTGGTGCCACGCGTGCTGGCGCTGCTGGTGGCGCTGCCGATGCTGACCTTTGTGGCGATGCTCTCTGGGATTGTCGGCGGTGGCGTGGTCTGCGCCGTGGCGCTGGATATCTCGCCGGCGATGTTCTTGTCGTTGCTGCAAACCGACATCGGCGTTCAGCACTTTCTGGTCGGCATCGTCAAAGCGCCGATCTTTGCCTTCCTGATCGCCGCCATTGGTTGCCTTGAAGGCTTCAAGGTCAGCGGCAGCGCCGAGTCCGTCGGGGCGCACACCACGTCGAGCGTGGTGCAGTCGATCTTCGTGGTGATCGTGCTCGACGCCGTGGCCGCGCTGTTTTTCATGGAGATGGGCTGGTGAGTCGTCTACCCCGAGCGCCCTCCGAGGCGGTGATTGAGGTCCGTGGGCTATGCAATCGCTTCGGTCGTCAGAGCGTGCACGAGAACCTCGACCTGGATTTGTACAAGGGTGAAATCCTCGCGGTGGTCGGCGGTTCCGGCAGTGGCAAGTCGGTGCTGTTGCGCAGCATTGTCGGCCTGCGCCAGCCCAGCGAAGGTGTGGTGAAAGTGTTTGGTAAAAACCTGCCGACCCTGTCCGAGCACGAGCGCTCGATGGTCGAACGGCGCTTCGGTGTGCTGTTTCAGAAAGGCGCGCTGTTCTCTTCGCTGACAGTGACCGAGAACGTCGCCCTGCCCCTGATCGAACACGCCGGGCTGAGCCGCAACGATGCCGAACACCTGGCGGCGGTGAAACTGGCGTTGGCCGGGTTGCCGCTGTCGGCAGCGGACAAGTACCCCGCTTCGCTGTCCGGCGGCATGATCAAGCGCGCGGCACTGGCCCGGGCGCTGGCGCTGGACCCGGACATCCTGTTCCTCGACGAGCCCACCGCCGGCCTCGATCCGATTGGCGCGGCAGCCTTCGATCAATTGATCCTGACCCTGCGCGACGCGTTGGGGCTGAGTGTGTTTCTGGTGACCCACGACCTCGACACGCTCTACACCATCACCGACCGCGTGGCGGTGCTGGCGCAGAAGAAAGTGCTGGTGGCGGACGCCATCGACAAGGTGTCGGAAACCGACGACGCGTGGATTCACGAATACTTCCATGGCCCTCGCGGCCGCGCGGCGCTGTCAGCCGCTCAACAGCTTAACGAGGTCTGACATGGAAACCCGAGCCCATCACATATTGATCGGCCTGTTCACTGTGATTGTGGTGGCAAGCGCCCTGCTCTTCGGCCTGTGGCTGGCCAAGTCCAGTGTCGACACCGAGTTCAAGGATTACGAGATCGTCTTCAACGAGGCGGTCAGCGGCCTGTCCAAGGGCAGCGCCGTGCAGTACAGCGGGATCAAGGTCGGCGATGTGGTGAGTTTGCGCCTGGACCCGAAAGACCCGCGTCGCGTGCTGGCGCGGATTCGCCTCGGCGGCGACACGCCGATCAAGGAAGACACCCAGGCCAAACTGGCGCTGACTGGGATCACCGGCACCTCGATCATCCAGCTCAGTGGCGGCACGCCGCAGAGCCCGACGCTCAAGGGCCACGACGGCAACTTGCCGACGATTGTGGCCTCGCCCTCGCCCATCGCCCGTTTGCTCAACGACAGCAACGACTTGATGGCCGGCGTGAACGTGTTGATGCACAACGCCAATCAGATGTTTTCGTCGGAAAACGTCGAGCGCATCAGCAAGACCCTCGAACACCTGGAACAAACCACCGGCACCATCGCCGATCAGCGCGGTGACATCCGTCAGGCGATGCAGCAACTCTCTGCCATCGGTAAACAAGCGACGGCGACGCTGGAACAGACCGCCGCCCTGATGCGCAACGCCAACGGCCTGCTCACCGATCAGGGCACGCAGATGTTCGGCAGCGCCGAGCAAGCCATGAAGTCGCTGGAACAAAGCAGCGCAACCATCAACAAATTGCTCACCAACAACCAGGATTCGCTCAACAGCGGCATGCAAGGCCTCAATGGCCTGGCCCCGGCTGTACGTGAGTTGCGCGACACCCTGACCTCGTTGCGCGCCATCTCCCAGCGCCTGGAAGCCAACCCGAGCGGTTACTTGCTGGGCAATGACAAGAACAAGGAGTTCACGCCATGAAGCTGACTCACATCGCCCTCCTCGGCGTTTTTACGCTGACCAGCGCCTGCTCGATCCTGCCCAAGTCCGAACCGTCCGACGTCTATCGGTTGCCCTCGGTCCAGGGCAGCGTTTCGGGCAGTTATGGCACGGCGCAACGCTGGTCACTGCGCCTCACCAAACCGCAGGCCAGCGAGGCGTTGAACAGTCCGCAAATCGCCGTGATACCGCAAGGCGACCTGATCAGCAGCTACAAGGCTTCACGCTGGAGCGATCCGGCGCCGGTGCTGCTGCGCAATCGTCTGCTCGATGGTTTCCAGCGCGATGGACGGGTGCCGTTGTTGAGCACCGATGACAGCAATTTCCAGGCGGATCTGGAGTTGGGCGGGAGTTTGCAAGCGTTCCAGACTGAATACCAAGGCACCGCGGCGAGTGTCGTTGTGCGTCTGGATGCGTTGCTGGTGCGTGGTTACGACCAGCGCATTCTCGCCAGCCGGCGCTTCGAAGTGCGTCAGCCGCTGAGCGATGTGAAGGTGCCGGCGGTGGTGGCCGGGTTTGGTCTGGCGAGCGATCAGCTGACGGCGCAGGTGGTGGATTGGGCGGTTGAGCAAGGACAGAAAGTCGCGCCGCCACCGCGACCGTGAAGCCTTGCACGGACCTAATGTGGGAGCGGGCTTGCTCGCGAAAGCAGTATGTCATTCAGTATTGATGTTGACTGACAGGACGCCTTCGCGAGCAAGCCCGCTCCCACAGGGTTTGTGGTTAGCCGAAGAACCAGTAGCAGACGCCAATGGCGCCGAGCACCCCGGCCAGCTCTGCCAGCAACGCACACCCCACCGCATGCCGTGCCCGCTGAATCCCCACCGCACCGAAGTACACGGCCAGCACATAGAACGTCGTCTCGGTACTGCCCTGAATCGTCGCCGCTACCAAGGCAGGGAAGCTGTCTACCCCGGACGTCTTCATGGTTTCGATCAGCATCGCCCGCGCGGCGCTGCCGGAGAACGGTTTGACCATTGCTGTCGGCAGCGCGTCGACGAAACGCGTGTCCCAACCGGCCCATTCCACCAGGTGCCGAATCCCGTCGAGGCCGAAATCCAGCGCCCCGGACGCCCGTAGTACACCGACGGCACAGAGCATCGCTACCAGATACGGCAGCAGATTCTTCGCCACGTCGAAGCCTTCTTTCGCACCTTCCACGAAGGCCTCGTAGACCTTCACTTTGCGCAGCGCGCCGATCACCAGGAACAGCATGATTATCCCGAAGAGCGTCAGATTGCCGAGGATCGACGACAAACTGGCTAGCGCGGTGGCCGAGAGCGTTGCCAGCAACGCCATGAAACTACCAAGGATCAGGGCACCGGGAATCATATAGGCCAGCACCACCGGGTCCCAGACGCGAAGGCGTTGCATGAAGGCTACAGCCAGGAAACCGACGATGGTCGAGCAACTGGTGGCCAGCAGGATCGGCAGGAACACCAGCGTCGGATCCGGCGCGCCTTGCTGCGCGCGGTACATGAAGATCGTCACCGGCAACAGGGTCAGGGAGGAGGCGTTGAGCACCAGGAACAGGATTTGCGCGTTGCTGGCAATGGTGTCGCTGGGGTTGAGCTCTTGCAGCGCCTTCATGGCTTTAAGGCCGATTGGCGTGGCGGCGTTGTCCAGGCCCAGGCCGTTGGCGGCGAAGTTCAGGGTGATCAGGCCGATGGCGGGGTGACCGGCCGGCACTTCTGGCATCAGGCGCAGGAACAGCGGGCCCAGCGCTCTGGCCAGCCACTCGACGATCCCGGCTTTTTCGGCGATCCGCAGAAAACCGAGCCAGAGGGTGAGGGTGCCGAACAGCAGGACCATGACCTCGACCGACAACTTGGCCATGGCGAAAATGCTTTCCACCATCGCCGCGAAGATCCCGGCATTCCCGCCGATCAGCCACTGCGCCAGCGCCGACACGGCCGCCACAATGAAGAAGCCAAGCCAAAGGCCATTGAGCATCAGTAAATCCCCCGAAGAATGCGGCGAATGATAGCGGGGTAGCCAGAAACGACAAACCCCGGATTTCTCCGGGGTTCATATAAGCGCCACATCTTTGTAGGAGCCGGCTTGCTGGCGATGAACGATAACGCGGTATGTCTGATAAACCGCGGTGTCCAGATCGCCAGCAAGCCGGCTCCTACAGGTTTAGTTGTTGGACACTTCGCCGACCGGCAGCTTTTCCTTGCTGCGCCAGTGCGGCAGGGAGTTCCAGTAGCGCTGGCCCTTGGCGTCGTCGTACATGCCTTCCCAACGGGCGATGACCAACACGGCCAGGGCATTGCCGATCACGTTCAGCGCGGTACGCGCCATGTCCATGATGCGGTCGACACCGGCGATGAACGCCAGGCCTTCCAGCGGGATACCCACGCTGCCCAAGGTTGCCAGCAGCACCACGAAGGACACGCCCGGAACGCCGGCGATGCCTTTGGAGGTGACCATCAGGGTCAGTACCAGCAGCAATTGCTGGCTGATCGACAGGTCGATGCCGTAGAGCTGGGCAATGAAGATTGCCGCGATGCTTTGATACAAGGTCGAACCGTCGAGGTTGAACGAGTAACCAGTCGGTACCACGAAACTGCAAATGGCTTTCGGTGCGCCGTAGGCTTCCATCTTCTCGATCACGCGCGGCAGCACGGTTTCGGAGGAGGCGGTGGAGTAGGCCAGTACCAGCTCATCCTTGAAGATGCGCATCAGCTTGATCACCGAGAAACCGAACAGGCGAGCGATCAGGCCCAGCACCACGAAGGCGAAGAAGGCGATGGCGACGTAAACCAGGATCACCAGTTTGGCCAGCGGCAGCAGGGACGCGAAGCCGAAGTTGGCCACGGTCACCGCGATCAGTGCGAACACGCCGATCGGGGCGTAGTTCATGATCATGTGGGTGACCTTGAACATGCTTTCCGACACGCCTTGGAACATCGTTACCAGCGGGTCGCGCAACTCGGGCTTCAGGCTCGACAAACCGAGACCGAACAGCACCGAGAAGAAGATGATCGGCAGCATTTCGCCGCGGGCCATGGCCGCGAAGATGTTGGATGGGATCAGGTTGAGGATGGTTTCGATGAACGCGTGTTCATGCTGTACCTCGGCGGCGGTCGCCTGGTACTTGGAAATATCCACGGTACCCAGGGTGCTCATGTCGATGCCGGCACCCGGGTGGAACAGGTTGGCGAGCAGCAGGCCAACGACGATGGCGATGGTGGTGACGACTTCAAAGTAGATGATCGTCTTGAGGCCGATGCTGCCGAGTTTCTTCGCGTCACCGACGCCCGCAATACCGACGATCAACGACGAGATCACGATCGGGATCACGATCATCTTGATCAGACGGATAAAGATATCGCCTGCTGGTTGCAGAACGTTGCTGATCCACCAAGCCTTCTCGGCACTGAAATGGTTGAGCAGCGCACCGATTGCAATCCCCAATACCAGACCGATTAGGATCTGCCAGGCGAGGCTAAGCTTTGCCTTCTTCATATCTTTACCCTTACTTGCGTTTGACTCAGGCAGATGCGGGAACTGGAACGCTTTTGGCGAAAAAGTCTTGTGCATCTGCCCCCGTATAAGGTGCCCCGGAGCGAGTATTTATGGCTCTCTGGCAGGCGAAAAAAGGCGCAACTATTCCGATGCAAGGATGCGACGTCTAATGCCGTAAACGCCTACCCTATGCCGAATCGGCATGAGGTTTTTTCACTGAAAGCGACGTCGCAAACGGTTCGAATATGACATTTCGGCAGGCATATGTGCCGTGAACCGGCCATCTCCGGGCAGGCTGGGTGTTTTTTGATCAGTGGTGCGGGAGGGGGATTTCAGAAAAATCCGACAATCAGAGGTGAGAAATCGCTGCAAAATAAGGCAGTTTTTTCTCGATGTACGGTCACGAAAGAAACACCGGGAAAAGTATTTTCCGGTGATTAGTCGTGCGAATGAGAGGTTGGAACAGCGAAACCGGATGGATCGCTCTATTTCAAAGCGTTGCGCGCAAGCTCTTCGCAAGCCCGTCGAGCCATGGAGGGAAGACGAGCTTGCGTCGCAGCTTTTTCCTGACCCGGCCCTTTCGCAGGTACTCCCTGTACCCGTAGGTCACTCCGCCCCTGAAACAGGCAGAACGTCCCGACCCCTTGGTCATGCGTCTACCTTCCTCAGGTAGCGCATTGGAGAGAAGCAATGCTGCTTCTTTCGTGTGACAAATTCGGTACCAGCCCGGATCTTTCTTCAGTTGTTTTCTTCACCGCGCCTGGCTGCCATCGCGATGGCACTGCCGCCCCGGAGCAGGGCGGCTGCCAACGTTTTGGGTGAAACGCTCATCTTCAACCTCGACCGCGACGGCCAAAGAAGAACGAAGCAATGAACATCACCAGGAACACGACAAAGAGAATCTTGGCGATACCCGTGGCGGTGCCCGCGATACCACCGAAGCCCAGTACTGCAGCGATGATGGCAATGATCAAGAATGTGATTGCCCAGCTCAACATGGTGATTCTCCTTACGCTTCTATTTAGAGAGGCTACTTGTGGTGCGTTTCCCGGCGCCGCGAGCGCGCCAAGTTTGTGTGTCTAGAACACCCAACGCTCCTGACGTGTCAGCTCGTCCGCAGGCTGAGCCTGGTCGACATCCATCATTCGCGTCGGGGCGCTGTCAGCGAAGCTGCTGCTGACGGCGCTGAAGTGGGTTTGGGTCGGATGCTGAATCGACACGCGTGGCGCTTCTTGCTGCTGGCTCTGCTCCCAACGCTGAAACTGCTGGCCGCCGATCAAGGTGATCAAAAGCGCCAGAACAGCAAACAGGCCTTGCTGGATATGCAGTGGCGAGATACGCAATTGGGCGGCACGTTGGCGATTCATCCTGAAGCTCCTCCCTCTCTGTAGTGATCTTGTTATGGGCCTCGTTTCTGAATGCCCTGGTTAATCAGGTTGTTGCAGCCTGCATGCCAGCTTTTAACGACGATAAATATCAATAAAATCAGCTGGTTATGATTTTCATGAAAATCATGCCGGACGCATCCTGCACGATGGCTCTTCCGCAGTCGTGCGTAATGCACGATGGATTTGTAGGAACTTTCATTTTTTTTGAATTGCGGGGAGGGCGCGGATGTCACAAGGAAAGATGGGGAATCAACTGAAAACCGGCTATCTGATAAAAAAACAACAAAATCAGGTGATTAACCGTAGGGTGAGGGGCGAGCTACCCTGCTGTAGCCGGAATCGACCAGAATCAACCATGCAACTTGCCCGATTATTCCGGGACTAAACCAAGATCATTCTTTAAGGAGCGTAGGAAAATGGAGTCAGCCACTGAGCATCAAGGCCGCATTCTGCTGGTGGACGACGAATCCGCCATCCTGCGAACGTTCCGATACTGCCTCGAAGATGAAGGCTACAGCGTCGCCACCGCCACCAGCGCGGCGCAGGCCGATGCGCTGCTGCAACGCCAGGTGTTCGACCTGTGCTTCCTCGATTTGCGCCTCGGCGAGGACAATGGCCTCGACGTGTTGGCGCAGATGCGCATTCAGGCGCCGTGGATGCGCGTGGTGATTGTCACCGCACATTCGGCTGTGGACACCGCGGTGGATGCCATTCAGGCCGGCGCCGCTGATTATCTGGTCAAGCCGTGCAGCCCCGATCAATTGCGCCTTGCCACCGCCAAGCAACTGGAAGTGCGGCAACTGTCGGCCCGTCTGGAGGCGCTGGAAGGTGAAGTGCGCAAACCCAAGGACGGTCTGGATTCCCACAGCCCGGCGATGAAAGTGGTGCTTGAAACCGCCCGCCAGGTGGCCAGCACGGATGCCAACATCCTGATCCTAGGCGAGTCCGGTACCGGTAAGGGTGAACTGTCCCAAGCCATTCACGGCTGGAGCAAGCGTGCGAAAAAATCCTGCGTCACCATCAACTGCCCATCGCTGACCGCCGAACTGATGGAAAGCGAGTTGTTTGGTCACAGCCGTGGCGCGTTCACCGGCGCCAGTGAAAGCACGCTCGGGCGAGTGAACCAGGCTGACGGCGGAACGCTGTTTCTCGACGAGATCGGCGATTTTCCCCTGACGTTGCAGCCTAAATTACTGCGTTTCATCCAGGACAAGGAATATGAACGCGTCGGCGATCCGGTCACCCGCCGCGCCGATGTGCGCATCCTCGCGGCCACCAACCTCAATCTTGAAGACATGGTCCGCGACGGCCGTTTCCGTGAAGATTTGCTCTATCGCCTGAACGTCATCACCTTGCACCTGCCGCCGCTGCGCGAACGGCGGGAAGATATTCTGAACCTGGCTGAGCGTTTTCTGGCCCGGTTCGTCAAGGAATACGCGCGTCCGGCGCGGGTTTTCAGTGAAGAAGCCCGTGAAGCGCTGCTCAGCTATCGCTGGCCCGGGAACATCCGCGAGCTGCGCAACGTGGTCGAGCGGGCGAGCATTATTTGTCCACAGGAGCGGGTTGAAATCAGCCACTTGGGCATGGCCGAAACCCCGGTCAACAATGCGCCACGCATCGGCGCTGCGCTGAGCCTGGATGAACTGGAGAAGGCCCACATCGGCGCGGTCCTCGCCACCGCCGACACCCTGGATCAGGCCGCCAAGACGCTCGGCATCGACGCTTCGACGCTCTACCGCAAACGCAAGCAGTACAACTTGTGAGCCCTGCGCGATGAAACTGGCGATGAAGTTGCGTACTCGGCTTTTTCTGAGTATTTCCGCCTTGATCACCGTGGCGCTGCTGGGGCTTTTGCTCGGTCTGGTCAGCGTGATGCAGATGGCGGGAACCCAGGAAGCGCTGATTCGCAACAATTTCGTCACCCTGGACCTGGGCCTGAAGATGCGCCAGACCCTGGGCGATCAACTGATCCTCATGCTGGGCGAAAAATCGGATCCAGCGGCGTTTGAAACGTCCAGACTGCATTATCTTCAGTTGGTGGATGAAGGCATCGCCCATGAGCAGAATCAAGAGAGCGGCCAACACGGTTTCAGGCAGGCCAAGGACGATTACCTGCGGTTTCTTCAGGCGCTGGACCAGGCACACGATCCGTCCCATGTACTGAGTGGCAACGAAGACCTCGCCGAAAAACTCAACGTGTTGCGCAACGGGCTGATTACCGAGCAAAAGCGAGCGCTGGATACCATCAATGAAACGCAACGTCAGGCGCGGGAACGAGCGCTGCTGATTGCCGGCCTGCTCGGTCTGGTCGGGTTGGCGGTGCTGATCATCGGTTTCGTCACCGCTCATGCGATCGCACGTCGTTTCGGCGAACCGATCGAGGCGTTGGCCCAGGCCGCCGATAACATCGGCCAAGGCAATTTCGAGGTAACCCTGCCGATTTCCTCGGCAGTGGAAATGAATCTGCTGACCAAGCGTTTCGGGATCATGGCCGAGGCTCTGCGTCAGCATCAGGCCACTAATATCGACGAATTGCTCGCCGGCCAGCAGCGTTTGCAGGCGGTGCTCGACAGCATTGATGACGGGCTGCTGATGATCGACCGCGACGGCCATCTGGAACACCTCAACCCGGTGGCGCAGCGTCAATTGGGTTGGGACACCGATCGTCTTGGTCAGGGGCTGGGTGCCGCGCTCGAACGCCCCGAGCTGGATCAACAGCTGCAACTGGTGCTGCGTGGCGGCACGTTGGAGCGGGCGCCGGAGGACCTGAGTATCGAGGTCGATGGCGAGTCGCGGTTGCTCACGTACAGCCTGACGCCGGTCAGTCATACCCAGGCCCAGATTCTGGGCGCGGTAATGGTGTTGCATGACGTCACCGAGCAGCGTGCTTTCGAGCGAGTGCGCAGCGAGTTTGTGTTGCGTGCGTCTCATGAGCTGCGAACGCCGGTCACCGGGATGCACATGGCATTCGGCCTGTTTCGGGAGCGCACGCACTTTGCGCAGGACTCGCGAGAAGCGGACCTGCTGGACACCGTCAATGAAGAGATGCAGCGTTTGATGCAACTGATCAACGACTTGCTGAACTTCTCCCGCTACCAGAACGGTCTGCAGAAACTCTCGCTGGCGCCGTGTTCCATCGAGGAGCTGCTTGAGCGGGCCCGGTCGCGGTTCGCTGATACAGCGCAAGAGAAGGGCATCAACCTGCTGGTGGAGGTGCAAGGTCCGTTACCGTGGTTGCAGGCCGATCAACCGCAACTGGACCGTGTGCTCGACAACCTGATCGACAACGCCTTGCGCCATACCGGCCCTGACGGCCAGATACGCTTGCAGGCGCGGCGTCATGGGGAGCGGGTGATCATCAGCGTCGAGGACAATGGCGAGGGCATCGCCTACGGCCAGCAGGGGCGAATCTTCGAGCCTTTTGTGCAGGTCGGGCGCAAGAAGGGTGGCGCGGGGCTTGGCTTGGCGTTGTGCAAGGAAATCGTGCAGTTGCACGGTGGGCGGATGGGGGTTTATTCGCGACCGGGGCAGGGCACGCAGTTCTACATGGCGTTGGCGGTTTAACGCGCGTTTACGCTTCGTCGTCCAGGCGTCGGCCGGCCAGTCGCCGACCCCGGGTAATCAGCTCGATGAACTGTACGGCGCTCAATGCATGGGCGAACAACCAGCCCTGACCGAACTTCACCCCTTCACTGCTCAAGAATGCGGCCTGGGCTTCATGTTCGATGCCTTCGGCAATCACCTTCAGGTGCAGCGACTGGGCCATGTGAATGATATGCGGCGCCACGCCACTGCTGGCGGCGTCATGCCCCAGCGCATCGATGAACGCCTTGTCGATTTTCAGGCAGTCCACCGGCAGGGTTTGCAGATAGGCGAGGCTGCAATAGCCGGTGCCAAAGTCATCGATCAACACCTGATGCCCGACATCGCGCAAGGCCTGCAGGTTTTCCCGGGCCACCACCACGTCAATCAATCCCCGCTCGGTCACCTCAAAGGCAATCTGCTTGGCCGCGACCCGGTGCAAGGTCAGCAGGCGCGCCATCACCTGACCGATTCGCGGCACCATGACATCGCACGCTGCGAGGTTGACCGAGATGTACAGCTGCGGATTGGCCCGCAACAACTGCCCCAATTGCTCCAGCAGGCGTTGCAGGACGAAGTCGGTCATCTGACGGATCTGCCCGGTGTTCTCCGCCATCGGAATAAACAGGTCGGGGCTGGTCAGGGTGCCATCCGGCCGGCGCCAGCGCAGCAAGGCTTCGGCTCCGACGCAGTTGCGGCTGTCGAGGTCGAAGATCGGTTGATACAACACCTGCAACTCGCCACGTCGTATCGCACCGGTCAATTCGGCGTCCAGCGACTGCCGCTGACGCACCAGCAGAAACACCATGAAGCCCACCAGTATTCCCAATGCCAGGCTGGCCGGCACCAGCCACCACCAGGCGGTGGGCACATTCACGGCGGTGCGCGGGGTGATCAGCACCAATTGGTATTCGGGGCTTTTGGTCGGCATGAGGTAAATCAAGCGAGTCGGGGTGACTTGCAAGGCTTCGCTGCTCTTCGGTGGCCAAGGCACGGTCGGTGGCCAGGCTTGCGGGGAGCCCAACACCGGAATCGCGCGGGTGCCATTGTCGAGTATCACCAAAAGACTGCTGCCCGGCGACAGGTCGACCATGTCGGTCAAATGTCCGCGAGAGGTCGCGACTCGGAAGTTGCCCCGTCCGAGCATGAGCGCGGCGCGGTTTTCATCAGGTTCGGTGGTGGTGTTCAGCCAATAACTGTAAGTGGGGTCTTGAATGTCCGGTGCTCGTGTCAGCGACAGTCCTTCCTGGCTCGGTCGGTTGGAGCAGATCTTCGAGGCATCCATATACGCGGCCTCGTAAACGAAGCGGTAATTGAAGGTGACCTGCTGCAAAGTGGCGATCATGTCTTTGTCGCAGGTTCGCAGCGGTTGGGCCTCCAGATCAACAAGGCCTTCGCGCAGTTGCCCGAACAACTGCTCCAGGCGCGAAAGAAATCGTTCGCCTTGCGCGTTCATTTCCAGACTTTCGTTTTGCTCAATCTGATGAATGGCCACGAACAGGCTGAGCGCCAATAGCAACACGCTGCTCAGGGCGGCCGCCAGCATCGCCAAAAACCATGGGCGATAGAACCAGCTACGAAGCGTCTCTCGAGCAGCAGGCATATGGGAATATCCGAAGAATTACCAATGAGTTATAGCTGCTGATTGGGAAAAAGCCCGCACCGTCGGGCGGGCGTCATTATTTTGTCTGATTCAACACCTGGAGAAGCGCAGCTGTCTGCGCATCCGGCATGCCGTCGAAGCGCGACGGCCGGAAATGCATTTGAAAGGCGCCGATCACGTGACGCGTCGCAACGTCCAGCTCGCCGGTTTGCGGCGTGGCGTAACCGAGGCGGGCCAACTGCGCCTGAAACCAGCTGACGCTCGGCAGTTTCGAGTCGAACTGCACTTGTTGCCGCGCCACGGCCTGCTCGTCTGGCCAAACACCAAGGCCTTCGGCGGCCAGGCGCTTCCAGGGAAAAAGCGGCCCCGGGTCCAGCTTGCGAAACGGCGCGATGTCGCTATGGCCGATAATGCTGTGAGGGTTGATGGCGTGACGTTTGCTGATGTCTTTTAGCAAGACGATCAAGGACTGGACCTGAGCTTCGCTGTAGGGATACCAGTAACGCCCTCCGGTCGGGAGTTCCTTGAATCCTGGGTTGACGATTTCAATGCCGATGGAGCTGGAATTCAACCAGGTCCGACCCTGCCACTCACTCTCTCCGGCGTGCCATGCCCGTTGGTTTTCGTCCATCAACTTATAGATAGTGGCGTTTGTGTCGTCGCCGATCAGGTAATGGCTGCTGACTTCGCCGTGGGTCAGCAGTTGCAACGAGCGTTCCAGCGATGCCGAGGTGTAATGCACCACCACGAATTGAACGCGGCTGTCGTGATTGGCCGAAGGATGGCTGGTGTCGAACCGAGGTTCGCTGGCACAGCCGGCCAACAGGATCAGCGACACGAAGAGGGTGAGAAATTTCATGGTAGAGGCAGTACGCGCAAGACAGTAATGCAACAGTGTAACGTACTGCCTTGCGCGAGAATGGTCGGCGCGAGCTTTTAAACAAAATGGAACAATTGGCTGTCAGCCCAGTTCCACTCGGTTACGCCCGGCATGTTTTGCGCGATACAGCGCCTGATCGGCTCTTTTAAGCACCAGATCGCTGTGTTCGCCGGGTTTGAACGCGGTCAGTCCCATGGAAATGGTGATGGTCACCGGCTCGCTTTTGAAATGGAACGGGCAGGCTTCGACCGCCGCTCGCAAGCTTTCCAACAGCTTTGCGCCGACGGCCGGCACTGTGCCGGGCATTAACAGGACAAATTCTTCTCCGCCAAAACGCGCGATGAAATCTGTCCCGCGCAGGCGCTTGCGCAGCACCGTGGCGATGATTTTCAGCACTTTGTCGCCCGCCAGATGACCATAGTTATCGTTGATGCGTTTGAAATGGTCGAGGTCGAGCATGGCCAGCAGAAGGGTGTTGCCGTGCTGCTGCCACTGATGGATTTCGTGGTCGAGCCGCTCGCTCCAGGCCGCCCGGTTCGGCAGCCCGGTCAGCGGGTCGATCAAGGCTTTCTGGCGCTGCTCTTCAAGATGTTCGCGATAACCCTGGGCTTCCTGCTCCATGTGCGCCACCCGTTCGGCCAGGCCTTTCAGGCGGGCGGCCACTTCCTGTTCGCGTTCGTCGCGCTGCTTCTGGTGTTGGTCCATGGTGCCCAACAGGCCTTCGAGGTGGTTCTCCAGCACATGCTTGAGGTCGTCCAGGTCGGCGGCTTCCTGCATGCTGCTCTGCAAGCCATCGACTTGTTCGCGGATCTGCGTGTCCATTTGCCGTGCCGCAGATTGGTTGTCGGCATGGCCATCGCTGGCGGCTTGCAAGTTGCTCTGGAACGACTCGAGGCGTTCGTTGAGTTGCTGCAAATAAACTTCGAACTCGTGCTGTCCGCTGTTGTTGATCGCCAGCATCAAAGTTGCCAGATCGTCGAGGATCGGCAGCAGTTCGTACCAATTCAAACCGTTTTGCAGGCGATCACGCATCGCTTCGGCTTGTGGGCGATGACGTTCGGGGAGCGACAGGTCGTCGAGCAGGCCCAGTAGCGTGTCTTCGATGTGCTTGGCCACTGAGCTGTAGGACGGCTCGGGCGAGTCCGGAAGGGCGTAGAGAATATCGTGTTCAGGTTGTTCCGGATCGATGGCGGCCAGCGCCTGGGCCACGGCCGAGGGCAGGGGCAGGCTGTCGAGAGGCACCACCGGGGTGAGTTCGTCGGGATTGCCAAGCGGTTGAGCCTCGACAACCGGTGTCATCGCGGCGGGTGCCGGTTGCTCCGGTTGTTGAACCTGCGGCTGGGCCGGTGTTTCCACGTCGGGCACTGGCTGAGGCTCAACAACTGGCGGGACAAATGCCACGACGGCAGGCGGCGGGGCGTCTGTCGGTGTCTCGATCACCGGCGGCTCGGGTGCGGCCACGGGCGTGTCAGACACTGTCACCGGTGGCTCAGCGGCGATTGGCGCGGATTCGACGGTGACTTGCGGCGACTCGGCAGGCAAAGCAGCAATGGCTTCTACAGGCGCTGGAGCGGACGCCTGGGCCTGCAGAGCCGCAGCTTCCGGAGTGGCTTCATCCGCTTCACGACTGCCGAACAGTCGTTGCAGCAAACCCGGACGACCGGGTTCTGTCGGGGTCTCCAGCTGATTCAAGGCTTTGCCTTGCAGGCCGCTCAGTTCGCTGAGCAGCAACGGGATCTCGCGCGCCTGGCTGACGCGTCCGTCCAGTGTTTTGGCAAAGTTCTTGAGTGGCCGGCTCACTTCCCGGGGCAGCGGCAACGTTTGCAGTTGCGTTACCAGCGAGGTCAGCGCGGCACTGGTCTGATTGACTCGGGTTTCGCGACGCTGTTCGGAGTCGAGTACGGCTTTTTCCAGTCGCGGAAGCAGCGCCGCCAGGCCCGCATCCATGTCATTGGTGCGGATGACCTCGCGCATTTCTTTCATGCACTGGTCAACAGCGCGGTCGGTGCCCTCGGCCGCCAGCGTACTGCGCACCAACCCCCGACGCAGCAAGTCGAGCCGGGCGTCCCAGCGACGCTCGAGTTTTTCCTGTTGTTCGATGCTTTTGAGGTATTTCTCTTTCCAGCGCTGTGCTTCGTCGCTCATTCAGGGGTTCCGCGAGGGGCAGGACTCAACGCGGGGAATGCATCGGCCGTGAGCGAACCCGGCAGACGAATTTCTACCGCGACCGGCAGGTGATCGGAAATGGGTTGAGCCAGCACTTCGACCTTTTCCAGCGTCAGGGTCGGGCTCAGCAGAATGTGGTCCAGGCAGCGCTGCGGGCGCCAGCTGGGGAAGGTCGCTTCCAGTTGCGGTGCCAGCAGGCCGAGGTCGCGCAACGGGGAGTTTTGCAGCAGATCACTGGCATGAGTGTTCATGTCACCCATCAGCACCTGGTGTTTATAGCCGCCAATCAACTCGCGGATGTAAGCCAGTTGCATGCTGCGGGTGCGTGCGCCCAGCGCCAGATGCATCATGACCACCACCAGCGATTCCGGACCTTCGCCGAAGCGCACCAGGATCGCCCCGCGACCCTTGGGCCCCGGCAGCGGGTGATCTTCAATCGCCCACGGGCGCAGGCGGCTGAGCACGCCATTGCTGTGCTGGCCGAGACGACCGAGGTTGCGATTGAGTTGTTGATACCAGTAGGGGAAGGCGCCGAGTTGCGCCAGGTGTTCCACTTGATTGACGTAGCCGGATCGCAGGCTGCCGCCATCGGCTTCCTGCAGTGCAACCAGATCGAAGTCGCCCAGCAGATTGCCGATCTTTTGCAGATTGTCGGCACGCCCGGTGTGCGGCAACAGGTGTTGCCAGCCCCGGGTCAGGTAGTGCCGATACCGCTCGGTACTGATACCGACCTGGATATTGAAGCTGAGCAAGCGCAGACGGCTGTCTGCGGGCAGGCCCGTCGATTCCAGGTGATGCTCGTTGACCTGCGGATCATGCAGGCCAACGACGCGTTCAGTACCCCAGCGGCGCATGGCAGGCCTCGCGCTTAGTGGGCAACAGCCTTGATAGTCGCTCGCTCTTGGTCAACCAGCTTGTCGGCCAGTTGCAGCGCTTGCTCGGCGCCGCCGGCAGAGCCCACGTCAAAGCGATACTTGCCGTTGACGATCATGGTTGGAACGCCGGAGATTTCATATTTCTTGGCCAGTTCTTTGGCTTTGTTGATTTGGCCTTTAATGGCGAAGGAATCGAAGGTCGCCAGGAACTTGTCCTTATCTACGCCTTGAGTCGCCAGGAAGTCGGCCATTTCGTTTTTATCGGTCAGCTTTTTGTGTTCTTTCTGAATCGCGTTGAACACCGCAGCGTGAACCTTGCTCTCGACGCCCATGGCTTCCAGGGTCAGGAACATCTGGCCGTGTGCATCCCACGGGCCGCCGAACATTGCAGGAATACGCACGAAATTCACGTCGGACGGCAGCTTCTCGACCCAGGGATTGATCACTGGCTCGAACGCGTAGCAATGCGGGCAGCCGTACCAGAACAGCTCCACCACTTCGATCTTGCCAGGCACTGCAACCGGAACCGGATTGCTCAGTTCGACATAAGGGGCGGCGGGGGCTTCGGCGGCTTGGGCAGTCATGCCGAACAGGCTGGCAGCGACGAGTGCGGCGCTGATGATCAGATTACGCATGCTTTACTCCTGGACAATTTGGGTCGCCTCGCGCGACCTGTTTTCAGACAGGTCATGGCGGGCTTGAGTTCTGTAGTGTAACGGCAGCAGGCACAAAAAAGGGCGGCCTGAGCCACCCTTTTTATACTTGCTGCGACGGATTAATAGAGCGTTAACGTTGCAGGAGATGTACATCCCGCGCGGCGCCCGCTTCGCCGTCTTAGTGCAGGCCTTGAATGTAGCTGGACACCGCTGCGATGTCTTCGTCGCTCAGCTTTTTGGCAATGGTCTGCATGGTTTTGGTGTCGCCGTCGTTGTTGCGACCGCCTTCTTCCTTGCGGAAATCGGTCAGTTGCTTGGCGACGTATTGAGCGTGCTGGCCACCCAGGTGCGGGAAACCGGCGGCGGCATTGCCCGCGCCATTTGGCGAGTGGCAACCGGTGCAGGATGGAAGGCCCTTGGCCAGGTCGCCACCACGGAACAGTGCTTCACCGCGAGCCACGACTTTCGGGTCGGCGGCGCCAACGCTGCCTTTCTGACTGGCGAAGTAGGCGGAGATATCAGCCAGGTCCTGATCGCTCAGGTTGGTCAGCAGGCCAGTCATTTCCAGAACGGTGCGCTTGCCCGACTTGATGTCGTGCAATTGCTTGGTCAGGTAGCGTTCACCTTGCCCCGCCAGTTTTGGAAAGTTTGGCGCCATGCTGTTGCCATCCGGGCCGTGGCAGGCGCCACATACGGCGGCTTTGGCCTGACCGGCTTTTGCATCACCCGGTTGTACTGCCTCACCTGCAGCATGGGCCATGCCGGAGATGCCCACGGTCAACAGCAGACTCACGATCAATTTGTTCATCAGCTAATCCAACTACGGCTAAGGGTTAAAGAGTTATGGACCGGGATCACTCGCTCATCCACTGGATGATGACTTGGTAATCCTCGGCACTGCAGTCCATGCACAAACCACGCGGCGGCATCGCCTTGAAACCCTGGGTCACGTGTTGCACCAGCGTCTCCATACCTTTCGCCAACCTCGGCGTCCAAGCTTCCTGATCGCCCTTTTTGGGCGCCATGGGTAGTTGGCCGGAATGACAGGCACCACAAACACGGTTGTACACAGCTTCCGGATCCTGTGTAGCCTGAGCGCTGTAAAGCGGTATCAAGACACCGGCAGCTAGCAGCCATTTCGTCATAAAACGACCTTTTCAGGGTTGAGAGCGTTCTGCGTTCTAATGCGCAATCAAGGTCAATCGCTCTCGTGAACTTCATCCTACGCTGGGACAAAGCGCACACAAAATCTGCGGCATTATATACTGGCGTCACTGAAACGGAAACGACACCGCTTGCCGCGTCCATTCCCGGCGCCGCCCACATCGGAAATCCCATGCAACTCAAGAACCCCATCCTCGGCCTGTGCCAACAGTCCACCTTCATGCTCAGCGCTGCCAAAGTCGACCAATGTCCCGACGACGAAGGCTTCGAAGTGGCCTTCGCCGGGCGTTCCAACGCCGGTAAATCCAGCGCTTTGAACACCCTGACGCATGCCAGCCTGGCGCGGACCTCGAAAACCCCGGGTCGCACGCAACTCTTGAACTTCTTCAAGCTAGACGATGATCGGCGTCTGGTCGACCTGCCGGGGTACGGTTACGCGAAAGTACCTATCCCGTTGAAGCTGCACTGGCAGCGTCACCTGGAAGCTTATCTGGGTGGTCGCGAGAGTTTGAAAGGTCTGATTCTGATGATGGACATCCGTCATCCAATGACCGACTTCGACCTGTTGATGCTCGATTGGGCCGTGGCCAGCGGCATGCCGATGCACATTCTGCTGACCAAAGCGGACAAATTGACCTACGGCGCAGCGAAGAACGTCCTGCTCAAGGTGCAGTCGGATATCCGCAAAGGCTGGGGCGATGCGATCACCATTCAGCTGTTCTCGGCGCCAAAACGCCTCGGTCTGGAAGAGGCCTACACAGTACTGGCAGGCTGGATGGAGCTGGCGGACAAGGGCGCTGAACCCGTCGAGCAATAAATCGCAGGCAAAAAAAACCCCGGACTTCTTATGGGGAGGGGGAAGTTCCGGGGTTCAAGTTCCGGACCGCTAGGGCGGGGTCCAGATTATCTGCCAACACTTAACACAACATAGGAGCATCGAAGGGCTTCACCAGCCATTCAGTAACTCTGAGTGGCGCTTCACAGGTTTAGTTCCGGTGTTTCCAAAACCATTTGAAATAAGCTGGCTCGCTATCAGAAATAAGCCCCTTCATCGCGACACTATGCCGCAGCGAAATACCCTGTAGGAGCGAGCCTGCTCGCGATGGTCGTTAACGATAACGCGTTCATCCTGAATGAACGCGTTGCTTGTCAGCTCATCGCGAGCAGGCTCGCTCCTACAGTAGATCAGTGAGCCTCATCCCAGTTGTTTCCCACGCCCACCTCGACCAGAAGCGGTACATCCAGCTTCGCAGCGTCGCTCATGTGCACGCGAATTTCCTCACGAACCTGGTCGACCAGGTCTTCACGCACCTCAAGCACCAATTCATCGTGCACCTGCAGGATGACTTTGGCGTCGAGGCCTGACGACGTCAGCCAGTTATCCACAGCCACCATGGCTTTCTTGATGATGTCTGCCGCAGTGCCTTGCATCGGTGCGTTGATCGCGGTGCGTTCGGCGCCTTTGCGCAGGGCCGGGTTTTTCGCGTTGATTTCCGGCAGGTACAGACGACGACCGAAGATGGTCTCGACAAAACCTTGCTCGGCCGCCTGGGCGCGGGTGCGCTCCATGTATTCCAGGACGCCTGGGTAGCGGGCGAAATAACGGTCGATGTACGCCTGGGACTGTTTGCGGTCCACGCCGATTTGCTTGGCCAGGCCAAACGCGCTCATGCCGTAGATCAAACCGAAGTTGATGGCTTTGGCGCTACGACGCTGATCGGTAGTGACCTCTGCCAACTCGACGCCGAACACTTCGGCGGCCGTGGCTTTGTGCACGTCCAGGTCATTGCGGAAGGCGTGCAGCAAACCTTCGTCCTTGGCCAGGTGAGCCATGATGCGCAGTTCGATTTGCGAGTAGTCGGCGGCCAGCAGCTTGTAGCCTTTAGGCGCCACGAACGCCTGACGGATCCGCCGACCTTCGGCGGTGCGGATCGGAATGTTCTGCAGGTTCGGATCGCTGGACGACAAGCGGCCGGTCGCCGCGACGGCCTGATGATAAGACGTGTGAATCCGCCCGGTGCGCGGGTTGATTTGCTCCGGCAGGCGGTCGGTGTAGGTGCTTTTCAGTTTGCTCATCGAGCGGTACTGCATCAGCACTTTGGGCAGCGGGTAATCCTGCTCGGCCAGTTCCGCCAGCACCGCTTCGGCAGTGGACGCCTGCCCCTTGGCGGTTTTGCTGAGGATCGGCAAGCCGAGTTTTTCGTACAGGATCACGCCCAATTGCTTCGGCGAACCGAGGTTGAATTCCTCGCCGGCGATGGCAAATGCCTCACGCTCCAGTGCGACCATCTTCTCGCCCAGCTCCACGCTCTGGATGCCCAGCAGGTTGGCGTCGACCAGCGCGCCCTGACGCTCGATCCGTGCGAGCACCGGCACCAGCGGCATTTCGATGTCGCTCAGGACTTTGCTCAGGCTCGGAATCGCGTTGAGCTTTTCCTGCAGGGTTTGATGCAGGCGCAGCGTTACGTCGGCGTCTTCGGCGGCGTACGGTCCGGCCAGTTCCAGGGAGATCTGGTCAAAGGTCAGCTGCTTGGCGCCTTTGCCGGCGATGTCCTGGAAGCTGGTGGTGGTGTGATTCAGGTACTTGAGCGCCAGGCTGTCCATGTCGTGGCGGGTCGCGGTCGAGTCCAGTACGTAGGATTCGAGCATGGTGTCGAAGGCGATGCCTTGCACGGTGATGCCGCAGCTCTGATCGCCACCGATGGCGCAGTTGGCCAGGATGTTCATGTCGAACTTGGCGTGCTGGCCGACCTTGAGTTTTTTCGGGTCTTCCAGGATCGGTTTCAGCGCGCGCAGCACGGTGTCGCGATCCAGCTGATCCGGTACGCCCATGTAGGAATGGGTCAGTGGAATGTAGGCCGCTTCGTTGGCCTGTACGGCGAACGACAGGCCGACCAGTTGCGCCTGCTGCGCATCGATGCCGGTGGTTTCGGTATCGAAGGCGATCAGCTTGGCGTCGTTGAGCTTCTTCAGCCACAGGTCGAAATCGGCCTGGGTGAGGATCGTGGTGTATTTGAGTTCGCTCTCGACGGCGGCTTCCTCAGCCACCGGCGCGGTGACTTCCTGACCGGAGCGCTTGGCGTCGCGCTGGTTTTCTTCAAACCAGCTTTTGAACTCGAGCAGGGTGTAGAGCTCGGCGAGCTTGTCGTGATCCGGCTTGCCCATTTGCAGGTCATCAAGGCCGATGTCCAGCGGCACGTCGATCTTGATCGTCGCCAACTGATAGGAGAGGAAGGCCATCTCCTTGTGCTCTTCGAGCTTGGCCGGCAGGGTTTTCGCACCGCGAATCGGCAGGGTCGGGACGATGTCGAGCTGTGCATACAGCTCGGTCAGGCCGCCGTTTACGCCTACGAGCAGGCCGGAAGCCGTCTTCGGACCAATGCCCGGAACGCCCGGAATGTTGTCGGAAGAATCGCCCATCAGTGCCAGATAATCGATGATCTGCTCGGGAGCGACGCCGAATTTCTCCTTCACGCCCTCCACGTCCATGCTGCTACCGGTCATGGTGTTGACCAAGGTAATGTGGCCGTCGACCAGTTGCGCCATGTCCTTGTCGCCGGTGGAGATGATCACCGGTCGGTCGGCCGCCGCGCTGCTGCGGGCCAGGGTGCCGATCACGTCATCGGCCTCGACGCCTTCGACGCACAGCAGCGGGAAGCCCAGCGCGATCACGCTTTGGTGCAGCGGCTCGATCTGTACGCGCATGTCGTCGGGCATGCTCGGGCGATTGGCCTTGTATTCGGCGTACATGTCATCGCGAAACGTCCCACCCTTGGCGTCGAACACCACGGCGAACGGACTGTCCGGGTACTGCTTGCGCAGACTCTTGAGCATGTTCAGCACGCCTTTGACCGCTCCGGTCGGCAGCCCCTTGGAAGTGGTCAGCGGCGGCAGGGCGTGAAAGGCGCGGTATAGGTAAGAAGAACCGTCCACCAGGACGAGGGGGGCTTGGCTCATGAGCAGGATCAACCTTTTCGGCGGGTCCGGCGCTAGAATAGCGGGACCGTTGACGACAAAGGGACAAGGTTATCATGCGCACACTAAATCGCCTGTTGCTGGCTGGCTTGTTTGCAATTGCACCATTGGCCGTGATGGCGGCGGATGACGCACCTTCGCCAGACCCGGATGTCACGATCCGCACGGAAGGGGATAAAACCATTCAGGAATATCGGCAAAATGGTTTTCTGTATGCCATCAAGGTCACGCCGAAAGGTGGCAAACCTTATTTCCTGGTGCGCGCGGATGGCTCGGAAGGTAACTTCATTCGCTCGGACTACCCGGATATGCTGATTCCGGCGTGGGAAATATTTAAGTGGTAAGTCGTCCTTAATTTTAATCGGTGCCGCCATTTGCGGCGCCCGTACTGGCAGTTAAAACATGTCTGTGTTCACCCCGCTGGCTCGGCCTGAGCTGGAAACCTTTCTCGCCCCTTACGGGCTCGGCCGCCTGCTTGATTTTCAGGGGATTGCTGCCGGTAGCGAAAACACCAACTTCTTTATCAGCCTGGAGCAGGGCGAATTTGTCCTGACCCTGGTCGAGCGCGGTCCGGTTCAGGAGATGCCGTTCTTCATCGAGCTGCTGGACGTGCTGCATGAAGCCGACCTGCCGGTGCCTTACGCCTTGCGCACCACCGATGGTGTCGCCCTGCGCGAGCTGGCCGGCAAGCCTGCGCTGCTGCAACCGCGTCTGGCGGGCAAGCACATCAAGGAAGCCAACGCGCAACATTGCGCTCAGGTGGGCGAGTTGCTCGGCCATCTGCACCTGGCGACCCAGGCCAACATGATCAAGCGCAAAACCGATCGCGGCCTGGACTGGATGCTGGAAGAGGGCACGCAACTGCTGTCGCACCTGAATGCCGAGCAGAGTGATCTGCTGCAACGGGCGCTGGATGAAATCACGCAGCAAAAAGAGAAAATTCTGGCGTTGCCACGGGCCAACATCCACGCGGATCTGTTCCGCGATAACGCGATGTTCGAAGGCACGCACCTGACCGGGTTGATCGACTTCTACAACGCGTGCTCGGGGCCGATGCTCTACGACGTAGCGATTGCCTTGAATGACTGGTGTTCGGATGACGACGGTCTGATTGACGGACCGCGGGCGCGGGCGTTGCTGGGGGCGTATGCAGCGTTGCGGCCATTCACTGCTGCCGAGGCGGAGTTGTGGCCGACCATGCTGCGCGTGGCGTGTGTGCGGTTCTGGCTGTCACGGTTGATTGCCGCGGAGTCTTTCGCCGGGCAGGACGTGTTGATTCACGACCCGATGGAGTTTCAGTTGCGGTTGGCGCAGCGGCAGAAGGTCAATACACCGCTACCTTTCGCCCTCTAAAAGCTTCGCGGGCAAGCCTCGCTCCTACAAGTTGGCGTCGTACACAAAATTGTAGGAGCGAGCGGTGCGGCGATCCGACTTGCCCGCGAATGGGGCGCCGCAATTCTGGAATTACAACGACTCCAGACACCCCGCCAAATCATTCCCCAACTTCTCCAGCACCTGCTCATACCCCTGAGCAGTCGCCGGCGTGTACCCACCCAAAGCATCCAGCTCCGCCAGTTTCACCGGCAAACCCGCCACCAGTGTTTCCGCCAGTCGCGGCCGCAACGGCGGCTCGCTGAACACACAAGTCTTGCCCACTTCCTGCAACCGCGTGCGCATTGCCGACACGTGCTGGGCACCCGGCTGGACTTCGGCGGCGACGCTGAATACGCCCGCGTGCTTCAGGCCGTAAGCCTCTTCGAAGTAGTCGAACGCTTCATGGAACACAAAGTACGGTTTGCCCGCGATGCCCGCCAGTCGTGCCTTCAAGCGCAGGTCCAGCGCGTCGAGACGTTCATCGAACGCCTTCAGATTGCTCTGATAGCGCGCTGCGTTGGCCGGATCGGCAGCGCTCAAATCAGCGGCCATTTTCGTCGCGATCACGCGAGCGTTGATCGGCGATAACCACAAATGCGCATCCAGGCTGCCCGGACGGTGATCGTGATCATGCTCGTCGGCTTCTTCAGCGTGGGAGTGACTGTCTTCGGCGAAACGACGCAATTTCAACCCCGGCAGATCCTGCACGGCAACGCTCGGCAGCGTACGACCGTTCAGCACGCGAGGCAGGAAACCTTCCATGTCCGGTCCGATCCAGTAAACCAGGTCCACCGATTGCACCTTCCGTACGTCGGACGGGCGCAACGCATAGTTATGCGGCGAAGCCCCCGGTGGCAGCAGCACTTCCGGAATCGCCACACCGTCCTGCACCGCAGCGGCAATCAGCTGCAGCGGCTTGATGCTGGTGAGGACTTTGACTTCGGCCTGGGCAGAACTGATCAACAGAAAACTGGCGACAAATGCGACAAAGATAGAAAAAAGTCGGGACACGATGACCACTCAAAGAGGCGAGAACGGGTAACATAATAACGTCTCTCACAAAACTCGTCGCCGCTCATGCCTAAAACACCGATTGCCAGCCGTCCCCACGACCACTCTCATTGCGTGCATAGCGCACTGTCTGAGGCCGATGCCCTGTGCGCTCGGCAAGGCCTGCGCCTGACTGCCTTGCGTCGGCGGGTGCTGGAACTGGTGTGGCAAAGCCATAAGCCGCTGGGTGCCTACGACATTCTTGCGGTACTCAGCGAGCAGGACGGCCGCCGCGCTGCGCCGCCGACCGTGTACCGCGCGCTGGATTTCCTGCTGGAAAACGGCCTCGTGCACCGCATCTCCTCGCTGAACGCCTTCGTCGGCTGCAATCACCCGGAACACGCGCACCAGGGCCAGTTCCTGATCTGCCGCGAATGCCATGCCGCCATCGAGCTTGAACAAAAATCTATCAGCGACGCGATTATCACCAGCGCCAAGGATGTCGGGTTCGTTGTCGAAGGTCAGACGGTCGAAGTGGTCGGCCTCTGCTCGGGTTGCCAGGGGGCTTGATGAGCAACGCGTTGATCCGCCTCGAGCAGGTTGCCGTCACATTTGCCGGGCAAAGCGTGCTGGATAACATTGAACTGAGCGTCGAGCCGGGGCAGATCGTCACCCTGATCGGCCCCAATGGCGCCGGCAAGACCACCCTTGTGCGGGCGGTGCTCGGCCTGTTGAAGCCGGACAGCGGCAGCGTGTGGCGCAAGCCGAAACTGCGCGTTGGCTACATGCCGCAAAAACTTCACGTCGATCCGACGCTGCCGCTGTCGGTGCTGCGCTTTCTGCGTCTGGTGCCCGGCGTGGACCGTGCTCGTGCCTTGGCGGCCCTCAAGGAGGTCGGCGCCGAACAGGTGATCGACAGCCCGGTGCAAAGTGTTTCCGGCGGTGAAATGCAGCGCGTGCTGCTGGCTCGGGCGCTATTGCGCGAGCCGGAACTGCTGGTGCTTGATGAGCCGGTGCAAGGCGTCGACGTAGCGGGGCAGGCCGAACTCTATAGCCTGATCACCCGTCTGCGTGATCGTCACGGCTGCGGCGTGTTGATGGTTTCCCACGATTTGCATCTGGTCATGAGCACCACCGATCAAGTGGTCTGCCTCAACCGTCACGTCTGCTGTTCCGGCCATCCCGAGCAAGTCAGCGGCGATCCCGCTTTCGTCGAGCTGTTCGGAAAGAACGCACAAAGCCTGGCGATTTATCACCACCATCACGACCACGCCCATGATCTGCATGGTTCGGTCGTCAGCGCGGCCCCGTCGGCCCAACCTCACGTTCACGGAGATAGCTGCAAGCATGGCTGATTTTCTGCTCTACGCCCTGCTTGCAGGTCTGGCTCTGGCGCTGGTGGCGGGCCCGTTGGGTTCGTTCGTGGTCTGGCGGCGCATGGCCTATTTCGGCGACACCCTGTCCCACGCCGCCTTGCTCGGCGTGGCGTTGGGCTTCCTGCTGGATGTCAGTCCGACGGTGGCGGTCACCGTCGGCTGTTTGCTGTTGGCCGTGTTGCTGGTGACTTTGCAACAGCGTCAGCCGCTGGCGTCCGACACGCTTTTGGGAATTCTCGCACCGAGCACGCTCTCTTTGGGCCTTGTCGTACTAAGCTTCATGCACGAAGTGCGGATCGACCTGATGGCCTATCTGTTCGGCGACTTGCTGGCGATCAGCCCGACCGATCTGGCCTGGATTCTCGGTGGCAGCGCCGCTGTCATGGCCTTGCTGGTGACATTGTGGCGGCCATTGCTGGCGATCACGGTGCATGAAGAGCTGGCGAGGGTGGAAGGTCTGCCCGTGCCGGCGCTGCGCCTGACCCTGATGTTGCTGATCGCCGTGGTGATCGCGGTGGCGATGAAAATCGTCGGTGTGTTGCTGATTACGTCGCTGTTGATCATCCCTGCGGCTGCGGCACAACGTCACGCCAAGTCGCCGGAACAGATGGCGCTGGGCGCGAGCCTACTGGGCATGCTCGCCGTGTGTGGCGGGTTGGCGTTGTCCTGGTTCAAGGACACCCCGGCGGGCCCATCGATTGTTGTGACGGCCGCCGCACTGTTTCTGCTGAGTTTTGTCCTGCCCCGTCGAGGGGTGTAGACTTGCTCGTTTTTTGCGCAAATAGAGAGTCGCAGGAATGAAGCCGTTCGCCTCCCGTTATCTGCTCCTTGTCGCATTTTCGCTGCTACTGGGTGCATGCCAAAGCACGCCACCGGCGGCCACCGAGGCCACTGATGCGCGGGCCACGGCCATCGCACAGCTCGAGCAAAGCCTCGCCAGCAGCGAACTGGCCACTGCCGAAGATCAATTGGCTGCCTTGCAGGCTGAGTCGCCAAACGACCCGTCCCTTGTGCAATACCAACGGCAACTCGCCGAGGCCTATCTGCAACGCAGCCAGATCGTGCTGCAAAAAGGCGATGTGAATGCTGCGGCAACCGCACTGAGCCGTGCGCGGGCGTTGATGCCCAAGGCGCCGGCGCTGACCGGTGGGGTCAACAACGCCATCGTCAACGCACGCAAGGCAGAGCTCGACAAAGCTGAAGCGGCGCTGTTGGCTGCCGAGGCTAAACCTCAGGCAAAAGTGATTGATCCGACCGCTGAAAGCACCACCGTCGCGTTGAACCTCACCGATATGAGCAAACTTCGCCGGCAACTGGATGCGATCGCGGCCGATGTGGTGAATTACCAATGTGACGTGAGCATTCAGGCGCCACGCACGCAGGACTACCCGTGGCTGGCGACGTTATTGACCAAGCGGGTAAAGAAGCTGGATTCGGGGTTTGACCTGAATCTGGAGAAGCAGATCCTGCGCAATGTTCCGGCGCAGATGGTCTTGAGTCCGCGTAAACCTTAAAAAGCATCGCGAGCAGGCTCGCTCCCACAGAGTTGCTGTCCCTGTGGGAGCGAGACCGGCTTGCCGGCGAAGGCGTCCGTCACGCGTTCGTTATTGCCAAATGAAAGGTTGAATGCGGAATAAATGCTAATAACCTCTATACGGACAGGCTAAAATGCGCGCCCGGCTAACCGCTGATCCTTATTCAACGCGCCCCACAAGGTTCGCTACGTGATCGAGTTTCAAAACGTCCACAAAACCTACCGCGTCGCCGGTAAGGATATTCCCGCCCTGCACCCGACCAGTCTGTCGATTGAGAACGGTCAGGTTTTCGGCCTGATCGGTCATTCCGGTGCGGGAAAAAGTACCCTGCTGCGTCTGATCAATCGCCTGGAGAACTCCAGTGGCGGCAAGATCATCGTCGACGGCGAAGAAGTCACCGCGCTCGACGCCAGCGGCTTGCGGCGCTTCCGTCAGCAGGTCGGGATGATTTTCCAGCACTTCAACTTGCTGGCTTCCAAGACCGTGGCCGACAACGTCGCACTGCCGCTGACCCTCGCCGGTGAACTGTCGCGTGGCGAGATCGACCAGCGTGTCGCCGAGTTGCTGGCGCGGGTAGGTTTGTCCGACCACGCCAAAAAGTACCCGGCGCAGTTGTCGGGCGGCCAGAAGCAGCGTGTCGGCATTGCCCGCGCACTGGCGACCAAACCGAAAATCCTGCTGTGCGATGAAGCCACCAGTGCACTGGACCCGCAGACCACGGCGTCGGTCCTGCAACTGCTGGCCGAGATCAACCGCGAACTGAAACTGACCATTGTCCTGATCACCCACGAGATGGACGTGATCCGTCGCGTGTGCGACCAGGTGGCCGTGATGGACGCTGGCGTGATCGTCGAGCAAGGTTCGGTCGCTGAGGTGTTCCTGCACCCGAAACACCCGACCACTAAACGCTTCGTGCAAGAAGACGAGCAGATCGACGAAAGCGAACAGCGCGACGACTTTGCTCACGTGCCGGGCCGAATCGTGCGTCTGACCTTCCAGGGCGAAGCGACCTACGCGCCATTGCTGGGAACCGTCGCGCGGGAAACGGGCGTGGACTACAGCATTCTGGCCGGTCGTATCGACCGCATCAAAGACATCCCCTATGGGCAACTGACCCTGGCGGTCACCGGCGGCGACATGGAGGCGGCGTTTGCCCGCTTCACCGCGGCTGACGTTCATATGGAGGTGCTTCGTTAATGGAAGCTCTGACAACGTTTTTCGCCAACATCGATTGGTTCGAAATCTGGCTGGCCACCGGCGACACCCTGCTGATGCTCGGCGGTTCGCTGCTGTTCACCGTTTTGCTGGGCCTGCCGCTGGGCGTGCTGTTGTTTCTCTGCAGCCCGCGTCAGTTGCTGGAAGCCAAAGGCGTATACGCGATGTTGTCGCTGGTGGTGAACATCCTGCGTTCATTGCCCTTCATCATTTTGCTGATTGTGATGATCCCGTTCACCGTGTTGATCACCGGCACTTCGCTGGGTGTCGCCGGTGCGATTCCGCCGCTGGTGGTCGGTGCCACGCCGTTCTTCGCGCGTCTGGTGGAAACCGCCTTGCGTGAAGTGGATCGCGGCATCATCGAAGCGACCCAGGCCATGGGCGCGACGACACGTCAGATCATCACCAACGCCTTGCTGCCGGAAGCCCGCCCGGGCATCTTCGCGGCGATTACGGTGACAGCTATTACACTGGTGTCCTACACGGCGATGGCCGGTGTGGTGGGCGCCGGTGGTCTGGGTGACTTGGCGATCCGTTTCGGATACCAGCGTTTCCAGACTGACGTGATGGTCGTCACGGTGGTGTTGCTGCTGGTGTTGGTTCAAGTGCTGCAAACGGTTGGCGACAAGTTGGTCGTACACTTCTCGCGCAAATAATTTATGAGCAGGCCCTTCGCTGGCGGGCGCCGCAAACAGGCGCCGCAAGCGGATATTCACAAGGAGTTAGCTGAATGAAAAAACTACTCGTCGCGTTCGCTGCCGTTGCAGCCTTTTCTGCCCACGCCGACACCCTGACCGTTGCGGCCACCCCGGTCCCGCACGCAGAAATCCTCGAATTCGTGAAACCGGCCCTGGCCAAAGAAGGCGTGGACCTGAAGGTCAAAGTCTTCACCGATTACATTCAGCCGAACGTGCAAGTGGCGGAAAAGCGTCTGGACGCCAACTTCTTCCAGCACCAGCCATACCTCGATGAGTTCAACAAGGCCAAGGGCACTAATCTGGTTTCCGTAGCCGGTGTGCACCTGGAACCGCTGGGTGCTTATTCCAGCAAGTACAAGGCACTGACCGAGCTGCCGGGCGGCGCCACCGTGGTGATCCCGAACGATGCCACCAACGGCGGCCGCGCTTTGCTGCTGCTGGCCAAGGCTGGCCTGATCAAGTTGAAGGATTCGAATAACATCCTGTCGACCGTCAAGGACATCACCGAGAACGCCAAGGACCTGAAATTCCGCGAACTGGAAGCCGCGACCATCCCGCGCGTGCTGACCCAGGTCGACCTGGCGCTGATCAACACCAACTACGCGCTGGAAGCCAAGCTCGATCCGGCCAAGGATGCTCTGGTCATTGAAGGCAGCGACTCGCCGTACGTGAACATCCTCGTTGCCCGCCCGGACGACAAGGACAGCGAAGACATGAAGAAACTGGTTGCCGCGCTGCACAGCCCGGAAGTGAAAGCCTTCATTCTCGAGAAGTACAAAGGCGCTGTGGTGCCGGCGTTCTGATCTGACGCTGTAACGAAAAATGGGGCGCATTCAATGCGCCCCATTTTTTTTGCCCGAAACACACGCCCCCTGTAGGAGCCAGGCT